>JAIFLJ010000029.1 GCA_020049135.1 bacterium | reverse complement strand
GCTGTGCCTTCGTATCCACTAACTCGATTTCTCAAGGAGAACAGCCTGGAGTCCTCTGGTCGCATCTCTTTTCCCGAAAGGTGAAAATCCATTTCGCTTACCGCACCTTTATCTGGGACAACGATGCGAGCGGCAAAGCCCATGTCCATGTCGTCATCATCGGGTTCGGGCTGGACACCGTTGCAGAAAAACGCCTTTTCGACACGGACAAGCTCGGCAAGGTTTCCGAGTCTGCCAACAGCCAACCGATCAGTCCCTACCTGACTTTCGGCAGTTCCGTCGTCATCACCAACAGATCTACACCGCTCTGCCCTGTGCCTGCACTGGGCATTGGCAACAAGCCGATTGATGGCGGACACTACCTCTTCACTCCCGAGGAAAAAGCTGCTTTTTTGAAAAAAGAGCCCGGCGCAAAACCTTACTTCCGTAGATGGATCGGCGCAGAAGAGTTTATCAACAGCATCGAGCGCTGGTGTCTATGGTTGGGAGATATAGACCCGAGTGCGCTAGCTTCGCTCCCCGAGTGCAAAGCACGGATTCAGGCTGTCCGAGACTACCGCCTCGCCAGCCCCAGCGCACCCACGCAAAAACTTGCCAAAACGCCCACGCGCTTTCATGTGGAGAATTTTCCAAAGAAGACTTATTTGGTTGTTCCAAAAGTAAGTTCTGAACGGAGGGATTATATTCCGATAGCATTTGAAAAACCATCCACCATAGCTGGGGATGCTGTTCTGCTGATAGCTAACAATCCAAGCGTATATCATTTTGCCATCCTCACCTCCACGATGCACATGGCGTGGATGCGCACGGTAGCAGGGCGATTGGAAATGCGATACCGCTATTCAGCGGGCTTGGTTTACAACAACTACCCTTGGCCTACGCCGACAGACGCGCAAAAAGAAGCCGTCGAAAGAGCTGCGCAAGCGGTCTTGGATGCGAGAAAACCGTTTTTAGAGGGAGGCTCCACGCTGGCGCAACTTTACAACCCACTTCATCACTCGTTGGTTAAAGCGCACGATGCGCTCGATAAAGCCGTGGACAAAGCCTATCGGAAAGAAGCCTTCACCAGCGAACGCGAGCGTGTGGAATACCTCTTTGCCCTCTACGAAAAGCTGACCTCCCCGCTAGCCCTTGCAGAGCCTCTGCAAAGCCCCCGCCGCCGTTCCCCCAAGAAATAGCCGTTCTTAACGGAGGGCGGTGCGTCCCGCCCGCCCCTGTCTTTCCGCTGGGCTTGCCCGCTTCCACGGAGTTGACCTCGATTTTTTTCATAGTGATTCTTTTCAAGGCGCTTTCATTTCATCGCCGATGCTCGGCGGCGGTGTGCCGTCGTGTGCCCACTTGGAGGGTTCCTTGCCCATGACGAATTTCAGGGTGCCGCCCTTCATGATTTCTTCGTGGCGAATCCAGCACTGGTTCCACGGCTTGCCGTTGAGTTCGCAGGATTGGATATAGGGGTTGGCTTCGCCCGCATTCGCGCCTTCGATGACGAAGTCTTTGCCGTTCTCCAGTTGGATCGTGATCTTCGGCAGGAACGAACCGTGCAGGAGATAGATATCACTTCCGGCGTTGGGATATATCCCCATTGCCCAGAATATCCACCACGAGGACATTGCGCCGCTATCTTCGTCGCCGGGATAGCGTCCGCCGAGCTTGTAGGATTTTTTACTGCGGTTTCCGATTGCATTGAGCCGAGACCATTTGGCGGCAACATCAGGCCGTCCTGCATAACAGGCGAGCCACGGAATGAAAAATCCAGGTTCATTACCCAAACCCATCAGATCATTTTCAAACCCGACCTCCAGCCGCTTGATAAAGGCTTCCTTCCCGCCACATTTCTCGATCAGTTTGGCGGGATCATGATTGACGATGAGAGAATAGTTCCAATAAGGTCCCTCGCCAAAAAACTCTCCTGCCACCTCGCGGACATTGACCGATTCGGGCATCTCTCCTTTTTTGCCTTTTGCGGCATGATGTTTTCCTTTGCCGAGCGACTCTTTATTCACGGGGATAAATTTACCATCTTCATCGCGCGGGGTCATAAAGCCTTTGATGCCGCCCTCATCCTCAGCATCGGGATTCCAGAGGTTCATCCATCCATCGGCGCGTTTGGCGAGTAGCTCTGCCGTTTCTTTGTCCCCGAGCATTTTTGCCACCAGCGCGGTGTGGGCATCGGACATGTTGTTTTCGACCGTTTCTCCACCAGGACGCCGACGGGTGCTGTCGTTCCAAGGAATGGGTATCCACCCCTGATTGTTTTTCAGATAATCGGGACGCCGTCCGCCCTTACCGTCCAGTGCCGCCCCCTTGAGCGCGGCATAAGAGCGTTTCTGGTCAACGCCAGGAATCTTTTTGAGCACGGCCTCGGCGATGATGTTGTCGCCCGTGTCGCCGTTGAGCCCAAAGTTGTCGGGACTGCTGGAGACGAAATGGCGGGGGACATAGCCGAGAACTTCTTGGCATTTGGTCAAGAAATTGGCGTTGCCCGCCATCGCTTTCTGGTCAATGAGCGACTTGAGCGGATGCAGTGTGCGGTAGGTGTCCCAAGTAGAATATTGGTCGTCCCAATAATCGGTGTTCCAGAAATAGGGGTCGTCGCCCGTGAGATTGCGCGGCATGACCCAAGTGTGGTGCAGGAAGGTGTAGAAACAGCGCACTTCTTCATCTGGTCCCTCCACTAATATGCGGCTTAAGCGTTTATTCCACTCCGCCTGACTTGCCTGACGAGCGGCCTCAAAATCGAAATCCTTGATTTGGTTTTGGGCGAAGTGTTTGGCGTTCTCGACACTACGCTTGGACAAGCCTATTTTCACATGCACGGGTTTGCTCGCATCGGCGAAGGTGAAAAAGAAACCCGAGTGCGGATCGCCGATGATCCGACCGGCACCTTTGCCTCCAGATGCCCCCTTGCCGGAATCCTTGCGCTCTTTCCAAGTGCCGTTATTGACGGAAAGTTTCTTTTCTCCCGCCCGCTTCCCGTCCTTATCCCAAACGCTGAACTCCTTCGGGGCATTTTCGAGTTCGACATAGAAATAAGTTTTGTATTCCTCCAGCCCGATACACCAGCCGCCGCTATACATCGCCCAGCCAGAAAGCGTTTTGCCGCCCTCGCCGATTTCCATCTCGATCTTGTGGCACCCACCCTCTTTCTCGAGCAAGTCGGAGGCACCTTTGTAGGAGACATCCACGACCAGATGGGCGGGATTGCCAGAAAATGAAAAGCGGTAGATGGACGCATTGTGCGCCGTGGTGATTTCTGTTTTCACTTGATGCTTGGGCATCTCCACGGAGTAATAATCCACCATCACCGATTCGTTGGCTTTGGGCGAAAGATACGCTTTCCAATCCGTGTTGATCTCGCCGGTTTGTGGCATGAACATGAACCAGCCGTAATTGCCCTGCCCGCCCGTGCCGTGGACATGGGCTTGGGCGAAACCGTAAATTTCTTTGTCTTCCACGCTGTAATACGAGGTCTTGCCCTTGGGCGAGTGGGGGCAGGGCGAGGCGAAGCCGTTTGGCACATAGGGGCCTGCCATGCAGGTGCCCATCGTCCCTTGACGGTGTTCCACCAGCGGGAGCAGGTCTTTGACGACTTTCGGAGCTTCGGCATTCGGTGCCGCAGGCGGGGGAGTCCACGGTTTGGCGGCTTCTGCGGCATCCACCGCGATCTTGGCGGAACTCTCTTCGCCTCCTGATTTCCCTTTCTTGGGTTTCTTTCCCTCGCCCTCTTGCGCTGAAACAAGCCCCGCCCACAGGGCGAGACAGAGTGTGGTCACGATGATTTTTTTCATAATTTTTTCCTTGAGTTAGGTGTTTTCTTTTCGGCACTTGGCAAAAGCACGCATCCTGTTGAATCCACCTGATAAGACTTCCGTTTTCCATCCCAGCACACGATGATTTTCACGGGGATATTGGATGAGAGGGTGACTCCGGGCTCGTCCTGAGAAGACCCCCGTTTTTGGCAAGAGAGCTGGAGCAGTCCCTCTTTGCCGAAGGGGTAATTTTCCACCCCGTGTGCCTCGGTGAGCCTGACATCCCAAAGCAGGGTTTGATGGGGCACATCCGCTCTCAGTCCCAGAGCATATTCGAACAAGACAGCGACAGGCCCGATGCCGCCCCAGCCGACAAAATCGGACTTGGCGGGCTTGCCCGCCCGCGGTGCTTCGGGGTCGTAATTTTCAAACACGGTTCCGGTCTGACGAAAAACCTCGGTGATATTTTCCAGATGGTTCATCGCGATTTCATGCGCCAGCCGATCCTCCCCGCAATCGGTCAGACCGCGCAAAAGCATGTAATTGGTATTGGGCCAGACCGCCCCGCACCAGTAGCCCCCGCCCCCGTTGTAGTTGTATTCGGGATGATCGGCAGAGAGGGAGGGACAGCGGTGGGGGCGATTGAATTCTTTCTTGTTTTCCAGATGGGCGAGGAACGGTTTCAGGCGAGACTGGGGAACCGCTTGCGCCAGCAATGCCCAGTAAGCACCGATGGTTTTGACAGGGACGAATTTTCCGTCCCGCGCCAAGTCATGGTAAAACTGGGTTTTGGGATTCCACATCTTTTCGTTCACCAATTGCAAAAGGGCTTTTCTTTCCAGTTCCAGCCCTTTCACATCGGCTGGACGCCCCAGTTCATTTCCCATCTTCACCAGCAAGTCTGCCGAAAGCAGTGCTTGGAGAGTGGCATCCACCCAAGACATGAACCCGTGATGGTGCTTGCGCAAATCTTGCCGTTCGATGCGAGGTTGGTTGTCCATACCTGCACCAAACCCGCAGTTCCAGTAAGTGCCATCCTGCCAGGTGCGAAACAAGCGCGTCCACTCATGGTAGGCCATCAGGACGGGAAACACTTTTTCCAGCCGCTCGCGATCCCCGGTATGGAGCCAGTTTTCCCATTCGCTCCACGCGAAGAGGTTGGGGCCCGTGGCGTTGGGGTCGAAACTCTGCCAACGCGATTGGCCCGTGTCGTTGTGGTATTCCCTCCCGATGAAACCGTCCCCTTCTTGATTGCGGTAGAAATTATCGAGCGTCCGCTGAAAATCAAAAGCGCGGGAACCGTAGCGGCCAAACGACAGCATGAAAACGGAGTCCCAGAGGAAGGTGTGATTGTTGAACGCCGTATCAATGTAGTTGGCTAAAAAATTATTTTCTGCCGTGGCGGGCTTGAGATTTTTATGGGCGAGTTCCCAAACTTTCCAATAACAGGCGATGGCATCGTCGTGTCCTTCCCAAAAAGGGCGGGGAAGCGAAGCCCGAAATGTTTCCCACTGGGGCAATGGCGCTCGTGCAGGAGACTGGGTCAGAAAGCGATTTTCTTTGACCCAATCATTTTTCACACGCCAAGTCGGACTCATGGAGCACCTTTTTTTTTAACCTGAATCACCAGTGCGGAAGAGGGTGGCAGGGTCAGGTTGTAATCCTTGGCGAAGTCGGAAACCTTTTTTTCTTCGATCTTCACATTCTGTTCCGTGCGGTTAGTGATCTTGGGATCGGTGTGAGCCAGACTGAAAAATGTGGCATCTGGTGCTGGATCAAAGGGGAGTTGGATTTTGATTTTTCGCGGTTCGTCAAAGAGTCGGTTGAGTAACAGGAGCGAGACATGGTCACCGTCTTGAAAAGCGTAACACTGCGTGACAGGCACATTTTCTCTGCCCTTGAGCGTTTTCTTTGTTTTTTCGCCATGCGTGTTGATGACTTCGCCGCTCTGCTCCTTGAGGTTGACTGATTTCACCGCCTTGGATTGAACCGCCATCATGTCTCCCGAACAGAGCACATTGCGCATTTGCAGGGCGAGCCAAGAGGTGTTGGGGATAAATTTATCCTCGTCGGAATGGGATGCCCATTTGCCGCCCGTCTTGTAGTTGAAGTAGTTCACGGCAGTCCCCAGCGAGCAATTGAACATGAAATTGTCCAGCGTCACGATACCGAGAGCGAGGCTCTTGCCGATCTTCTCTTCCTCCTCGATGACGGGTTGGGTTGGATTCGGTAGTTGGTAACCGGGGCCCGCTTCGTATTTGGCCAGACCGAAATTTTGCAATTTGCCCGACTCCTTCAGCTCGGCGCGCATCGCCTCAATGTCGCGGAGCTTGGGTTCCATGACTTGCGCACTGTAAAAAAGTTGGTTCTGCCACATATCGGCAGGACTTTGATCCACGACATTCAGCCCGTCCCAACCGCCGATGTATCCGCTCGGTGCCGTCTCGATCACATCGAGTGTTGGGCAGGCTTCTGCCATGCGAAAAGTCCAAGCCTTGGCCTCGTCCTTCATGATGAATCCGCCCGTCTGTTTGTCGGGCCAGCGGTAGAGACCGTTCACAAACGCGTTGGCCATGCAGGTGTATTTCCCTTTTTGGTAGTGGGTGCTATTTTTGATTTGCCGAAAAATACGATCAGCGACTTGAGCATATACAGGGGCCCCGTCATTACTGGGCCACGCCAAGGGAGCAAAGTTCATATTCCACGCCTCGTTGCTCGCCGCCATGTAGATGGTTTTAAATGTGGAAGTCCAAGGTTCGCTCCGCCCCTTGGATGCCCTGATTTTTCCGCCCTCGGTGTCGGCAGAACCCCCCAGAAATTCCATGAGCTTTTGGATTTCTGCATCGGAATAGAGCGGGTAAAGATTGAGCCAAGGATCGGCTCCCGAATCGGCACAGAGTTGGAGAAACTGGTGCAATCCTATGTCACTCGCACTTTTGACACCTTTTTTGGCATCATAGATTTGCGGGGTGGCAAATCCATCCGCGAACCATGTATCTATAGTTAGCCGCACTAGACCCCCAAATCCACGGATGATTCCAGGATGCCACTCTTTCAAGGCCTGCTTGTTGTAAGACATCATGGCAAAAGAAGGTTCGTCCTTTTGGCGAACGATAAAATTATCCACCCAGAGTGTTCCTTTTCTCTGAGAACCGATCAGCAAGGGTGGTGCTTTCCCAACGGTCTTGGGAGGAACATTTGGCACGGCAAACTCGTATTTCTTCCACTCTCCCGTGACGGTCAGTTCCTTCGTGATGCTATCGCCGATCTGCACGGTGACCCGTCCGCCATCGAGTCCTTCTTGCTTGAGCCAAGTCTCGCAGATATATTCCTTGCCCGTGCGAAAGCGTATGTCTATCGGGCTTCCCAGATCGCGGATGAACTGGTGCTCCATACCGACTGGCGTGCTAGAACCCGGCAAGATGATTTTCAAGCTCGCCGTGCTTCCGCCCTCGGAACAAAAAGTGGAAGAATCTATTCCAAACTGGACTAGGCTATCCTTGGTGGGTGCAAAAAATCCCACGCTCTTATCTTTGCCCTTTTTCTCTTGTCCCGTCTGAGGCGATGATGGCACGGTATCGCGCACCATCGTGAGGACATAGGCATCACCCACCTCTACGGGGGTGCCCGAATCGGCTAGATCGATTCGCTGGGGCCCTGCAGGATCGCCGAGAAATTTTTTAACTGGGCTTTTGCGAAGGAAATTCATCTGCCCGTTTTTGAAACGGTAAATTTCTACCGTCGCCCCGTCCCAAAATCCATCTGGGTAGAGTGCCCAAAATCCTGCTCCCGGACTCTTGGATTGACCGTATTTGAGTTCACCTTTTTTGTTTTCAATGAAGTTCGCTCCCCCGCCCGTGGCATGACAGTTATGCCGAAAGTGGATGGGTTCCGTGGGCACATCGCTCCAGATATTGTGCTTGCGATCGCTCCAGGGGGTGAAATTGCCGATTTGCAGATTGGTGCCAAAACGGGGCGGGTCTTTTCTCAGTAAAGTCTCCGTAACCATATAGACATCTTCGGACGGATTTTGAGCGATGGTATAAAGTGAACTCTCCGCAGCACCGACCGAATGAATACCACACAAGAGGAAAAAATAATGACAGATTGATTTCATGCTTTTATTTTCGTCTTAAATCAATTCTGGGACAAGAGCTTTTATTTATTGATCCGAGAGCCGCCAGCTTTTTATCTTGTGCCCTTTGAGGCCGTAAAAAGCGACATAAGCGTAAGCGATCAGGGGCACGATAAACGAGAGTTGTATCCCGATCTTGTCCGCCACGGCACCTTGGAGAGGAGGCAAGATCGCTCCGCCGAGAATCGCCATAACGAGCAAGGAGGACGCCTGGCTCTTGTATTTTCCCAGCCCCTCAATCGCCAGAGAAAAGGTGTTGGACCATCCGATGGAAGTGAAGAGGCCGACCCCGATCACGCACCACATCGCCAGTTTCCCGCCCGTGCAAATCGCCGTGCTGAGCAGACCTACTACGATGAGAGAAAAGATGGCGAGAGTGCGGTCTGCCTTGGACTGTCCCAACTGGAAGCCCAGCCACAGAACCGCCAGCAGAGGGGCGTAAATTTTAACGATTCCCAGCCCGCCTACCCACGCCAGCGCGAGCAAAGCCACCACGGGCAGAACCGCCAGAAAGATCGTCTTGTTTCGCGAGGTCATATCGCTGAGGCTGGCAGATCCCATGAACCGTCCCACCATCAAGCCGCCCCAGTAGTAGGCGACGAACTTGCTGGCATCGAGTTCCCCCAAACCCGCAATGTGTGGCTGTCCGAGAAAACTAATGATCGCGCTACCGATCGCCACCTCGCCACCGACATAGAGGAATATCGCCAAAATCCCCAATACCAAATGCGGGTAGTGCAACGCCCCCGCCCCCTTTTCGATTTTTTCCTCCGAGATATTGGGCAGGTGGATGAAATAAAAAATCACTGCCAAGAGAATGAATATCCCGCAAAACATCATGTAAGGCATTTTGACCGACTCCGCCCCGTGTGCGCCCGTCTTGGCAAAGTATTGAAAAATCAGCCACCCGCCGATTAGCGGCCCAGTCGTCGTGCCGACGGAATTAAACGCCTGCGAGAGATTGAGGCGGCTGGAAGCCGTGCGCTCGGGGCCGAGAATCGTCACATACGGATTGGCCGCGATCTGGAGCATCGCAAAGCCCAAACCCACCACGAAGAGCGCCCCCAAAAAGAGCGGATACGAAAGCAGGTTGGCGGCGGGATAAAACAGCGCGCTTCCTAGGGCGGAGATCAGCAGGCCGATCACCACGCCGTTTTTGTAACCCACCCGCGCGATCGGGTCGCCCGCCAAGACCGAAACGATAAAGTAAATCAATGACCCGATGAAATAAGCTCCAAAAAAAGCGAACTGCACCAGCATCGCCTGAAAATAACTGAGCTCAAACGCCTCCTTGAACCGGGGGATGAGGATGTCGTTGAACACCGTCATGAAACCCCAGATGAAAAACAATGCCGTCATCACGGCAAAGGGGAAACGGGAGTTGACCGTTGAATCGGAGCTGGAGCCAGAAGAACGAGAGGTTTGTGCGATGCTTGCCATAATAGGATTCCTTTTTTTCAAATTCTGCCCTACGGACACCGAACTGACCAATTGAAAGGTATCCACAGAATTGACAAATCATACTACAGGGTTGATTTCTCTCCCCTTTTTGTGTAAGGGCTCTCTGGTGTTAAACATTCCACTCTTTGATTCCTGCAAATACGGCAGTCTCATCCACGCGCCGGGCGCGGTCTTTCGCCGGGAAAAACTGCCCTGTTTTTTGCACCTCAGTTTCATCCTTTCGGGGGCGGCCATCCTCTCCCGAGAAAAGCGCGATCTCACCGTGGAGACGGGGCATCTTTTTATCGTGCCAGGCGGAAAGAGTGCCGAATGGAGTTACACCGAGGAAATGGAAACTTGCGAGGTGTTCGTGGATTTTTTTCTCAAAAGACCGAACAAGGCGGCACAGAAGTGGAGAGAAAAATTTCCCGCAGTCATGCCGACCAGCCGCCAAGCAGAAAAAATTTTTGAAACCCTCTTGACCATTGAGTCCCACCCTTACTTGTTGTCGGATAAAACGGCGACGGCGGGCATCCTGCGTCATCTGGGGCAAGCCTTGTTAGGTGTCTTGGATCGTGAGGCGAAAATGCTCTCGGAATCGGACGAACACGGGGAAGAGCCACGGGCGATCGAACGCGCCGTCTCCATCATCCGCAACTACTACCACCATCCACTGACTCTCGACGGCATCGCGCAACGCTGTGGCGTGACCAAGCACCACCTCATACGGAGTTTTAAAGCGGCCAAACTTCCCACGCCGATGAAATATCTCTGGAGGGAACGGCTTCGCCACGGTCTGCATCTCTTGCAAACCACGCGGTTGAGTGTCAAAGAAATCGCCTGCCGCCTCTTGCAAACCACGCGGTTGAGTGTCAAAGAAATCGCCTGCCGCACGGGGTTCAAAACGCCGTGGCATTTCTGCAAACTTTTCAAGCAAGAACACGACAAAACCCCGCAAGCCGTCCGTCGGGCGAGGGGCGGAGAAGGCTGACGCGATCACAGCCGCATGGGAAACAGCGGGGTCAAACGAGGCGGCTTGCTCGCGCTCTTCGCTTCTCATCCCCCGCTCGAAGATCGGATCGAAGCCCTCCAACAACTCCCAAATCCTTCCATAAGGATTTGAACGCTGGGAGCGACCGAAAAAAGAGCCGTATTTTTCGTCTGGCGACGGCAAGGAGACGGTCTGG
>JAIFLJ010000222.1 GCA_020049135.1 bacterium | reverse complement strand
TTTCCAGAGTGGGGTGCTTCGGGGAACTGCACCAATTTTGACAAGGTCTTCCCACATCCGCGCATCGCATCCTGCGAGCCAGTCGCGGTAAGGCTTCGCTTCGTTGATGATGAAGGAACTGCGTGTATCGGGTTGCTCTTGAAAGCACCATCCGGAGTTCAAGAGTTGTTCCTTGCCATCGTCCGTGCGGTAGAGGGCTTCGCCACGGAGGATGATGCCTACGGAGTAAACTGGGGAGTGGGTCAAGGAAGGGCGGCTTTGGGGGCGGCCTCTGATGCCTTGTTCCAAGCAAAAAAGGTATCCGCCGCCGTCCTTGTTTTTCCAAAGGAACGAGTCGTGCTTTCGGTAGTGGTGTCCGTTTTTAACGCAGAGATTTCCATCTCGTTGCATGTCGGTAAGCTACCCGTTTTTTCTCGGGTGGCAAGATTCCAGATTTGACATATTATCTTTTTGTCCATTCCTGTTTTCTGGGATGGCTGCTACATTGTGTTCTATTTCAAGTTGCAACGAAATCTGTTTGAGCTTGGGGAAGAAGCAGTCCATGTTTGATATGCCGCAAGTTTTGCAGAGGAGGCTTTGGATGGAATTGTTGGATGGATCAGTTTTGAGCCGAAGTTAATCGGTGCTTGCTGTGGGGCGAGATTAAAAGTGGGTGAGGTGAATCTCTTTCTTCTCGATAAGGGCATTTTAAAACTGGCATGTGTAGAGAGCCTTTTGGGTGAGGTGAATCTCTTTCTTCTCGATAAGGGCATTTTAAAACTGGCATGTGTAGAGAGCCTTTTGCTACGGATGGGGTTTTGACATTTTCAAAGGAGTCACCATGTTCTGACGAACACCACGAGCGATGAAAATGGGGGAGTGGATATTGGACTTTCTGCGCCTAGCCTCGCGGGCGAGACGCACCGCGTTCCTTCCCGAAAGCGGCGGGACGCCGCTTCTACTTTCTGCTCCCGCTCTTTTCTCTTGCCCCTTGCCCCTATTTTCAAAGGAGCGACAAGCAACAACAGACGCAAAAGGGACAATCGAATGCATCTCACTCTTAAAGGTCATTGGAATAAGAACCATTGCGCCAAGCACCCGGAGTCAGACCCACGGCGGCGGAGAAAGTGCGGCTCAGATGACTGGCACTGCAAAAACCACTCTGCTCTGCCACGGTGTCTAAAGTGAGGGACGGATTGCGCAGTAGCTCTTGCGCACGGGCGATTCGCACCCGTTGTATTTCTTCAAAAACAGTGTGTCCGATCACTTCCTGAAAATGGCGGTCTAGATTCCTGCGACAATATCCTGCCAAGCGTGCGGCTTGGCTCGCACTAGCACCGCGACAGGCCTCGGCTCGAATGTAAGCAATCGCATCTGCCACCCCAGGAATGGTCGTGTGCAGAACATCGGTGGACTGGCGTGCGATGACTCCCTCTGGAACAAAGAGAGAGAGTTTTTTTACTGGCCTCCTATCGCAGAGGGAAGAAAGCGTTTGCGCAGATTGGTAGCCTAGTCCGACATAGTCCACCCGAAGCGCGGAAAGAGGCGGGTGCGTGCTTTGGCAGAACACTGGGTCATCCTTTTGCACGATCAGAGACACTGTCTCAGGAATGGAAAGAGAGAGAGTCTGACAGCACTGGTGAATCCAGATGCCGCCTATGCAGGTGGACGAATAAATTCCGCAAGGCTTAGGAAGCGATGCCAGCCAGTTACACATCTCCTGCTCATTGGGCAGAGTTCGCGTCAAGCTGACTTTGCGAAAAGGATAGCGCCCAGCAGCAGAAAAACGGGAGACGGACATGCCAGCCGATCGTGCGTATTGACGAAATCCCGACCAACAGCGAGATGTTCCTAGCGATAAAAATGAATGGAGGAAACCGAGGCTTTTGATTCCGAGTTGCCTCAAATGCTCTGCCACCACCCTCCCACAAGCCCGGTGGTCGAGTCCGACTTGTGGGAGGAATCTCTCCTGTTGCCGATCACTGATCGCCACACAGGGGAGTCGCATCTGCGCTGCATCTACTAATTCTTCACGGGTGCTCGGGCAAACTAAAAGCCCGCCGCCGCCGACCCGACGGAGCCCATTGCGCTGTGCGGCTTGCTTGTAGAGATCGGCGTTGAGTTGCACCAAATTCCACCTCTGTTCGTTCGCAAAGCGGTAGATGCCCTCATATATCTGCGCCCCGACTCCACTCGGATACTGGGGATAAAGATAGACTCGCCTCTTGTCCATATCGTGCAATAAAAATACATTATCATGAATTGAAAACAAGCCTCAATCAGATAAACTTGAGCTATGGGAAGATTACTGCCAGTCGCTATGTGTCTCGTTGGTTTTATGGTTTTTCCGCTCCGCGCTTCGGAGCCCAACGAGGTAAAACTACTCACGATCGGTGCCAGTTTCTGGAGTGCGGGCGGCGGCGGATTTAAAGTCCTCAAAGAATTTTTAGCATTTAAAGGGCGCAAGGTTCTCACCGATTCGTCTGCGGGGCTTCCTGGCTATTTCAGGGCTTTGAAACTGATCAACAACGGCGATCTGGAGTCGCTCAAACCTTCGCAAAAAAGCGAGTCCTACAAAAAGCTCTGCGAAAAATCGGTGGACAGTTGCCTCTCGGCGGTGAAAGCGCAAGAATGGGATTTTGTTTGCATCATGGCTCACAGTTCGTCGCCGTTTGGAGAAGATGCCATCCCGACATTCGATGCCTTTTTCGATGCGTTGAAAAAAAATGCGTCACCTAAAACCAAATTTGTTGCCACGATGACTTGGGTCAAAGACCCAAAAAAGCAAACCCACGAGCCGATCCAAAAATACTATCGGGAGATTGCGGAAAAACACGGGATGTTGTTGGCTCCGTCGGGCGACGCTTTTGAGCTGGTAAAAAAAGAGCGGCCAGAAATTCCGATTTTCCGCTCAGATTTGGAGGCTTTTCAGACCAAGAACCCAGGGAAGACAGATCGTCATCCCTCCGTCTATGGGCAGTATCTCAACTCGTGCGTTGTCTTCGCCGTGATCACGGGCGAGAGCCCCGTGGGGTTGCCCGCCAAACTTGCCGACATCAAGGACGATTTTAGCGACAAGGAGGGGGTGGGGTTAGGAACTCCGATGGACATTCCACCTGCGGTTGCCAAGTCTTTGCAAGAAGCCGCTTGGAGAGTGGTCAAAAAATGATTTTGAAAAAAAATAGGCGCGCAATTGTCGTGGCGTTATGGGCGGGGTTGTCCATCATTCTCCCTATCGCAGAGTCGTCCGCAGAAAAAGCTAGCTCTATGAAAAAAACTGGAACCGCCGCTATGAAAAAACATGAACCCGAAGCGTTGGCGTGGTTGAAGAAATGGGTGGATATCAACTCCTTCACACTGAATGTGGCGGGGGTGAACGAAGTCGGAAAATCTACCGCAGAGGCATTTGCCCAGTTGGGATTTCAAGCGAAGTTTGTCCCTTCGAAAAAACCCGTCGCGGGCAACCATCTCATTTTAATCAAACGGGGAGAGGGGAAAGCAGGCGGAAAATCTGTCGCCTTCGTCAGCCATCTCGACACGGTTTATTCGCCCGAAGAGGAAAAACGGTTGGGGTTCGCTTGGAAAAGAGAGGGCGACCGCATTTACGGGCCTGGCGTTATTGACTGCAAAGGCGGGACGGCTTTGGTGTGGTTGATGCTCAAGACTCTTTCCGAGGCGGAGCCCGACCTCTATCGTCGCTTTACCTTTTATTTTTTCATCAATGCGACGGAAGAGGGGTTTCACCATCACTTTGCCGAAGTGGTCACCCCCTATCTTGCCTCCCGCATCGAGGCGTGCCTGGTGGTGGAACCCGAAACTTTGCAGGCGCAGGGTTTTCAAGGTTCTTTCCGTGTGGTCACGGCACGGAAAGGGGGCGGACGATTCGTCATTGAATCTATGGGGCAGGGTGGTCATGCGGGCAACGCGCACGCCAGCGGGGTCAACGCCATCCGCCAACTCGCACGGGCGGTAGAGGCGGCGGAGTCCCTGACCGACCCCTCGCGGGAGGTGACCGTCAATGTGGGGATGTTCAGCGGGGGCGTGGCACCCAACCGCATCCCCGAATCCGCGCAAGCCAGCGGTGATGTAAGGGCGTTCTCACAGCCGCACCTCACCCAGACTGTGGAGGCTTTGAAAAAAATCGCCAAACTCCCTCCCCTGAAAAGTGGGGATGGCAAAAAGTCATCCACCCTCCGCGTAAAAATCGCCGACATCATGCCGCCGATGTCGGACAACGAGGCGACCTCGAAATTGTTTGAAGTTTGGGAGCGGGCGGGAAAAGAATCAGGGGCACGCGTGGAAAAATTGAGACGGGGAGGCATGAGCGATGCCAACATGCTTTTTGACCAAGTGCCTACGCTCGACGGGCTGGGCCCCTTGGGGGATAACATGCACTGTTCAGTCCACGACCCCGCCTCGGGGAAAGAGGCGGAGTTTTTATTTCTCCCCGCTTTTTTGTCCAAGGCACAACTCAATAACCGAGCGCTTTTGGAGATACTCACAGCTCCCCCGATTCTCTCAACTGGAAATAAATAAAACAACCAAAAGAAATAAACTATGAAAAGCAAATCTCTACTCAAACGGCTCCCCGTCTTTGCCCTTGGCATCTCACTCCTTTTCGGAGGAACCTCCACGGCTTCTGCCGTTGAAAAAAACATCCTCGTTTTTGGGAGCAGTGCTTGGCACGGGGTGATTGACGATCTTCCAGAAATGGCGAAGGCGGATGGTCATGTGGCGGTTGTCCGCTGTTTGCGGGGTCGGATGGAGACTTATGCCGAGGCTATGAAGCTTGAGGAAACGAAGCCGGACGACCCGAAGGCGATGGTTGCGCTCGAAACCGACTATAAGGCAAAAGTAAGAATAAAAGATGAGATCACGGCAAAAAAATACGATGTGGTCATTCTCCACCCCCATAGCGTGGCAATGGAGCCCAGTGTTTACAGGGAGGACGCCAAGGTGATGTTTGATTATGTGAAAAAATACCAGCCTGATGCGCTGATTATAATGAACGAGAACCAGTCGGACCGCGGCGACGGTATCCGCAACAAGGGCAGTGCCAAGGGCAATGCGCCCATAAAGCCGGCATCGCACCGTCCGCCCGGGTTTCAATACGACATGGACACGATGTATGAAGATGGGCACAAGGCGGTAAAGACTGTGGCAGACGAGCTGGGTGTGGGGATTGGACCTGTCGGATGTGCATTTCATATTGCCAAAACCCATCCGCTTTGGGGGTATAAGTTCCCCGATCCTGATTTCGATTATGAAAATGCCAAGCCTCCTGCCCGCCCCAAAAACATCCATTCCCTCTGGGTTGGCTCACGGTGGAGCAAGGATAAGAAGACTGGCGAGGAATTTTTGATGTTTGACCAGCATAAAAATAATGCCGGACGCTATTTGCAGGGGGCGGTTTTTTACGAGGTGATATTCGGCAAGAGCGTGGTGGGCAATTCGTATATCCCCGACAGCAAAATTCTCAAAAAGGGGAGTGACATTGACTATTCCGAAAACATCCCGCTTTCCGCCGATGACTTCAAAGCCCTCCAAACCATCGCCCACGAAGCGGTGGAGAAGTTCTATCCAGGCCATGCGAAATAGAAGCTCACACCCAAGAATGATGATTCATCGAATGTTGAAAAATAGATTATGAAACCCAGAAGCGAAAATCATCTTAAACGCCATCTCACTCTTTTAGCGGCTATCGGGGCGCTATTGGCGGAATCCTGCTGGGCGCAGGTGGATTCGGCGACGGTGCTCAAGGAGACTGCCCGCCGCAAGGGGTTGGTCGTCATGGTGGGCGAGTCGCTGGAGGACGCGGCGAAGTTTGCCAAAGAGACTGATTTTACGGTGCTGTTGCAGAGTGAAAAGGTGACGCAGGAAGCTTTAGGGAAACAATCCGACATTTTAGGCAAGAAACTGTTTGTCCTGAACTCTGTTCCCAAAAATGTTCCCGTTCCCGATAACTCCGCAGACATCCTGATCGTCAACAGCGGGGTCAAGTTGAGTGAAGCGGAATGCATGAGGGCACTCACTCCTGGCGGGCTTTGGTATCCCGCCAAGAAGCCGAAAGCGATGGCGCAAGGTTCGGATGACTGGCCTCACTGGCTTTACGGTCCCGACAACAATCCCGTCTCGAAAGACACCGTGGTCAAGTGGCCGTTTTGGACGCAGTGGGTGGACTCTCCCACGCGTGGCCCGCAACCGTGCGTGACGGTCATCGCCAACGGCAGAATGTTCACTGCCACCAGCCATTTTTACTCTTACACCTACGGGGCTGAAGCCCTTTATGACCCCTATGCCTGCAGGCTCATCGCCAGAAATGTTTTCAATGGAGTGGAGCTTTGGCAACGCAATCTTTCTGAAAGCAACCCCGTGGCTCGTAGCGGGATGGTGGCGACAGCCGACAAACTTTATTTGATGGAGGAGAACAAGGTTTATGTGCTGGATGCGGAGACAGGCAAGGAGTTGAAAGTGATCGAATTTTCTGGAGCACCCGAGGGCAAATGGATGGCTTTAGAAGGAGATAAAATCTACATCTTGCTCGGTGACAAAGATGAAAAGGTGAAAAAACCAGCCAAGCTAGGCTCGGTCAAATATGTCCCGCCGCCCGTGGATGCCAAGGGCGAAATGAACTGGGGCTACGGGACGATGATCGCCTGTGCGGAGACGGGCGGCAAAATCCTTTGGACTCACAACGAAGGGAAGCTGATTGATGGGCGAAGTATCGCCGCCAAGGATAAAAAGATTTATTTTGTAGGTTGGGAAAGCCGTGCGGCTTGTCTGGATGCAGGGACGGGCAAAGTGCTGTGGTCTAATGAGGCTGAGGATTTACTGGCTTTGGTCAAAGAGCCGACCACTTCATTTGGTCATTCTTCGCTCGGTTCTGCCCGCCCAGGAATGCTCATCACCGACCAGGCTATCCTCCACTTTGTCAAAGGCAAGGGGCAGTTGATCGCCCTCTCTTCCAAGGATGGCAAACTGCTCTGGAGTCAACCTAGTGGAGGTGTGATCCACCATTTTTGTGAGGATGGTAAAGCTTATATGATCGGTAAAGGGCTCAAGGGAGAAATTGATCCCATGACAGGCAAGCCGCTCTCCAAGTTGCCTGAAGTCGGTATGGGTTGCGGGCCTGTCAATATTTCGCCGAACGGAATTTTTCGGCGGCAGAATATGGCGTATGACAGGATACGGAACAAAGAAATCGTGGATCACTCCTCCCGTGCTGGCTGCTGGCAGGATTGTTTCCCCGCCAACGGACTTCTGATTTCCACCCCCTACATTTGCGGTTGTCCCTACAGCATCCGTGGCAACATCATCCAAGCCCCTGCAGGAGAGTTTGATTTCAACCAAAAAGCTGTCGAGAGCGAGCGACTGGAAGCGGGTGCAGCCAAAAAAGGGGCGGTTGTCCCGACTGCCAAAGATTGGTTCACCTACCGCGCCAACAACCGCAGGATGGGGTCTTCGCCCGTCCCGCTGACTGCCACGGGTAAACTGGCTTGGGAGAAGAAGCCCGAGGGCGCACTCCAGACGACCCCGCCCGTAGCCGTGGGGGACAAGTTGTGGTATGCCGACCTCAACGGCACGGTCTATTGCGCGAGTCTAGCGGATGGCAAAACGCTCTGGAGCTACAGGACGGGAGGCCCGATCTTGGCTTCGCCGACCATCGCGCAAGGAGCCTGTTTTTTGGGTTCTGCAGACGGTTTCGTTTATAGTTTGAATGCGGAAACGGGAGCCCTGATCTGGCGTTTTAAGGCGGGGCCTATTGACCGCTATTATTTGGCGTATGGGAAAGTGCAGTCGGCATGGCCTGTCCATTCGGGGGTGTTGGTCGAGGAAGGAGCCGCCTACTTCGCCGCTGGGTTTGTGGATCGAGAAGGTACTTATGTTTTTTCCCTCGATGCGGTCACAGGAAAAATCAAGTGGCAAAACACGACCTCGGGACACCTCCATGCAGAGTTCCGCAAAGGTGCTTCGGCTCACGGGACATTGACGGCGACCAAGGATGCCGTCTGGCTCGCCTCGGGCAACGCGTTTTCTCCAGTGGGTTATAAAAAGTCCGATGGGACGGCACTTCCTCCTGGCTATGTTTCCAGCAGTGTCTATGACCCCGTTCGTCGCGGACAAGAAATCGCTGTGCTGGGAGACTACCTGATTCACGGGGGCACCCCGCTCTACTCGGATCAGAGGGAATGGCTGACCAGCGGGAAAGGCGACCAATTCGGAGTCGTGGGATTTGGCACCGATGGAGCACCCCGTTTCCCCGAGCTGATCTTGAGCAATGTCTCCGAATTGCCTTCGTGGGATGACCAGTCTCTTTTCACGCGCAACTCGACGGGCAGAGCCGATAGTTTTGAACTCTGGGGGATGGAAAACACGCTTGCTTTCGTCAAAGAAAAAATCGGGAATATCCCAGAAGTCAGAAAAGGCGGGGGCGGCAAAGAGGACGAAAAACAAAAACTAAGTTCTTTTTTGGATCTCATGGAAAAAAGTAAAACGCTTTATGATTTCCCGATGAAAACTTGGCGGGTGGATGGCCAGTCGTTGGTGTTTGGCTCGGTCATGACAAAAAATAGTGTCGTCGTCGTCCACTGCGGGAAGGATGCTGGATTCAAAAAAGCCTCGTCGGATTATTTTGTCAGCGTTTTCGACAGAGAGAGCGGCAAGTCCAACTGGCAATTGAAGCTGACTGAGGAACCCCGTTTCGGCGGTGTCGCCGTCACATCCGAAGGATACATCTTGATTTCCTTCCGTTCGGGAGGCGTGGCGTTGATTCAATGAAACATCGTTTTTACATCGTGAGGATCCGATTGAAGAAAATCCCAGAGATCTATGGGCGATTCGCCCTTGCCTGTATCGGTTCAGCGAATCTCAATCAAGCCTGTGTCGCTCTCGATAAATTTTCCCGTCTCTGTAAAATAGCGGGATCAACGCCAGACTTTGGAACCCGCGCTGGATTTGCCGCAAGGAAAGCATGCGTTTTAATTCCATGAATATCATCTACCTCGTTTGCCACGATCTCGGGCGATGGCTGGGCTGTTACGGTCGGGCTGTTGAAAGCCCGAACCTCGACCGTTTTTTCAGGGGCAATATCCAGTTTAATCGTGCCTTCTGCAGCTCTGCGGTGTGCAGTCCCTCCCGCGGTTGCGCCATGACGGGGTCGTATGCCCATAGCAACGGGCTGATGGGGCTCTCCCATCACGGCTGGAAAATCACTACCCCGACGATCGTAGATTATTTCAATGAGGGAGGTTACGATACCCTTCATTGCGGGCTCTCCCATGAAGGCTATGTGGGGGAGAACCGCTACCAAGTGGACATGGAGGCTTCCTGGCGGTCGCGCAATGCAGAAAACGCCTTTGACGACGCCATCGCTTTCCTGCGCCAGAGGCGCGGCGGTGGAGGAAGACCGTTTTACCTGAACATCGGCACGCAAGAGGTCCACCGTTGCCAGTGGGATTCAGATGACTGCGCATTGCCTTCCAGCCGCCTCAATCGGGTCTATGGGGGGGCAGTGCCACAGGAGTCTGTTTGCCTGCCAGCCACCGCCCCTGACCGCGAGATTTTCCGCGAACACTTTTCCCGTTTTCAAGCTTCTATCCGCTATTTCGATGAGCAGTTCGGACGGCTTGTAGAGGCCATCGAGCGTTACGGTCACCAAGAAAATACGCTCGTGGTTGTCACCACCGACCACGGCATCGCCGCCGCCCGCGGCAAAGGAACCCTTTACGATCTGGGCACGGAAATCGCCCTCGCCGTGCAGATGCCCCAATCATTGAGGCGGAGTTTTGTCAGCGAGCATCTCATCCCAAACATAGATTTCACGCCGACGCTTCTCGATGCCGCCCAGTTACCTCTCCCGAAAAATATCCAAGGGAAATCTTTCTGGGGCTTGCTGGCAGGCGAAAACTACACCCCGCACGAAATGATTTTTCAGGAATGGAATTGCGGCGGAGGACAAGAGGACTACCATCCCGTTCGCGCCGTGCGAACCCAAGACGCTCGCTACCTGCGCAACTACGAGCCCCGTGGGTTAGGGGAACCGCTCCCGCACAAAATCCCTGAAAATTACACGCCTTCGCAAGACAGTTTTATCAGGCCTTGGCCAGATTTTTCAGAGGTTCGTCCAAGCGAAGAGTTTTACGACCTTGCGCGTGATCCCGACGAGATGGATAACTGCGCCGAAAAATTGTCTTGGAAAGAAAAAAAAGCTTTTGCATCATCTCTTGTGGACATTTGGATGAAAGAGACCCACGACCCCCTTCTCTTGGGGATCGCGCCCAAAGAAAACGGAAAAAAGGGGTGGGGCATCGAGGGGAAAAATTGAGCAGATCAACCAAACATCAACGGAAACAAAAAATTATGAAAAAAACAGTCGCTATCTTCGGTCTCTGGGCCTGTGTCGCCAGCAGTCACGGGCAGGATTTGGAAATTACCGTCAAGGACACCGTCCTGCAAAAGGAGATCGTTCCGCTGGGCATCAATACCAGCCAAGCGGGCGGTGGCGCGCCTTGGGGTGTCCGCACGGATAAGGTCTATTTCGCCGAGAATTTTGAGGGAACCATCTACCGCCAGCTCCATGAAGGCCAGCTTTGTGAAGACGGGCTGATCACCAAATACACTACCAAGTCGAGTTACGAAAAGTGGTGGCCGAAACTGTATCTGGAGGAGCTCGTCATCAAGGGAGCGAACGCGATGGTCGTCTCGGGTCCTGCAAAAGGGGAGAAGCGGGTGATCACGGGGATCACCTTTGCGGATTTCACCCCGCACGCAAACGCCAAGACGGAACCCTTCATGAAGTTCCTTTTCGACAAACCGATCTCTCTGCCCGAAGGCAAGCCAATCGAAAGAATGGGGCTTCTCCTGCAAAAAGACAACAGCAAGACGGAGGCCCAAATCCTTCCATAAGGATTTGAACGCTGGGAGCGACCGAAAAAAGAGCCGTATTTTTCGTCTGGCGACGGCAAGGAGACGGTCTGGG
>JAIFLJ010000221.1 GCA_020049135.1 bacterium | reverse complement strand
AGCTTAACTCCAAAAACCGTGGGCGTCCAGTCATTTTCTCAAATCGCAATCATCTCGTTAGTGTTACTTCTCCAGATGAAGTAGCCCTGCTATTCAGAATGAGGGATAACGAATGTCGAAGGACGGAACGGAGGGCGGGCTTCCAGCCCGTCTCTTTTGAAGCGACATCTCGCCGCAGAAATCTGAAGAGGCAGGCAAGGATGCCCGCACCACACTCTCCCACATCCAAATTCTCCCAAGCATCAACAGTGTGAGCTGCCTGCATCTTCTCGCCATTTGGTTTCATCCCATTTCCTTATCACACACTTTCCTCCCCAGAGACTTCAGGATGTCTGACCCTACATTTTTATGCTTCTTTCCTGTTCGATGCTCACACTCGCTCCATCTCGCTGAGCAAATCTGCTAAGGGCATGGTAGCAAAGGAGGAGGCGGTGTCGGACATGGCGTAGGGTAGGATCAAATACCCAGCGTGAACGAGTGCCCCGCAACTGTAAACCACATTGGGGACATAGCCCTCGCGCTCTGATTCATCGGGGCTGAGGAGCGGACGCGTGAGGCGGGCGATCACTTTGGATGGTTGATCGCGATCGAGCAAAAAGGCGCCGATGGAATACTTCCTCATGGGTCCCACCCCGTGACTTAGGACGAGCCATCCCTCCTCTGTCTCTATGGGAGAACCGCAATTACCGATTTGTAAAAACTCCCAACTGTAGGTGGGCTTGAGCAGCGGCACCTTCGTGTGCCAGAAGTGTAGGTCGTCGGAATACATCAGGTAGAGATTTTCTGCATCTTGTCTGGAGAGCATCACATATTGACCCCGGATGCGACGCGGGAAAAGAGCCATGCCCTTATTTTGAACCTCGGGCCCATTGAGCGTGCAAATGCGGAAGCGAAGGAAGTCGTCCGTTTCCAAAAGCTGAGGGATGGTCACTCGCCCATCGTATGCTGTGTAAGTAGCGATGTAGGTTACTTTCCCGTCGTCTTCGGTAAAGCGGACGAAGCGTGCATCCTCAATGCCATTGGATTCATTGGGCGCTGTCGGGAAAATGATGCGTTCCGTGAGAGGTTGCTCTGGCGTGTAGAAGACCTCGTAATTCGATTTGGCAAGATTCACGATATGGCTGGCTGTGCGGTCAAATTCCGTGTTGCGATGCTGGGCATAACGCCGGAGGTATTGGATTTCTTGGGTGAGTTCATCCACGGTGAAGTGGGGGTTGAGGGTTTTAAGAATGGTCTCAGAAATGGCATTGGCTATGCCGAGTTCCTCAAGCTGTCTCCAAAAGATGCTCTTATCGTAGGAGGTGTGTGGGATATGTTCGGGGATACTGACATAGCGCGAGGGAGTATCTACTTGGATTTTTCCTCCTGTATTCACTGTGCCTGTGCGAAAAGTGATGGAGGAGATATGCCCCTCTCCGGTAGCCCTCAAGCTCAGGATGAAGCGCAAGGCACCCGACTCACCCATCCCGCTCTGATCTGGATGTGGCACGATTGAGGGATTGAATAAGGCGGCTGCTTCGAGCGAATATTCGTGAGTAAAGTAAGCACCGATGAGGAGTTTGCGTTCCTGCGATAATTTTTGATCGGTGGGCAGGAGGTGGTGGACGAACTGGTAACGAACGAGGAAGTAGTCGAGCAATCTCTGGTGTCGGGTTTTGAACTCAGTAAGCACCTGCTGTAGCAGCTCGACGACTTCGCTTTCCTGGAGAGCCAAGACGCGAGAGAGAATGCGAAAGTGACGCCCCTCCCCCATTGGGTTGAATGGACGAAAGAGAACCCGAGATGGATCGGGCTTGAGAACGATGCCTGTGCGAGTGATATTCATATAGAGAGCTTCTGGGTTGGGAGTGTCGTTGGAGTAGTGATCGGAGATTCAGTTTTGCCTGGGGTCTGTCGCGGAAAAGCTTTTAAATCGTGCTCTAATAACTCCATCTCCCTCAATGCAGAGAGATAGGCGAGAGTAGATTCTGCACCTTGATTTTGATTCACACGATCCATGTGAAGCCCATCACAACAGCCGCCTGTCTTGGGATCGTAGAGAGGCATGCCGAGGTCGTTGCGTCCGAGGAACCACTCGAATGCAATGCTCGCCTGCCCGTGCCAATAGTCATCACGGGTGGAGTAGTAGGCTTCGAGACAGGCAGAGATAGTGCCGTGCGCTTCAATGGGTTGTTGATCGAACTCTGCGGGCTTTCCTCCCCGTTGGTAAAATCCAGAGGAACCGATGGGACGGAAGTGTCCGCGAGGTGCTTTTTGAACAGAAACTAGCCAACGCAGAGAGCGTAATCCGATCTCAAAGGAGCGGGCGTTGTCAGTCCAGCGTCCACTGAGGATCAAGGCTTGAGAGAGGCGTGCGTTGGCGTAAGAAAGAGAGTTTTCAAACCACGGCCAATCATCCGTTGCTGTATTTTCGAAAAGCCCAATGAGCCGTTGCGTCAAAGTGTCGCGGATCTGAGCCGCCATACGATCCCCATTCAGCCGTCGAAAATACTCATGAATCCCCAGCAATGCAAAGGCCCAAGCCCGTGGGGATTTCGTCTCCAAGATCGAGGATAGAGCACGCTCGAACAACTGGGCTGCCCAAGCTTGCAAGTGACGGTGTTGGGAACGCCCGGCACAAGTGCCCAGTGCCCACAAGGCTCGTCCTTGACTGTCCTCCGACCCACTCTCTTCCAACCAGCGCCGGTCAAAACTCATAAAGTTACGAAAACGCTTCAAATCAGGATGAAAGGCGTATTGCATAAAACTGGCGTAGGTCTCCGCCAAGCGATGCAATCGTGTGTCCGCCGACTCCATATCTTCCCAAAGCACGGTGGTAATGAGTGCTCGGGCGTTGTCATCGGTGCAGTAACCGTGAAAAAAGTCCGGGATGGAATAAATGGCGTGCTGGTAGATGCCCGTGGTATCCGACATGCGCCGGAGATGATCAAAGCGCACATGCGGCAATTCCAGACGCTTCTCATCCAAAGTCCGCACACCCAAACGATGGATGGAGCTGCTCGTCGGATGGAGGCGGGCGCGTTCAAAGGAGTGCATATAAAGCTGTGCCGTCCGACTCCAGACCATCTCGCGTCCGAGCAAGTAGGCGCGTTTGCGCATGGCGTGCCTGCGTGTATCGTTTTGCAAAAGACCCAAAATGGCTTGCGTCATAGCTGGGGTATCACCAAACGGCACCAACACACCGCGCCCGTCCGCGAGAAGCTCTTCAGCGTGCCAGTAAGGGGTCGAAATGACGGCCTTGCCACAACCAAAAGCGTAGGCCAGAGTGCCGGAAGTGGTTTGAGCCGCATTTTGGTAAGGCGTGATATAGAGATCTGTCACTCCCAGAAAAATCTTGAGTTCCTCAAGATCGACAAAACGGTTGTAAAAACTCACATGCCGCCGGATTCCCAGATCCTGCGCTAAACGCTCAAGGCTGAGCCGATAAGCCTCTCCTTGCTCTCTGAGCAAATTCGGATGCGTCGTTCCGAGAACGATATAAACGAGATTAGGAATGGACTTCACCACCTCAGGGAGCGATTCCAGAACATTCTCAATCCCTTTATTGGGCGAGAGCAACCCAAAAGTCAGCAGGACATGCTTCCCCTCCACTCCAAACTGGTCTTTATAAAAATTAGAATCCACAAAAGGCATATCCAAAATGCCGTGAGGAATAAGGTCTATTTTATCGCCTGGCACATCGTAGATTTTCTGCAGCATCTCGACTCCCCGCTCGCTCATCACCACGAGCCGTGCAGAGAGGGCGCCCAACTCTTGCAACACCCTGCGCTGATCCGCGCTGGGATGCTCCAAAATCGTGTGCAGCGTGGTGACGACAGGGATGCGCAAGTCGCGTAAAAGTGCCAAGATAAAGCTCCCAGCCGGCCCACCATAAATCCCATATTCGTGCTGGAGGCAGACGACATCGGCATTGCTGAAATTCAGGTAGTCAGCCGTGCGCCGATAAGAGTCGAGATCATTTTCGCTAAACTCAAAGCGCACCTCTTCAGGATATTCATAGCCCTCAGGCAAGTCATTGACTGGAGCAGCAAAACATTCGGTTCTCGGGTAGGCTTCCACCAAAGACTGCAATAAATCGTGGGTGAAAGTGGCGATGCCGCATTTACGCGGCGTATAATCGCCGAGAAAAGCGATTTTATTGATTTTGTGAGAGTGTATCATAAAGAGCGGAAAAAACGAATCCAATCAGAGCTTTTAATAAATGAACCTCGCACAAGGACGCAACACCAGACGATGCGGCATAAACACCACCGACTCCGCATAGCAGTAGGCCGTGCGATGTTGGATGCGAAGCTTCATGTACCAACCATACTCTGCCCTTGAAGGAGAAAACACAACCTTATTCCAAAAACCTGTCCGCCTCTTCGGGTTTTGGCGGCGAGATGTCGTTGCGGAAGAGGCGGGCTGGAAGCCCGCCCTCAGTTCTATTTTCAGATGAACCGCTAAAGCTTGCCTTTTCCGTTTTTCACCCAAACATTCACTCAAACATTTTAACGGGATAGTATGGCTGGTATTTGGGGGCAGGAAATAATTGAGCGGGTCAGGCAGTCCAACGACATAGTCGAGGTGGTGCAGTCCCTGTACGGCCCGCTGAAGCGAGTGGGCTCCAACTTTAAAGCACTCAGCCCATTCAAAAAAGAAAAGACACCATCGTTTGTCGTCACTCCATCCAAGCAAATATGGTATTGTTTCAGCACCAACCAAGGGGGCGATGTTTTTAAATTTGTGATGCTTTACGAACAGGTGGATTTCCCCTCCGCAGTGCGGCGTCTGGCCAAAAGAGCTGGTATAGAACTCCCTGAGAACGGCAATTTTAGCGGCGCGGCATCACCAGTCGAGCAGTCGCTCAAGCAGGCACTATACGATGTGCATGAGCATGTGGCTAAGTGGTGGCATCAGCAGCTTATGAAATCCCCGTCCGCAGACCCCGCCCGAAAATATCTTTCGGTGCGCGGCATAACGATGGAAACCGCACGGGAGTTTCGCCTTGGCTACGCCCCGGACTCATGGGCTGCTACATTATCATGGGCGGCGGAGGCTGGTTTTTCCGACGAGGTCATGGAGCGGGCTGGGTTGGCTAGAAGAAAAGAAGAGACGGGACGGTGCTACGATTTTTTCCGTGGCAGGCTCATGTTTCCCATCCATGACTCAGGCGGGCGCGTAGTGGCGTTCAGCGGGCGGCTGCTGGACCCTGAAGCGCGGGAGGGCAAATACATCAACTCGCCAGAAACCTCGCTTTTTTCGAAAAGCAAAATTCTTTTTGGCCTAGATAAAAATCGCCGCTCTCTCGTGCAGGCGCGGCAGGCCATAGTCTGCGAAGGGCCAGTGGACTTGATCACTTGCTACCAAGCAGGGGTGCGCAACATGGTGGCATCGCAAGGAACCGCTTTCACGGAACACCACGCCCGCATTTTAAAAAACCAAGTAGTGGACGAAGTCATACTCTGCTTCGACTCCGACAGTGCCGGGCAAGGCGCGGTGCTGAAAAGCGTCCCAGCACTGATGAAGGCCAGCCTGCCCGTGCGCGTCATGGAACTGCCAGACAAGCAAGATGGCGGAAAATATGACCCTGACAGTTTCGTGAAAGAGCTGGGAGCGGATGCCTTTCTGGCTTTTTCGCACGAGGCACCCGATTTCTGGGAATATTTTTTAAGGAAGCTGTGTGAACAGAACGACCCGAACAACGACCGAGGGCGCATGGTGATAAAACGGGAAGTTTTTGCTCTCTTGCCGCATGTTGCGGACAGCACGAAAAAAGACGATGTGCTAATGCGCCTGTCCGCAAGGATAGGGGCATCTTTCCAAGTTATTAAAGGCGAGTTCCAACGGGAAATCTCGCGTGCGCCCGCTGTCCGCGAAACAGCGGTTGATTTAAGGGAACACGATCACGAACAGGAAGCTATAGCCACGGCCACCCTACCCCCGCCGCACCCTGCGATGACAGAGATATTAAGGATCGGTTTTCAAAACCCCTCGCTGATGCCCGAAATACAAAAGAGACTAGATTTGCAGTGGGCGGCAACGCTCGATGGGCGAGCGCTTGTGGAACGGCTTTTCGACCAGCACAGCAACGATGCTTGGGATGGGGTTGAATCTTTCGTGGGAGAACTCGGTGCAGCCGAGCAGGCCCAAGCCGCAGCGGTGCTGACGATGCCACCATTGAACGGAGAGCTTTTGGAGGAGCACTTAGCTGCCTGCCTGTTTAAGCTTGAGAAGACTTGGCTGGAGCAGCAAGTCCGCCGTATGGAGTTGGAGATAAAAAAAAGACCGTCCGACAGCAGCGTTTTGTTTTCGGAATTGCTTGCATGGCGAAAAAAACTGGATAATCTATTGCCTCCCCAATAATTGAGAGATCAAAACAGAGAGCAGGCACGCCGTGAAAAAGAAGCCGTTGAAAGTTAAAAATAACGAGATAAAAAAGAAGAGCAAAAAAGACGCTAAACCGTCCCCCAAGCCACAGGCAAAACCGACCCCTGTAAAAACTGTCCAAAAGAAGGGCAAGAAGACGAAAGAAGCCCCCAAGAAAAAATCGGTTCCGCAAAAGCCCTCAAAAATAGCACCAGCCCAAGGCGGGATGCGTAAAGCACTTGTTTTCGGGAAAAAAACCCAGAAGCAGGATAAGAAAAACCCCCCGATAAAGCCCAAAGAAACCGTCCAGAAAGAAACCCCAGCACCATCTAAAGCCAAAACGGCGCCTAAAACAACTAAGTTGGCCACAATATCCAGTGCCTCACAAAAGGCCGAGTCGCTGCCGCTACTTTCCATCGAAAAACAAGATCGCCTCCGCGAGCTGGTGCGGCTTGCCAAGGAGCAAGGCTACCTCACATTTGACGATCTGAACGAATCTTTCCCAGAGGCCGCAAACAACCCAGAGGAAATTGACCCCGTCCTCATCCAGTTGAGGAACCTTGAGATAGATGTGATAGACCCGTCCGATGTGGACAGATACAAAAAAGGCGGCCCATCTGGAAACGATGACGCGGTGGACGATGACAAGGACACAAGGCTGGATATTTTAGACGACCCCGTCCGCATGTACCTGAAACAGATGGGGCAAGTGCCGCTCCTCACCCGCGAGCAGGAAGTCGAAATATCCAAGCGCATAGAAGACGCCGAAAGCCGCGTGCAGAACTGCCTGCACAGGATGGGTTTCGCCGCAAGCGAGTATTTAGCCTTGGCTCAAAAACTTACTGTCGGCAAGGAGCGCTTTGATCGAGTCATCCAAGACAAAAAAATCGAAGGGCGCGATGCTTATCTGAAATCCTTGAAGGGGCTCTGCCGCAGCGTCACACTGATAGACGCCAAGGCGCAGAACGCCTACAAGCTGTGCGAAAAGGCTGGGCAATCGCAGGCCGCCAGCGACAAGGCGAAGAAAGCCTACGACAAAATCCAGCGCGACCTAGAAAAGTATTTCGCAAAATTTTTCTATAAGCAGAAAGTGACTGAAGAGTTTTCGCTTGTAGCCGACCTGAAACACGGAGATGCGGTCAACCTGCAGAACGAGATAAAGAAGCTTGATGGGCGCAAGGGCAAGGAAGCGGTGCTGCTGCTGAAAGAAAAACAGAAGCATATCCACGCGCTAGAGACAGAGCTACGCATGACGGTGACGGAGTTCCACCAAGTCTATTCCGACCTGAAATCCAACATGAGAAAAGGTCTGAGAGCCAAGACCGAGATGGTCGAGTCCAACTTGCGTCTAGTGATCTCCATCGCCAAGAAATACACCAACAGAGGCCTCTCCTTCCTAGACCTGATCCAAGAGGGAAACATGGGGCTGATGAAGGCGGTAGAAAAATTTGAGTACAAGCGCGGCTACAAGTTCTCCACCTATGCCACATGGTGGATACGGCAGGCCATCACCCGCTCAATAGCCGACCAAGCACGCACGATACGCATCCCAGTTCACATGATTGAGACGATCAATAAGCTCATGCGCGTGCAAAAGCAGCTCATTCAGGAGCTGGGCAGAGAGCCAACGCCTGAGGAAATTTCGGAAGAAATACTTCTGCCCGTTGACCGCGTCCGCGCCATCCTTAAAATGGCCCAACAACCCATCTCCATGCAGGCGCAAGTCGGAGATAGCGACGACACCACATTCGGCGATTTCATCGAAGATAAATCGGCGGAAAATCCATCAGAAATGACGGCCTACTCGCTGCTGAAAGAGAAAATCAAGGATGTCTTGGATTCACTGACGGACAGGGAACGCGCCGTATTGGAACAGCGCTTCGGCCTTGTGGACGGTTACTCACGCACGCTGGAAGAAGTGGGGCGACAGTTCCGCGTCACACGCGAACGCATCCGCCAGATCGAGGCCAAAGCTCTCAGGAAAATGCGCCATCCCACTAGGATTCGCCAGTTACAAGGGTTCCTAGAAGCGGAAAAACAGGCGTAGCCACAGCCCCCTCTGGTCTTATAATGAGCTTTGCCTGCCCGCATCTGGACATGGCTTCGGAGCATTGCATAAGGCTGGGGCGGCAGTGCTTACCTGGCATCGCTGGTTGCGTTTTGAAAAAAACATCGCGCTTTCTCCACCCGCCAGAGAGCAGAATCGTAACGCACAAAAATGAGCCTGTTACAAACGCACCAAAAAATGCCCACTCGCCGGGACAACAGCCACGCGGGTTCGACTCAACTTCAGACACCCTGAAGTCTCGGGGTAAAAAGGGGGGATAAGACCGAAAGGCGAGGAGATGGATAGCGTATGGATGGAGAATGTGGTGCAGGCATCCTTGCCTGCTTCTTCAGATTTCGGCGGCGAGACGCCATTACGGAAGAGGCGGGCCGGAAGCCCGCCTTCCGCTTTAGGAGCTTCGCTCCCGTCAGAATAGCTCATCTCTTTTCCACAGAGGTCAGGATGTCTGAGGTTGCCTCTACTCGCGCCCCATCCCCGCCTCGGAAATGATCCAGTGGGTTTTGGCATGGCGACAGAAGCACCCGCCCACATGATGCCCCCCGAAAAACCCGCAGACTGGCTACAAGAGCCCCTCTTTTTCTAGCTCACCCAGTTTTTTATCATCCTTGTCGGAATAAATGCGCTCTAGGCCTGGCAACTCCGTTAGCACGCTCAGGCAGAGGCTGACCTCTTCGCCGTTGGGCATACCAGTCGTCTCTATGATGCGCCTCCCGCATGTCAGATAAACCCACGCAAACTGGTCGCTGTTCGTGATGCGAAACTGTAAATTCGGCTCTAAATTCAAATCGCCAGGCTCAGAGAGAATCATCGTCAAGACACCTTGCGGAGCCACCTGCTCCACACGCTCGAACCGCTCCAGCCAGTGCGCCACTATCGAACAGACCTGCGGCCTCTCTAGCGGCTGGCCAAACAGTGCCACAAAACCCATGGAAAATTCGTTGGACATGCCCCAGATAATGCAGAAAAACCGCCGCGCCGCGAAGTTTTTTGTTCTTCCCATTCAAATTGTGTTGAGTTTTTTTTGTTTTGAGTGTTTGAATACTACCATGTCAGATAAACCTCTAGCTGGGAAAGTGGGCCTTGTTTTCGGCGTGGCCAATAAGCGCAGCATTGCTTGGGCGATAGCGAAAGCATGGGCTGATGCTGGTGCTAAGCTAATTTTCAATTACCAAGGCGAACGCATAAAAGAAAATGTAGCAGAACTGGCGGAATCTTTCGGCCAAGAGACACCACTGGCACCTTGCGATGTCGGCAAGGATGAAGAGATCGCTTCGTTCTTCGATTTCGTAAAAAGCAAAACTGACCGTGTGGACATGATGCTGCACTCCGTGGCTTACGCTCCCAAAGAATCCCTCGAAGGCGATTTTCTGGACACTACTCGCGACGCTTTCATGAAAGCGCACGACATAAGTGCCTATTCACTCGTGGCACTTTCGCGTGAAGTGGCTCCCCTGATGAAGGATGGCGGCAGCATCACGGCCATGAGTTACTACGGCGCAGCCAAAGTCATACCGCACTACAATGTGATGGGTGTCGCCAAGGCATCACTGGAAGCTTCTGTCCGTTACCTAGCCTTCAGCGTGGGTCCACGCAAAATACGGGTCAACGCCATCAGCGCAGGCCCCATGAACACTCTCGCTGCACGGGGCATCTCTGGCTTCCCTATCATGCTCAAGCATGGCGAGGACTTTTCTCCACTACGCAGAAATGTGCTCCCCGAAGAGCTGGGCGCCATGGGCGTTTTCTTAGCCAGCAATGGGGCCGCATCCATCACAGGCCAAGTCCTCTATGTGGACTCTGGCTATTCCATCGTTGGAATGCAGTATGTCGGTGCTTGGCGCTAATACCACAAGGAATGAAGAAGTGGTAAGAGAAAAAGAGAAAAGTGGTAAGGAAGACGAAAGCGGAAAAAAGTGTTTTTCTTAATATCTGT
>JAIFLJ010000128.1 GCA_020049135.1 bacterium | reverse complement strand
GTGCGTTTCGTAGTTCATTCTTCTCTTTTCTCTTCCCTTGTCGCTTGCCACTTGTCCCTTCCTCCCTTGGCACTGGCTTTGCCAGCTTAGGATTAGTTCTTCATCAAACAGCGTGGGGACTTGGAATCCGTCTCATGCAGTTTTCTTCAGCCTTGAAAGGGTTGTATCTATTTCACTCTCCGACAACGAACCAAACATTGGAATTAGAATAAAGCTTTCATGACCGCGTCCTTGGTGGGCGCACAATCAATACACGGGTCGCCAATCTGTATGGCACTGTCCGGGTCTTTGAGCCCGTGGCCAGTAACGGTGCAGGCTATGCGCGAACCTTCTGGCAAAAGCGCAGAGAAGTCTTGGCACGACCTTTTAAGTTTGAACAGGCCAGCCACACCAGCCGCGCTGGAAGGCTCTACAAAAACACCCTCGTTCTGCGCGAGCCATTTATAGGCTTCCAAAATCTCAGCGTCAGAAACTGCGTCCACGCGCCCTCCCGATTCTAACAGAGCCGCCGTGGCACCGTCCCATGAGGCTGGGTTGCCTATACGAATAGCCGTGGCGATCGTTTCTGGATTTGGCACGGGTTTACCTAGCACTAGAGGCGCTGCACCTTCGGCTTGGAAACCCATCATGCGCGGCTTGCGCGATGATGCACCTCGGTTGAACGATTCCACATAACCCTTCCAGTAGGCCGTTATGTTTCCAGCGTTGCCAACGGGTAAAAAATGGAAATCTGGGGCATCGCCCAGCACAGAAATTATTTCAAACGAGGCTGTCTTTTGTCCTTCGATTCTATCGGGGTTGATCGAGTTCACGATCGCTATCCCGTCCTCGTTGCCAACCTCCCTGACCAGTCGCAAAGCGTCATCGAAATTGCCGTCAACAGCCAAAACCTTCGCCCCGTAGGCCAGTGCCTGCGCGAGTTTGCCCTTGGCGATTTTGTTGCGCGGCAGAAGCACCGCACACCCGATGCCAGCACGGGCCGCGTAAGCCGCCGCCGAGGCACTTGTGTTCCCGGTAGATGCGCAAAGCACCGTTCGCGCCCCGCGCTCCACGGCCAGCGAAACGGCCACCGTCATGCCGCGATCCTTGAACGAGCCCGAAGGGTTAAGCCCCTCGTATTTCAAAAAAACTTCCCGCCCACCGCCGAGGGCTGCTGAAAGCCTGCGTGCAGGCAAGAGCGGCGTATTCCCCTCCAGCAGCGTGACTACAGGCGTGCGTTCCGTAACGGGCAGATATGCCCTGAACTCTTCGATAAGTCCGCGCCAGCTCATGATTCAAAATCCTCCAGACGGATAGCCACCGCTTTGCCGCACACTGTATCAAGCACCTCTATTTCCGCTGTGGCAGAACGGAAGTCACTCTCTTTGGCTTGGTGCAAAAGCAGCACCAGCGAAACTTGCCCACCACGGTGCTCAGTGGGTTGCCATACGGAACGGATTCCTATTTGGTGTTTTCCAAAAATAGCGGCAATCTGCGCGAGGACGCCAGGGCGATCCTCCACATTCAGGCGCAGGTAATAGCGGCTGGATGTCTCTTCAAAAGAAATGATCCGGGGCGATGGTGATGTCTGTATGACTTTAGTCCTCCCAGCTCCGCTCCCTTGGTCTATGGCCAATGCCGCGTCCACGATGTCGCTGATAACGGCACTCGCTGTGGCGTCCGCCCCTGCGCCGCGCCCGTAAAAAAGCGTGTCGCCGACAGTGTCACCACACACGGCCAACGCGTTGAACGAGCCGCTCACGGAAGCCAACATGTGGTTGCACGGCACCAGCGTGGGGTGGACATGCAGCTCCACAGACTGATCTGGGTGGCTGCGAATCACGGCCAAAAGTTTCAGCGTGTAACCGAGTTTTTTTGCAAAAGCAAAATCTTCGCCCGAAAGATGCCTGATGCCCTGCACTTGCACTTGGGAAGGCTCGGCCCACACCCCGTAGGCCAGCGCGGCCAAGATGCAGGCTTTGTGCATCGTGTCATGCCCGTCTATATCAAGCGTTGGATTGGCCTCAGCAAAACCTAGTTTTTGCGCCTCGCGCAGTGCAGCATCAAATGGGTTCCCAGTCTGGCTGATGGACGAAAGGATGTAGTTGCATGTGCCGTTGATGATGCCATGTATCGAAAGGATGCGGTTGGCCACAAGCCCCTCGCGCAAAGCCTTGAGGATCGGGATGCCGCCAGCCACGCTCGCCTCGAAACAAAATGGCGTGTTTGTTTTCTCTGCAATAGAGGGTAAATCCCCCGCGCTCTCGGCCAAAAGCGCCTTGTTTGCCGTCACTACAGCCTTGCCTTTTTTCAGGCAACGCCTGATCAGGTGGTCAGCATTCGTGGTGCCGCCCATCAATTCCACAACTATCTGCACCTCGGGATCGTCCGCCAACGCGTCTAGGTTCACCGTTACTTTCGATGGGTGAATCTCCAACTCGCGGGCGCGTCCCATGTCGCGCTCGGCCACTTTGACGACTTCAAATTCAAAACCCGTGCGCTCAGCCAAAATGGCCGCGTTGCGCCGCAGATGTTTGACGACACCGCCACCAACTACGCCCAGCCCCGCAATTCCTACACCTATCTTTTTCATCACATGGAATCAAACCTTGCAAAAGGACGCCTGTAAAGCGTCTTTGATAAAAAAATTGCCCGCCACGCGAGCCATCTCAAAGAAAAATAGATAGCCAGTTGAACAGGTATCCAGTTGCAATGATGGCCAAAGCCGTGATTCCAAAAAATATCCCTATCAGTTTCAACTTCATAACGCGGCGCAACATGATCGCCTCCGGCAAGCTCAGCCCCGCCATGGCCATCATAAAAGCCAAAGCTGTCCCAAGAGGGACGCCCTTGTTAAAAAGCACAACCGCCACTGGAACAATCGCCGCGCAGCTCCCATACATCGGCACGCCGAGTGCCACCGCAATAGGCACGGAAAAGAACCCAGTCGCATCCAATGCGCTGTGTATGATAGCCTCTGGAACATAGTTGTGTATCACTGCCCCGACACCCACGCCCACGAGCACCCACACCCATATCTGGCTAATAACGCTTCCAGCTTCGACTATCCCATACCGCAAACGCCCTGCCCATGTGTAGGCAAGCGGCGTGTTTTCTTCGCCTGATGCCACCGCCATGTCGCTTTCAATATTATCTTCTAAGTTCATGCGCCCCAAAATAACGCCTACGGTGATACCGATAAAAAGACCGCTCGCCACATACGCGACCGTAATGGGAACCCCAAATTCGCTGGCCATCAAAACCACGAGGTATTCGTTGATCAGCGGAGATGTCACGAGAAAAGAAAACGCCACGCCTACGGGCACACCGGCCTTTATCAGGCTGATAAAAATGGGGATGGATGAGCAGGAGCAAAACGGCGTGATGGCTCCGAACAGTGCCGCGACCACATTCCCCCACACCCCGCCCCTGTTCATCCAGCCCCTGAGCCGCTGCATCGGCAGCCATGTGCGTGCCACGGCTATCGCGAATATCATCGCCGCCAGCAAAAGAAAAATTTTAACGCTGTCGTAAACAAAAAAATGCGCCGTCGCCCCAACCCGCGTTGCAGGGTCTAGGCCAAGCCACCGGAAAACCAGCGTGTCGGCAAATGTCAGCAGCATTTGCCGCCTTTCCCACCGCCGCCACACCCGCAACCCTTCGACTTTTCATCCGCCATCTTTTTCATGGCCGCATCCAGCTTGTCCAACAGACGCTTGAAAAAGCCGCGTTTCTCATCCCCTTGTTTTTGATCTTGCTCCATCTCTTTCATAAACGACTCCTTTATTTTTTGATTTACCCACCAATGCGTGACTTGCTTTCGGAAGTTTTTAAAATATTTAAATCTGATGGTGCAGGCAGGGATGCCCGCACCACACTCTCCATCCATCCGCTATCCATATCCTCGTCATTCGGCCTCATCCCCTTTCCTTATCCCCCAGAGACTTCAGGGTGTCTGAAGTTAGAATAGAAGCGATGTCTCGCCACTCTGTTTTTCATTCTGCAATCTCAAATCTAAAATCTGCAATTCTTCCTCACGCTTTGCGTCTTACTTTTATCTTACACCTTTTCTCTTTTTCTCTTCCCTTAACCTAGAAATCAATACCTGCCCGACACGGCTCCCGTCACCACATGTGGCGGGAGGAAGCGCGGGGCAGATGCAGGGACTGGGGCACCCAAAAACGAGCAGCGCCCATCGGCCTGCCAGACATTTTTGCCTATTTGAATAAGGGAAACATAGTTGTCGCGGCGAAAACCCGGCTCATGGTCGTAAAGAGACATGACGCGATCCAAGTCGCTCACGGCCATTTCTGGCGTGCATCCCCAGCCATTGGGCTGACAGATGAACCGCGTCTGTTTTTTTTCTGCAGCGGTTTTGGCCTGCACGGGTTTATGTTTGGCCGCAGCCTTTTTTCGTTCCGCCCCTTCCAATACTGGTAAGCAGAGGAAAAAGACCACTAGGCCAAAAAGAAAGAAGCTACAGTTTTGCATCCATGTATTCATAAAGCTTTAAATTGTTCACCACGGCGCGTAGCCGCAGAACCGTAGGTATTTGTCGCACCTGAGAAAGCCGCACTCCGATTCGTGACGGGTAACTCGGATGCCGCACGATTTGGTGTTCATCTAGGGTGTCCATGCCGAGTATCCTAGCGGACTGGCTGATCATCTGGCCAGGCTCACCCGTGACGATCCAGCGCACATTTTTCTCTTTTAAGATGCGCTCACATTCCGTCCAGTCGGACGAAATTAAAAATCGGCTACTGGCCACGATCCCGCCTATGCTCTGGTGCGAACTACTGGCCACGATCGGGCAGCGGCTATGGTAAAGCAGCGACGGGGAGAGCCACCATGGAGCCAAGATAGCTGCTGGCTCGCCGGGCTTGGTTGATGCCGCTATTTTTTTGGCTATCAGCCGCGTATCCGCGTAGGGGACGCTCTGTGGTTGCTGCTGGTTCGCCGTGTGGTGGTAGTAGAAGAGAATCGGTATAGTGAAAATGATGGCCACCCCGACCTGCCAAATCTGGCCAGGCAAACGGAAAAACATGGGTATCCAAAAAACGGCCAGCAAAGCACCGAGAAACGGTGCCCACCTCAACTGCCACATAGATAGTGCCCACACGGCCAGAGTGACGAAACCCGCGACAACCCACGCCGCTTTTTTCGCGTGCCCTTTCCCCAAAGCCTCGCAGGCAGATTCTGGGTTGCGCAATCCCCACGCCCCAAAAATGCCCACCAAAAAAATCGCCCAAGGCCACCCGCCAAACCAATAGGTGAATTGCAAAAAGCTCAAACCCTGAAGTTCCCCAATCCAGTGCAGCCAGCGTAGAAGATCCTGCTTCAACTCCGGCGGAACAGGCGAGAAACTGAACCTTTCTACCGCGAAAGCCACAGCTAAAACACCGAGCAGACTGAGCCAAACTGGCAGTTGTTTTTTGAGATATTTTTTTCTTAGGAGGACTATCTGCGCGAATGAAACTAGCGCGAAAAGGACGAGCGGCTCAAAAAACGAAACCCATAGTGCCATACCCCACGCTACGCCAGAAGCGACACCGCCCCAATCCTTCTCTATCTGCTCCGCCTCGTCTCTGTGCGCGAACCGCCCCCATTCCAGAGTCACTGCAAGCACTAGGAAAAACACTATCAGGCTTTGGTGATCCGGACGCCCTACATTCTGCGCCCAAGCCAGCGGGGGTATGATTGTGTACGCCGTTAATCCTGCCCACATGCCAACCTGCCCAAACTCGCGCCGTAGCCACCACGCCAAATAGAACATCAGCAACACGCCCGAGAGCGGAGAAACCAGCGCGCCAGCCATTTCAATCGCGGAGCGGCTGGTGAATGGTTTAACGACCCATGAAAGCACTAAAATTGAATAGTCCAGAGGGGCGGTGGCATGGGAACGGATGCCATCTGGATAATTTTCAAAATCGTGCCATCGAACGGGCATGAACGGAGCATCGGCCAACATCTGCACGCGGTGCATCCGCGTGTAGCAGTCCGTGTCGAGGAAGTTAATCCCCGAAGCTGCAAACACTTCCTCTACGCGAACAGCTCTGAAACAGGCCGCCAGCCCCACGAGCAAGACGATCCCCAGCAGCGTCGCTAAAGACCAGCCTTGTCTCATGGTGCTTTTACCGCGTGGCAAGTGGAGCCACACTCAATATTTTTTTGAAAACCGTTTGCCGGAATCTTCGTCTTCGTCCGCAGGCTGAGACGGACTGACAGTCGCTGCGCCAGAAATGATTTCTTTCTCAGGCGCGGCGGGTCTCTCCTGAGCCTGCGACGCTGCCTCTTGCCCGCCCGCATGATCAATCGTTTTGACGAAAACCATCCGCGTGTTAGCCAACGCGTTTTCAAGGATGTCAGACTCTTCCTTGTTCAGGTTTCCGCGTGTTTTTTCTTCGATCATTTCGATCTGGTCAATCAGCATGCGTGCCATCTCGAAGTCAGGCTCCATTTTGCGCCCGTCTGGCGTGGGCATTTGCCCGAGCAAGAAAAGGATGTTTTGTGTCTGCATCATCACGAATTGCGTAAATCTCACCGTCATTTCTCCGGCTGTCTGCGGGTTTTTTTGAATTTCTGCCATAATGGACTCCTAGGGTTTGTTTTCTGGTTTTACGACGACCACCACATGGTGGGACGGCGAAAAGTATTGTTTGGCCGCCGCTGCTATATCCAGCAGCGTGACGCGATCGAGGGCCGCCTCATAATCTTGGTAAAAACGGAACCCGAGGCCATAAAGCTCGTCTATGGCACATGTCTGGGCGAATGCGGCATTGGACTGCTGCTGCATTTTTTGTGCGCTGAGTATTTTAGCTTTGGCGCGATCCACCTCTTCGCGGGTGAGGCCAGATTCGCGCAGCTTGGCTATCTCCGACTGCAAGTCTTTGACGACCTTGTCGGCTTTGGCTGGGTCAGTGCCAGCATAAAAAGTGAAGTGTCCTGGAAAAAGACCCATGCGCTGCGCCGCCCCCACATAGTAGGCCAAGCCCTGCTCCTCGCGTATGCGCATGAACAGGCGCGAACCCATGTCTGAAAGAGCCGCCTCAAGAATCTGCATGGCGAAGCGATCTGGGCTGGCCACGCTCACGCCAGGGAACACGATCTGCACGACGGCCTGCGCCTTTTCAATTTTCTCGCCCACCCTCAGCGGGGCGGCCAGAACTGGCATCACGATGGACGGCATCTGCGGAATAGCCTCGCGCGGCATGTCGGCAAAAGCTTTTTCTAGGAGCGGTTTGACCTGCTCTTCGTCCACGCCGCCGAAAATTCCCACCACTAAGTTTGATGCCACACAGAGTTGTCTGTGGAATGTTTTCACTTGTGGAGCGTCCAACTTTTTCACTGTCTCTGGCGTGCCCAGCGGGTTCATGCCGTATGGGTGGACTTGGCCAAACAAGCTCCGCCTCGCCAAGTTCCGGCAGATAGCCATGGGCTGATCTTTTTCGGCCTGCAACGCCGCGAGTTGCAAGGTTTTTTCTCTCTCAACTTCTTCGGGCGGGAATGTGGGGTGGATAAGCACTTCGGCCAACATATCCACGCCATTGGCGAGGTCGCCACTAAGTGTCTCCAGCGAGACATAGGCACTATTGAGCCCAGCATCGGCAGAGATGGTGCCGCCCATGTTTTCTATCTCATCGGCCAACTCTTTCGCGCTGAAACGGCGCGTCCCTTTGAGCAGCATCTCGGCGGCCAGATGGCTTATGCCACTGTTTTCTTCGGTTTCAAAAACGGGGCCAGACTTCATGACCGCACAGAACGATACGGATGGAACTTTGCCGTTTTTACGCACGACCACGCGGACGCCGTTGGAAAGCGTGATCAGCTTGGCTTCGCTTGTCTCAACCCGCTGCCCGGCATCGGCCTTCGCAGGCAAAGTGCCAAGTGGGTTCAGGGAGACAACTGTGCGGTTCTGCGGTATTAAATACTCGCGTGCTACGCGGCGGACATCTTCGTTCGTCACGGCAGCCACACGCGACAGGTATTCCTCTGAAAAATCGAGGTGGTGCGCCGTCATCCAGCCAGTGCCGAGGTCGGCAGCTTGGCCAGACATTGTTTGTAGTTCCTGCAAGTGTCCGCTCAGGTATAGCTTGCGTCCCTTTTGTATTTCCACATCGGAAACGGATTTTTCTTGAATGCGAGAGATTTCCTCGAAAATGGCCTGCTTGGTGCCAGTGCGGTTCTCTGGTTGGCAAACCGCCGAGACGATGAACATGCCAGGCTGCCCTGGCGTGTAGGAAAATGCGCCAACTGAGTGGGCGAGTTTCTTTTTCTCAACCACCTCTTGGTTGAGACGCGAACTGCGCCCCTGCCCTAAGATGGTGCTCAACAAATCCAAAGCATATACATCCTTGTGCGAGATGGCCGGTATGTGCCAGCCGAGGTTGAGATGCGTCAACTCAGTCTGAAACTCGCGGTGGTCTTCCCTCGCACCTAGCTGACGCGGCTCCACTGGTATGAACACATCTGGCAAAGCCTGCCGCTGGATCGGTTGGGTCAACTCCTGCAACCGTTTTTTGACCTCTTCAAACTGGATGTCGCCCACGATGATGAACGCCATGTTGTTGGGGACATAGCGGCGTTTGTAGTAGTCCATGACATCTTTGCGAGAGAGTTTGTTGTAAACATCCGCGTGGCCTATCACGGGGTAGCGGTAGGGGTGTTCGACATAAGCTGTCTCAAACAGGAGTCGTTGTGCCATCCGCTCTGGGCTGTCTTGGCTCATGGCCTGTTCGCGGCGGATCACCTCTTGCTCCTTTGTGTATTCTGCCTCGGGAAGGTTTGAGTTGAAAACGGCATCCGCCAGCACATCCAAGCAGACTTTCCAGTTAGAACTTGGCGCGTCAATGTGGTAAACCGTGCGGTCGAATGATGTGTAGGCGTTCATGTGCCCACCTACGGCATCCACTGTGCGAGCGATCACCCCTACACCCCGAGTAGTCGTCCCCTTGAAAAGCATGTGTTCGAGGATGTGCGAAAGCCCGGCTCCAACCCATTTTTCTTCGTGTATGCTCCCAGTTCTGCACCACGCCTGCACAGAGACCACGGGCGCACTGGCATCCTCGCGCACGATCAGAGTTAGGCCGTTATCCAAAACTGTTTTCTGCGTTGGCCTTGTTGGAAGGATGCGTTTTTCGGAGGGATTAAGCGAAGATTCACTCATGGTCGTGTTTGTTTCTGAAGTGTTGTTTTGAATGATAGAGTTGTAAGCCATGCTCATTTTCCATACAGCGAGCGTTACGGCACCCAAGAATGAGAGCCCTGCCAGAATAAGAAATAGACGGGGTCCGCTCATGCCTCATGCTGTTTGGAGGTTGCTTTACCAGCGGGGCGTTTTGTCGAGCCCTTCAGATTTTTGCGCGGGCGGGCAAGGCTCAAAATCGCAGTGTCAGGGCGCTGCGGCTTGAATGGTTTCACGAAAGCCTCTTCAAAATCATAGCCTCCCCCGAAATCTTCTAGGCTGTCACCATCGGTCTTCCCGAACACACCCTCTTCAACGAGCGCAAAAACAATGCACCCAAAATCCTCGCACTTCTGCACACCCCAAGCTTCAAGCATGAAACGCGTCATGGGGCCGAACTGTTCCAATGCGTAGCACCGTATGCCATGCAACAGTTCTTGGCCAGTAACATGCCGCGCCTGAGCTGATTTGGGGACGCCTCTTTTGCTCAATTTTTTCAGTGTGAACCCGAGCGCGTCGTTGACAAAATGGTAGGCATCTGGCGCAAACTTGCTGCCGCGTGCGCAAATCGCCTCGACCACATCCTCGAAAGACATCTTTGACATTGCCTGATCCTAGTTGTTCTTTTTTTCTACACCTGCATGAACCGCTGGCACTGGGAGCCTATGCGCATCGCGCCACGCCTTTACCCCATATCCTACTAAGAATACGGTGGCAATGCTCAAAACAAGCATTTGCTCCTGAAAGGTCAGTTTTCCCATGATGCCCACCTACTCCCCAAAAAGGTGTCCGTGCGCCCGGGCAGGGTCGAACTGCCAACCTTCGGCTTCGGAGGCCGACGCTCTATCCAATTGAGCTACGGGCGCGAGTCCCTCCTTGGGAAAAACCTTTTTGTGCAAACAACGCGCCCCCGTCAAGAAGCGATTCCGCGAGATTTTTTCAGGCTCCTTGCTGCTTTTGCTAAGGAGTCACCATGTTCTAGCGAACACCACGAGCGATGAAAATGGCGGGTGGATATTTGACCTTCTGCGCCTAGACTCGCGGGCGAGACGCCGCTTCTACTTTCTGCTCCCGCTCTTCTTCCCTTGTCGCTTGCCTCTATTTTCAAAGGAGCCGTTCACAAATAACATAAACAAAATCTGCTCGTCCTTTTGCCGCCATCCTGCGTTGCGCCTCAGTTACAGACCCCTGCGGGTAT
>JAIFLJ010000042.1 GCA_020049135.1 bacterium | reverse complement strand
CACCTGAAATAATGTCGGAGGAGTCGTTGTCTCGATTCGCTGCGAACGAAGTGACACCAAGGTGGATCAAAGACATATTCCGATTTGTCCCCGTCAAATCTCAATTTTTGCTCTCCGGGAATGTGAGGGATTGCTACCCGTTCCCGAAAGGCGAAGGTTTTGTCCCGATGTCGTTCACGCAGTATCTGGCCGAGTCGCTACGGTTGGCGGGCTATACTCATTTCATCACCTACCACCCGACATCGGGTTTTGTCCCTGTGGTAACGGCGGGGGCGACTACCGAGCAAGAGCGGGAGTTTTTTAAGGAAAAATTCAAACTCCAGTTCGACAAAAACACTGGCGCGTGCGCGTGCGACTTGAACAAATCGCTCGAACACATAGAGGCAATCGTGCGGCACAAGGAAGATTTCGTGGCGGTCTTCGCCGATTTTGCGTCGAGGTTCACTATCAATCCCTCCTCGCTGAGCGAGAGAGAGCACGGCTATTTCACCCGCGCTTTGGTCCTGAGCCAAGAGGCGGTGCCCCGTTACGATCAGCAACTGCGCTGTTCCCAGTTCAACCCGCTTTTTTGGATTTGCGACAAGGAAAACGATCTGCCCGACTGGCTGACAATGAACAACCCGCGCCTGCGCCCTGTCGTGATTTCGAAGCCTGACCATCTAGCGCGAAGAGCGCTCGTCACAGCACTCACACCGAGCCTCGATGGATATGCCAATGCAGACGAGCAAGAGAAGGGCGAATGTCACGGTGCTTTTGTCGAGCAGACCGAGGGGCTTCTCATGGCGGATGTCATCGCTATCACCCAACTGTGCAGGCGGGAGAAACTCCCGTTCCAAGAGATCGGGGAAGCGGTGCGCCGCTACAAAGTGGGCGTGACCGAAGACCCGTGGAAACGGATTGATCGGGCGAAGATCGCGGGGGGCGACGCCATCATCCGCAAGCGGGTGAAAGGGCAAACCCAAGCGGTGGTGAAATCGCTCGACATCATCAAGCGGGCGGTGACGGGGCTTTCGGGCTCTCAAGGTTCCAAGGCAGGCGGAAAACCGCGAGGCGTCCTCTTTTTTGCGGGGCCGACGGGCGTGGGCAAGACGGAACTCGCCAAGACCTTGACCGAACTTCTTTTCGGGGACGAACGGGCTTACATCCGTTTCGACATGAGCGAGTTCAGCCAAGAACACGCCGACCAGCGGCTCATCGGGGCACCCCCTGGGTATGTGGGTTACGATGCGGGCGGGCAACTCACCAACGCCATCCGCGAAAGGCCTTTTTCGGTGGTGCTGTTTGACGAGATCGAAAAAGCCCACCCGCGCATCCTCGACAAATTTCTCCAGATTCTCGACGACGGCGTGCTTACTTCGGGCAGGGGCGAGCAAGTCTATTTCAGCGAGGCGGTGATCATTTTCACCTCGAACCTCGGAATTTACAGGGTGGACCCCACGACAGGAGAACGCGTCCTCCATGTCGCCCCCACCGACCCCTACGCGGATGTGGAGCGGAAGGTCAGGGGTGAGATCGGGCGCTACTTCAAAACCCAGCTTAACCGTCCCGAAATTTTGAACCGCATCGGCGAAAATATCGTGGTTTTTGATTTCATCCGCCCCGAGGTGGCGGGGCAGATTTTCGAGAAAATGCTCGGCGGCATCCTCGACCGTTTGGAGGATCGCCAAAAGATCAAGGTCTCGCTGCCCGACGCGGTGCGGGAGAGTTTGCGGGAAAAATGCCTCGCCAATTTGGACAACGGCGGGCGCGGGATAGGCAACCAAGTCGAGGCGTGGTTCATCAACCCGCTCGGTCGCGCCCTGTTTGACGGCGATGTTAAAGAAGGGAGTGCCATCGAGGTCGAATCGGTCGAGTCGGTCGGCGGCGTGCCGACGCTCCGTTTCCGAAAGACATGAACGGTGAGCCTTCCCTTCTTCTTAACAAAGTCCACTACCCAGTCCATTCGCTCGGTTACGGGAAAAGGGTGGGGATATGGTTGCAGGGATGTTCGATCCACTGCCGGGGTTGCCTCAACCGCGACACATGGGCGTTTGACGAAAGCCTACGGGTCACGATCAAGGAACTGCTCGATCGGATGGACGGCTGGCTCGCCGAGGCCGATGGAGTGAGCATCTCTGGCGGCGAACCGTTCGACCAGCCCGAATCTCTCGGAGCGCTCCTGCACCATCTGGCCGAGAGGACGGCAGGCGACCTTCTCGTGTTCAGCGGTTATAGCTGGGAACACCTCCGTGAAAAACACCCGTCCTTGCTCGACACAATAGATGTTCTCGTCACCGATCCATACCAATCCGAGAGCGGGCAAACCCTGACTTTGCGCGGATCGGATAACCAGCGCATCTGGCTTTTGAGCGATAAGGCAAAGGAGCGTTATCCTGCATCCATCAATGAGGAGCTTTGGGACGAATCGGATAGGAAAATGGACATCTTGGTCGAGGGCGACAGCATCTGGATGGCGGGCATCCCGCGCCCGCAAGATTTAGAAAAACTCGAACGGCTTTTGGCGGCACGCGGTTACGGAGTTACATTCTCCGGAAGTGGAGTCTCTTTGGATTGCAGAAGGTAGATTTCAGTTCGCAGAATGGGGGAATGAAGAAGTGGTAAGAGAAAAGGAGCGAGTGGTAAGGAAGATGGATGAATTGAAAATTGAGAAAGTAAAATTGAAAAAATGAAGAGGAAGAGGGCTCACCACAAAGGCGTGGAGGAAGAAGTTTTTTAATCTGTGTCCATCCGTGTTAATCAGTGGTTAAACAATCTTCTTTGCGTAGCGGGTAGGCGGTAGATGCGACACCTTTTTGGAGTTTTTTCTTTTCCAGAGTTACCACGCGATGCCCCCTTTTTCCTTGTGTAACCATCATCGCACGCATCATTTTTTCAACATCCCAGTCGAACGATTCCAGTATTTCGGAGCGGTGACGCCTCACTTCGCTGACAATTTCGTTATTCATTTTCTTGCCCCCCAAACAGCTCTCTGGGCGTGCAAATGATGGGAATAAAGTATCCTGCTTCAGCGACGATAAAGCTCAACCGGCGGATGATTTCTGCGTTTGCGATATGTTTGCAGTTCCATGTAAGAAGGTAGTCCATGCCGTGCCTCGACGCGACGGCAATATGGACAGCATCAGCAGATGCTTTTTGGGGAATCAATCCGGTTTCAACGAGTTTTTTTGAGAGAAAAACAACCGGTTCGTCTATGGACAGCTCCTCGATATCGGCGAGCACTCCCAGCCTCCGCTGTGATGCGGTGCCATCTCCCTTGCTCGAATCTTCGACTACGGCCTCCGACACGAACAGTCGGTATGCACCCCTGCGTGTCTCCCACCATTCCCGTGTGATCGCTTGCTCACCGGCCACTATCAGGTTATTTGACGGCATGGCTGTCAGGTAGCTAGGGATGGTCGTCTCCAAATAAACTCGCTTTCTCGCTCATTTGCCTGATTTCAACACATTGTCGTTGCGGCAAGTTAGACCTACTACCGACAGGGAGTCAAAATAAAAACAAGCTCTTTTGACAAAGAAAAAAAATTCGTTTTTTTGACTTTCGATTTGTCTTCTTGCACCTTGTTCCACGGTTTCCTATTGTCTTCCGTCATGAAAATTTGCCCATCCTGTAACCAAGACAATGCAGACGGTTCGGTCTTGTGTTCCTTGTGCGGAGGAGATTTGTCGTCTGTGCCAGTCGTGAGCCAGCGTCCGACACACATCCCCCAAAAAACCGAAAGGACGGTGGAAGAGCCTCAGGTCATCTCGGTTCCTTCATCAACCCCGCCCGCTTTATCGGCGACGAAAAAATGTCCAAAGTGCGGGACAGATAACCCCTCTTTCCGGAGCCGCTGTTCGAGCTGTGTGGAGGAGTTGCCAGAGATAGCCTCCCCGCCCTCGACATCAACGGTGTCCGCCTGCTCGGGAAAAGAGAGGCGCAAGCTCCACTTGGTTGTCGGAGCCAAAAAATGGGAATGTCAGCCAAGCGATCGGTTGGGCCGAGAGGGGAGCGTCGCGTGCGAGGCGTTTACGGGGATAGACACCGTCTCGCGCCAGCATATCAGTCTGGCATACGAAGGAGGCGAGTGGAGGATGACCCCGCTTTCGGGAAACAAAACATGGCTGTCTGGCAAGGAGCTTGTGCGCGGCGTGGCGGTTCCTCTGCTTCAAGGAAAAAACGAGGTGCGTCTCTCGTCGCGATGCACCGTGACTCTGGAGGTTGAATGATATGAGTTTTCAAATCAGTGGGGCGTGGTTGTCGCATCCTGGCAAGGAACGGCCCCACAACGAAGATTCGCTCCTGATCGCGGGCGAGGTGCTTTACTCTCGCAAAGAAGAATCGGGCGTGGCGGTCTCTCTGCGTGCAGTCGGCGCAGGCATCGCGGCGGTTGCGGACGGGATCGGCGGCGGCGAGGCGGGCGAACTCGCCAGCAGGACGGCTCTCGAAAGGTTGGCGGGATGGAAGGGGGCGACGGCGGACTCGCTCGTTTCCCATCTCTGCGATACCAACCGCCATTTCTACGAGATGATGCGACAAAATCCCGCTTTGCACGGGATGGGGACGACCGTGACGGGTTTGGCGTGGGGCGAGTCGGGATGTTTCGCCTTCAATGTGGGCGACTCGAGGGTTTATCGGGTCAACAGCGGCTACCTGCAACAAATCACCGAAGACCATTCCTTGGCGGAACTGCTCGCCAAGTCGCAGGGAAAATCTTACGGGGACGCAGAGAAAGTGCGCCCGAGCGACCAGCATGTGCTCATGCAAGCCCTCGGCGGGCGGCAGGAGTTTAGAGAAATTACGCCCCAAATCGTGGAGCTGCGCGTGAAGGAGAGCGCAGATTTCCTCCTCTGCTCGGACGGGTTGACCGACATGCTCGATCTCGACAGCATCGAGGCTTGCCTCGGCGACCCGAGCGATCCCGCCTCCGCCCTGACCCGACTCAAAGAACGGGTGATGGATGCGGGTGCTCAAGACAACCTGACGATGGTCTGGGTCACACTATCTCGGACTGATTCTGTCATGGAGAAAAGCGTATGAGTGGACCGAAGGGAGTTGCGTTAACCACGACGCCAGCGAGTGGTGCCGTGTTGGGGGTCTTGGCTACTGCCGCCGCAGTTGCGGGAGTCGTTGTCGTGGCTGGGATCGTAGTTTATGCCATTGCGGAACAGGTTCAAAAGGCGAGAAGAGCATCGTTGCTGAACCGCATCCGCGAATGCTCAAGCCAGTTGGAATCTCTCGACGAACCGACGGATTTTCTCGTGGTTTCCAGTTTCCAAGAAGATCTTGCGTCTCTGGAAGAGCTGCTTGCCCGTGGACAGGGGCGAATCGCTTCTGTCCGCACCGAAATCGCCCGCAGGTTTCAACTTCTCCTGCAAGCACCTGACGAGATCAGGCAAAAAAACGATCAAGCCCGAAAGATGGTGGACATGATCCTGCCGCCAAGCTGGCCCGAGAACGAACGGGAACGGGTGCGGGCGTTGGTCGAGCAGGCGGTTGCGGGATGTCCGTCGCCCCCTCAAGTCTCCGCCGATTTTTCACGGAAGGGCATCTTGCAGTTGAAGGAAGCCGAGAAAGTGCGCGATAAGATTTTTGCGGTTTTGGACGGAATCCCCGACCTCCTGCGCAGAGAAGCCGATTCTCTCCACAAACGGATGCTCGAAGCGAGGTTGGACGCGTCGGGCACTCCGCCGCGCAAACTCGCCGATGTTCTGGCGCAAATCCAGAAATCTGTCAGCCCTCAAGCCAAAAGCGTCATCCCAGAAAAACTCGAAAAACTTCTCGGACAAGCCGTCTCGCTGGAATCTTCGGCTTGCTGGAGCGACCTCCTTCAAAGAATGTCTGAGATCCGCCAAGAGACGGATGCCGAAAGACAGCGGCTACTCTACAACGACCTCGTCATCACCTGCTCGCAAAAGATCAAGCTCCAGAAAGAACACGAGGCTTGGCAGCGTGACACCGTGGAGTTGTTGGAACGCGCCCGTGCCTTCGAGGAAGCCCCAGATCGGGCGGAGTGCGTCGCAGTGCTGGAAACTGCGCTCAGGGCTGGGGCAGTAGTCGCCCTGGAATCTTTTCGCGAACGGGTCGCCAAGATGGAGAAGGAGGAAGAGGAGATCAAACTCCAGAGCGAGAAACGGCGTGCTGTTTGCGAATCTCTCCAAGCACTCGGCTACACCGTCGGCGAAGGCGAGATGGGGGCGGCTTTGGCTCAAAACGGCAAGATGGTCGTCAAAAAATCGCCCGAGAACGAATATGGCATCGAAGTCGTTACGGGACGGGATGCCTCGGTCATGGAAACCGCGATGGTGCGCTACGGCGACAGCGGCGACATGAGCGACCAGCAGAAAATGAGGGACATCGCCGAAGAAAAAAGCTGGTGCCAAGACCACGCCAAACTCCTCAAATCGCTCGAAGCACGGGGGATTAAAACAGGCTTCAAATACCATCTTGCCCCCGGCGAACACCCCGTCAAAGTGGTCGTTTCTCAATCGGGTGCCAGCAGAAAATCTACCGAGGCAAAAATGCGCTATCAGTCGTGATGACACGAACACGAGAAAATTTAAGGAGCTAAAATTATGAACGAGACGCGGATGGAAGAGGGGGCTGGGCAGGGCGGAGCCACGGATGGCGTGACTCGGGTGGATTCGGGGAGTTCTGCGGGGACGACTCGGATGGAAGGGGCACCGCAGGCGGCGGGTGCTTTGGCTTCTGAGTTTGGGCTTGGCTACCTTTTTCATGGGTGCAGGTTGATCGAGCCTGTGCGCACCGAATCGGGCGAGGCGGTGGTCTGGAAAACCGAGCGGGATGGGCGGTTCCTGGCGCTCAAAGTCTATCACCACGGCAAAGCGCCCAAGAAAGAGATCGTCGAGATCATGCGCCGTTTGCCCAAGGAACATACGGTCGAGCTGGTGGAGGTCGGGGAAGATCGGGGGCAGTTTTACGAATTGCTCGAATGGATCGAGCACGGGTCGCTCTTGGATTGGGCGAGGATGGGGGCGGCCCCTGCGAGGGTCAAGGAGATGCTTGCCGAGATGACCGTGGCGCTCGAAGCGGTCCATGCCCAGAGCGTGATCCACAGGGACATCAAACCCGCGAACATTTTGGTGAGAAGCCTCGACCCCCTGGACTTGGTGCTGGCGGACTTCGGCATCAGCAGCGTGGCGGCTGTTTCCAAGCATGTGACCAGTGCTCACCGCACGCCTGCTTACAGCGCGCCGGAGGCAATCAGCGGGGTGATCAAGACCTCTAGCGACTGGTGGAGCGTGGGCGTGATCGCCTTGGAACTGCTCAAGGGGCGGCACCCGTTCGCTGGGATGCAGGAGATGGCGATGACCCACGAGCTGGTCACTCGCGGGATCACTGTTCCGACAGATTTGAGTGAGGAATGGCAGACCTTGCTCAAAGGACTCCTCACCCGCGATGCGGACAAGCGGTGGGAGACCAAAGAAGTCAAGCAATGGTTGGCGGGAGAGAAAAACATCCCCGTCCAATACGAGGCGGCGAGAAGCATCACGGGCTCGGGAACGGGGAACCCTTCGGGAATCCAACCCTATAAGCTGGCGGGGAAAGAATACGGCACGGTTGAATCGTTGGCGGCTGGGCTGGCTCAAAACTGGGAAGAAGGGGTCAAAAGGGTGGTGCGCGGTGATGTCCTGAAATGGATAGAAACAGAGGTCAGAGATTCGGACTTGATCAATCTCCTCAAAGACATCCAAGAAGACAAAAAACTCGATGCCGAGCAAAAATTGGCGGTGGCGGTGCTGGCGCTCAACCCGAGGCTCCCGTTGAGCTGGAAAGGGGAGGTGGTGGATGTGGGGTGGCTGGAGAAGAACGAGGCCTTGGCGCGAAGAATTTTTTCCAGCTCCGTTCCGCAGTGGGTCAAAAAGTTTTCTCCCAACAATGCGTTGGACACGCTGGCGACCGATGTCTTGTCCTTGGATGAGAAAATCAAGGGAGTGAGCTGGCAATATGACCATGAATTGGCATGGCGGTTAATGTTTTGCGAGCCAAAGTTTGTCCAAGACGAGGTCGCCAAGATCCGCGCCGAATATGTTGATGCACGGGACGAGAGACTGAAAGGATACCTGACAAGTTCGGATTTAGAGCCTTGGCAAGCGATCGCGCTGCTGGCGTGCGACAAGGAGCAGTTGATCACCCAGAGAGAAGTAGACGAAGCCGCTAGGCAAATAGTTGAAGAAAAACAGAAAAGGCAGGAAGACAAAAGACGACGGATAGACGAAGCAGAGAAGAGATGGAAAGAAGATCGCAAGAGGGAGGAAGAGGCGTTGCGGAAACTCATACTATTCGGAATAGTGGCAGTAGCTGGGGTTTGTTTGATATGCATGATAGCATGGATCGCAGGAAAAGATGGAACGGCTAGAAGAGTCGAAGCAGCTTCAAGACAAGTTGACACTCAAATGAATGTGTTCACCAATAGCCTCGGGATGAAATTTGTCCCCGTTTCAGGGACGAAGGTCTTGTTCAGCGTATGGGAGACGAGAGTGAGTGATTACGAGGCGTTTGCCCGAGCCACGAACAGAGAAGTAAAGAAACCCGATTTCAGCCAAAGCTCGGACCATCCCGTGGTGGATGTGAGTTGGGACGATGCGCAAGCGTTTTACAAGTGGTTAACGAAGAAAGAGCGGAGGGAAGGGAAGATCAAGGGCAGTCAGAGCTATCGCCTACCGACCGATGAGGAATGGAGCTTAGCAGTGGGCTTACCCGATGAAGGGAGCGGGACACCGAGAGAAAAAAATGGGAAGATCAAGGGAGTCTATCCGTGGGGGACGCAGTGGCCGCCGCCGAAAGGTGCTGGGAATTACTCTCCAATGCTCAATGTGGACAGCTACGAGAAGACGGCACCCGTGGGGAGTTTTTCTCCTAACCAATACGGGTTGTATGACATGGGCGGGAATGTGTGGGAATGGTGCGAAGACTGGTATGATGGAGAAAGAAAATATCGTGTCCTGCGGGGCGCGTCGTGGTTCTATTACGGTCCCGTCAGCGCGCAGTCCTCGTCTCGCGACTTCAACCACCCCTATCTCCGCAACGACAACTACGGGTTCCGTTGTGTGTTAGCGGGCGGTTTGTGACGCTGGGCTGGCTCTTATTCCACTTTTTTCTTTTGCTCCGCAAAAAAGAGTCAGCCGCCCACCATGGCACCGACGGAATAGGAAGCTTTTGGGGAAAGGCCAGTCTTCTTGTTTTAGCTTTCGATGAGAGACCTTACGGTCGGGTGGCGGTTTTTTGCGGCTTACGGGAAAGCAGTTGGAGGTCGGCATTGTCGAGCGGATCGTGGCGATGGCGAGGCAGACGAAAAAAAACAACGCTAACCTTCAGGTTCAAGACACGCAAATTAGGAATTGATAAACTGCCTAGATGCCTCAAAAAGGGCTTCATGCCTATCAACGACCTTCAACCGAATGGGAACAGACCTGATCAGATCGGCGAACTGGAAGAAAGCTTCCTGCGTAACATGAACGATAACGAGAGAAAAGCACTCCAGGTGCTGGCTCTGGCAGGTTCCTTTGACGAGGATATGTTTCGTTTCTTGATCGAAAAACAGATCGTTGCTGGTTTCTCTTCCTCCGAGTTTCCGCGCCTCGTCGGTTCTTCCCACTTCTATGTTGTCGAGGATCCCGACCGTGCGGGATGGTATTTATTTCACAGCACCATGAGCGAGGCCCTCATGAAAAGCATCGTGCTGGAGGACAACAAAGAACAGACGGAAATCAACTTCTCAGCAATCCTCGTTTATTTGGAGGGAAAATTTCAGGTCGAGAAAACGATGGAGTTTACGGCGGGGCATTTTGATTATTACTCTCAAGCGTTTCGCATCCTGAGAGTCCAAGGCACAGAAACTCGGTTGCTCTCCCCAGAGAAACTCGCCCAATACGCCTTGGATTGGGAGAGTCAACTCGACAAGTGTATTTTTTCTTCCAAGCGGGTAGAACTTTTCAAGCCGATCGTAGAATTTTTAGAGAACAATCTCAGCCCCGATCATCTTGACACAGCGTCCGCCCTGATCAATCTGGCAGAACTGTATCGAAACACGGGCGACTACGAAAAGGCGGAACCGCTCTGTGAAAGGAACTTGAAGATCAAGGAGAAGGTTTTCGGCCCCGAGCATTCCGACACGGCTCAGTCCCTGAACAATCTGGCAGAACTGTATCGAGCCATGGGCGACTACAGGAAAGCGGAACCACTCTATGAACGGAGCTTGAAGATCTGTGAAGAAGTTTTCGACTCCGAACACCCCTCCACGGCGACCGCCCTGAACAATCTGGCAGAACTGTATCGAGCCATGGGCGACTACGGGGAAGCGGAACCGCTCTATGAACGGAGCCTGAAGATCAAGGAGAAGGTTTTTGGCTCCGAACACCCCTCCACTGCGATCGCCCTGAA
>JAIFLJ010000049.1 GCA_020049135.1 bacterium | reverse complement strand
ATACGGGCTCTCCGCCGTTAAAAATGTCAGTGAAACCGCCGTCAACCAACTCGTGGAGGAACGCGCTAAAAACGGTCCCTACAAAAACCTGTTTGACCTCTGCAAACGCTGTGACGGAAACACGCTGAACAGAAAGACTCTCGAAAGCCTGATCAAAGTGGGCGCCTTCGACGAAATAGAAAAAAACCGCGCGAAACTTTTTAGCCAGATTGACCAAGCCATCGCCAGTGCCGCCGATTCGCACCGGGATGCCAAACGGGGGCAGATTTCCCTTTTCGACGCTTTCGCTGGAGAAGCAGACCGAATCGAGCCCTCCGCCTCTTTCAAAGAGGTCTCCGTTCCAGAATGGTCTTTGAGCGACCGCTTGAACCACGAAAAAGAACTGCTCGGATTTTATCTGACCGGGCATCCGCTGGACGCCTACGAAAAAACGCTGGCCCGTTTTCCCCTGACCACCAACGCAGATTTTTCAACCTTGGAGGAGAGAACCGTCGTCCGCATCGGCGGGATGATTTCCGAACTCGAAACTCGTTACAACAAACAGAAAAAGCCCTTCATGAAAGGGCGGCTCGACGATTTCACTGGCAGCATTGAGCTATTCATTCCCACGGACGATTTTGAGAAATTCAAAGATCGCCTAAAACCCAACGGTGTCTTTCTGCTCGCGGGCACCTTCGAAAACTGGCAAGGAGAGGGCAAAGCGAGCCTTCGCGTCATGGAGGTGGTTCCGATCGAAACGGCGGAGGTGGACTATGCCGACACGGTCTATTTGCGGATCCCTTCAGGCTCCCCTTCTATTTTGGAAAAATTGGAAGAGCTGTTGCGGAAACATCCTGGGAACTGCCGGGTCCGCCTCCTGTTTGATCAAAGCGAGGCCGGCCAATGGACGCTCGAACTGAATAACAACTTTTTTGTGCGTCCTTCCCTCGCCTTTCAAAAGGCTGCCGAAGAACTGCTTTCACCCGGTTCTGTCAAATGGAGAGGTTCCCGGATGCCCTCCTTGCCCAAGCCCAAAAAACAACCTTGGAGAAATTCAAAGCCCAACGAAAAAAAGAACGGGTCTCCGACAGAGGCCTAACTGGAAGACCTCTCCAAAAATATGCGATTCTGATTGACGAAAAACCAAATTTTCAAGGCGTGACCGTGTGGGCCGCCATCCTCGCTTTCATCGAGTCCGTCCCTCATCTTGCCCGCCTTCAAGGAACCAACCTATTCCCGAACATAACCGCTGCCAGCCATTTTCAATAAACAGGGCATCAAGTCGCGCAGGCTTTTTCACCTTATTCGATTCCGAGCTTATGCGGAGCGGAGCCAATCATCTTCCCTTTTCACCTGCCCCTATTTTCAGATGATTTTCCCATGAATCGCAGATGCGCCCCCCGCCTCAGCTCGTTTTCAAAGCCGCAACCTCCAGATCGGTTCGCTCGATAATATGCAATAGCTGGCGGACCCGCGTCGCCCCCATGAGCCATGTGAATATGGCCGTTGAATCCCCTGACGCTTTGATTTTGTCTATCGTCGGGAAACCGACCAGCACAACGGCTACCGCTTCCAACCCCTTCGCCTTGTGCACCGACGACTCGCGGATCCCCGCCTTCCCAATCGGCACTCCGTTCAATTTCTCATTGTTAAGCCATTCGGGGCGAGCGGCTGTGGTGGGATACAAAATCAACACATCCTCCGCGCGGCACTGTCCATTTTTGCACCAGTCTCCGATGACTTGGCCTGCCTTGTTTTTTTCATCGCTTTTGATCGCCTGGCTCACGACTGGATCAAATCCCTCGGGCAAACCAGTTTCCTGACGCATATCCTGAAGCAATTCTGCGGAACCAGGAAAGTTTTGGCGGCAAAAAAAATCCCGCAGATTTCGCGTGTAACGCATCGTCTGCCGCAGGCGCACCTGCACGAGGCCCGCAAAGCATTTCCTCAACTGCGCGGCGTCAAACAGTGACTTCTCTCTGTTGCAGTGCCTCTGGTTTGCATCGTAAAAAATGGCGACCCGCCCGCTCTGCCCACCCTTGATCAAAGGGGCATAAATCTCCCACCATCCACAGGTGCCGCCACGGGCCGTGCCACTCGCATCAAGGAGCGTCGTATTGTGATCCTGCCCCTCATCCACCACCAAAGCGTCGAACTTATCTTCGTCTGAAATCAAGGTGGCGATTTCGAGAAGTTTTTTTGGCACTTCGCCTTCAAAGAACTGGGTTTTAGCCGCCCGATCCAATTTATCGAGATCTGGCATCTTTTCCCCGCATTTGACATACATCCATCCCGCCAAGTTCTCGTAGGATTTGACAACAACCTTGAACTCCAACTTGAGTTTCGCTATCGCCTTGCCCAGCATCTCCGCGAGTTTCAGGTTGTAGGTGAGCAAGAGCACGCGGCAGTTCTCCTTGGTTGCCCATCGCTTCGCCTGTTCGATCGCCATCCAAGTTTTCCCCGTGCCAGGGCCTCCGCGAAAAAGAAGTTGCTGGTTTTCTTCGAGCGCGCCCAGAAGCGAATAGGATCCAAGCGTATATCGTTCGATCATCCGTTCGGTCTCGTCCAACACCACCTTCGTCACCCCTGGCTTGATGCCCGCGCCATAGACCGCCAGAAAAACACTTTTGCGTTCCTCGACATTGTAAGTCTGTTTGAACATCTTCGCCCAAAGGCTTTTGATGTTTTTCAAATCCTCCGCATCGAGCAGACCCCCGCGCGGCATCGTCTCGTAAATCTGTTGTTCGGCTGGTATCTGCACATCCGGCAGCGCCACGACGCGATGCACGAAAGGGCCTTTGCAGTTTGTCCGTTTCGCGTGAGAGTTGAGCGCTTGCACCACTTGATCCCAGATTTTATCTCGTTGCTCGATCGGGCTCCCCCCATCTGCCGTGGCATAGCGCCCAGTCCTAGAGTCGAATGTGACAGGGCCGCCCTTCACCTCGATATGCAGAACATTCCCGTCTGGCCCGAGCACAAGAAAATCGCCTTCGCCCTGGTTGTGCCCCCATTTGTCGGCATAGTAAAATCCCCAGCGAATGACATAATCGTCGCCCAAAGCCATCAAAGCATCGGCCACCTTGGCCTCCGCAGAATTCGGTGGGTTCGCAGGATCATCGAGAGGATGTATGGATATCAGTTGCGCTGGCATCCGCTCATCATGCCATCAAAGACGCCCCTGTCAATTTCTCCTCCACCAACCCCATGGGCGCATCTCTGTTTCATTGACTTGGGAAATAGTGGCAGCGTGGGGAGAGTGGTAAGAGAAAAGTGGTAAGGGGCAGAGACGGGATACGCGTGAGCGTGTAGGGGCGAACCTGTGTGTTCGGCCTTTCGTTGGATGGGGAAAGGGGAACGGCGAGTCATGCCTCGCCGCAAAAAAAGTCCGTCCACTGACGGATCGTGCCTGCGCACTCCAGAGAGCCTGCGGCTCGGGTAGCGCCGCAGCCCCGCTCTAGGGGAGAAATTTTTTGATCACCTCTTTAGCTTTGTCGCGAAGGCCTTTAATGTCAGACTTTGCCACAACAGGCAACAGGGCGAAGTATTCGGTGTCTACGGGATGTTCTTCGAAGCCGGATCTCTTGGGGGTGCCTTTCGATGGAAAAATCAGACCGACCTTTTCTGCGTTAAAGGCGAAGCCGTAAGCTAAAACTTGGTGAAAATCGCCACGCCACGCTCGGTAATCCTCCTTATCAGTGTAAGCGACAGCTGCATTATCCTGCCAATACTTTTTGTATTTCACATCGAGAATGCGGGTCTCGCCACCTTTCTTAAAAACCAGATCGGGTTTGAGGCCTGGCAAATTTTTGTCTATGGTGAGACACTCTTGTTCGCTAACCGTCCAGCCTTGATCGTGGGCCACCTCGCGGGCTTGGCAGGCGATCCAGCTCTCGAAAACGAACCAGGTGTTGAGCAGGAAAGGGATGGTCTTTACATTTTTATTGCCAGTTTGGAGGCTTTCTGGATGGTTGTGTTTGATGACTTTAGCCAAGGCCAGAAGGTTGGCGTGCTCTTTGTAGAAACCCGTCAGGCCGTGGGGGGCGTAATCGGAATCGCGGGTGGATCGCAGATCTTCCACCTCGGAAAGAATGTCATCGCAAAAATTGATCCAAGTCCACACCGCTTGCAGGTGCTCGCCCGAGATGGATTGCAGGCTTTGCTTGCACAAGCGCAGGGTGTAGCGGAAGACTTGGTTCACGCGGTTGTTTTCCGTCCGGATCGGCACCGCGCAATCAATCAAATCCATCCGCCCGCGCGAGAGGTGCTTGCGCATGGTGGCGCCGACCAGAATCTTCCCTTTCGCTCGACCTGCCAAGGTCATCTGCCGCGTCTCGTAGCTCGTCCGACGCTTGCGCAACAACAGCTTCCGCAACTCGGTGATGAACGCCATGGCGGCAAACTGCCGGCCCAAGTTTCCCACTTCGGCAGACACCTCTTCGGGCTTCTCTTGTGGCAACATCGAGAATACCCAAGTTTTATTCCCGCCCGAATTATCCAAAAGATCAATCCGCCCTCCCTCCGAGTGCCACTCGACCTTGTCAAGGAGACCAGAGGCCAGAGACTCCGACAGCATGGCACTGAAAGGCAAATTCCAAAAAGGCTCAATGAAGCTGGCGGTATTGGCACCACTCGTTTTCCAGACACCGACGAACGAGCACTGGCGGCCATGGTCGCCTTTGAGCTGGATAAAGTCTTCTAGCGAGCCACTGGCAAACTCCTGCATAGGTTTATTTGAAGATTGTGTCACGAGAAGAAGCTAACAGGTAACAGGCAGGCGCAATGCGTGACCAAGCAGTCGTAGGGGCGGTGCCTTGTGCCCGCCCGCCGCCAACCTTCTGGGCACCCACAAGGGGCGCCCCTACGCCGGCTTTTTCTGTGTTCGCAGAACATGGCAACTCATCGGCCATAATCAACTCCAGGGGCATTCCGATTTATTAAAATAACTCATTAAATTTATCAACCGCATTTTGAGCAGGCTGATTTCTCGTAGTAAAAAACACCTCTTGAATCTTGATGCAATTATTTTTATTGCCGGTAATAAGCTGATCTGCAAGCAAGACGCCGTCCTTGAGATACTCCACGAGGATGGGCAATACTTGATACTGGAATTTGACCTCCCAATCAGTGCCCATGAAATAGGTGTGCCCGATGGCGACATCCGACGGATGAAAATCTCGCGATAATGTGTCAGCTCGACTAGACCAATCGATGGGCGGAGGTGTCGGTGGAAGATTCACAAACAGTTTAAGCACATTCATGAAAGTCTCATTAGGACATGGTGTGACACCATTGTCTGCATTAGGAACTTTCGCAGGATCCGGGAGGAACGACAAAAACTGGAACCGCCGACGGATGGCGTAGTCCATCTGCCCTACACTGCGATCTGCCGTGTTCATCGTGCCGATGATCAAGAGATTCGAAGGCACGATGATTTCATCGTCTTTCCTTGCCGGAGCCGTTCCAGTCGGAGCCGCTACAGCATAAGGCACCGTGATTGCCTGTCCTCGATACTCCAATCCGTTCATCAGTTCGCCCAGCACAGCCGGTAAATTGGCCCGATTGATCTCATCAATCACGATCGCATAGAGATTGTCCGGTTTACTTAATGCGTCGTCACAAATCTGGCCGAACACTTTGTTATTTGCTGTATACGATGTGTTCGATCCGATTGTGCTAATTTCCAATGACCTAACAAAATCTTCGTAGGTCTTCGCTGGATGAAAACAAACTTCTTTATAGTGCCCTAGGCCTGCTATGGTTTGGGGTTGTGTTTGGGGTTGTTGTTGTTTTGGATTCGCACCACAAAGTTCTTTTGCGTGCCATGTTTTTCCCGTGCCTGGAGGCCCGCAAAAAATGATGTTCAGAGGTAATGAGGGTGAGTCATAATTATTAAAAGATGAATCTAGTTCTTTTTCCGGATCGGAAACAATGGTATCAAAGATATTGCTCTTTTTTTTAAGAATTTCCTTTATTTTTTCAGCTAATTTTAATTTATCATTAATCTTCCACGAATAATTTTTACCTCCCTTAGAGTTCTTGATTTCATCCCCTTCAAGAGTCCAGCTGTAGTCCAGAGCATCGAATTTTACAACAACAGCGGTTTTTTTCAGCCAATCGACTACAGTATCCCAATTATTAGGAGGCAACTTAAAACGAATATTTTCATTTTTAATAGCAGTATTATTGGTGCAGCCATCAGCCAAGCCGTCCAGTTTTTCTAGTTCTATAGTTATCTCATTACTCATATCTCTACTTTCTACGCTTGCTTTGTTTGTTGATAAGTTACGGGGAAGGATGTTTGGTTCCTGAAGATGTGCCGGTGGAGACTTGGGTTCCACAGGCGAAAGGTTGGCATCGGGTTGTGCATAGATTTATGGACGAACGATGCAGGCTTGTGCGGCGATGTAATAGTTCTGTGTCACAATCTTTTTCGGGTCGCACTCATAGGTCGTAGCTATGGCGTCGCGATAGAGCTGGAGTTGCTCGGCGTGGTGGGTCTCTTCATCGGAACCAGTTTGCGGAGGTGTGCCGGTTTTGTAATCCACGATGAGGCTGGGTTTGTCATCGACGCCGAACCCGAGGAGATCAATGTAACCTTTTACCAGCACGGTTTCACCAGCAGAGTTCTTCGTGACATGGGTGAAGGGGACTTCGCTTTTTGCGCCGTCAAGCCAAGTCCAAGGTTGGTTTGTTTTGTCCGAGAAATATTTTGCCAGAAGATCCATCAGGAGTTGGAGTTCGGTGGCAGGGTCGCGGGTGCTGACGCGGGCCACGAGGCCGATATCGGTGATTTTTGGGGCCAACCGATCTTTGAGTGTCTGGGGCTCCAGGCAAAGGAGGTGCATGATCCGGTGGAAGAGGTCGCCGACCATGGCGGGGGCGGATTGGGGCAAGGGATACTCCCGCTTGCGGGGAATTTCGACTTCGCGGATTTCGCCGGGCAAAGGTTGGCGCGTGAGGGAGGTGAATGACTCCACACGGTAGCGCTGAGGAGCCTGCCATGTGGGGTGGCGATGGCCCGAGGTAAGCGAGGCAGCAAAGTGGCGGGCGGCATCGTCGCTGGAGATAATGACATGGGGGACACCTTGCAGAGCCTTATCAAGCTCCTTGCGGAAGGCGTTTTCCTGCTCGCATGTTCGCTTCGTTGATTCTTTCCATGAATTTTCTATGTGATTCGTCCAATGCGCGGAAATCATGAGCAAATCGGTGGCGCGGCTCATGCCGACATAAAGCAAACGGCGGTTTTCGAGTTCGGCGGCAAATTGATTGCTTTTCTCGGGATCGAGCGCACCGGATTTGCCTGTGATGGCTTGTTTCAATGCGTCCGTTGCTTTTTTCGACCATTCCCCGAGTTCGCCTAAAAGGTTGGGTTGCCCCTGCTCGGTGTCGCCTTTCTTGACGGAGTAGGCGAACCCGCCACCGCTGATCCAGACGAGGGGAAATTCCATCCCTTTGCAGGAGTGGAGCGAGAGATGGTTGATTGCGTCGCCCTTGTAGTCCGGATCCATGCGTGCGCCAGTGAAATCAAACTTTTCGGATCGGTTGGTCTCGACGAAGACTTCAGCCGCGGTGAGGGAAGAGTAGCCAGGCTGGAGCCTGCGCAGGGTTTCGAGGGCGGCGTAGAGTTCATTGAGGCCTGGATGCCCGAGAATCGGATCGCCATTCTTCTTCTGATCAGCCGTGCAGGAAACAAGAAACTTTTGCCAGAGATCGTGGTGCCAATCGCCCGTGGCTTTGCTCGTTCGGCAAAGGTCGAGCCATTGCATCAAAACTTCCTTCGGCAGTTTCAAGTAGTCGAGAATGTTGTAAGGGAGATTGGATTCTTTCAAATCGAAGGAGAGATATTTCGGGGAATGGCCGAAGGAGGCGACCTCGCCGTAGGCTTTGATGAGACCTGCCTTTAGTGCGGCATCAATGATTATTTTGGCGTGTTTGCCTCTTTGGTTGGGCCATGTGGCATCTAGGATGACGACGGGCAGGCTGTTGAGCCGTTTCGACTGCAGTGTTTTATTGGTGGAGCCGAGTGCTTTCCAATTGGGCTCGATCCATTGGCGGCAGGTCTCGACGATGGGATGGGTCGAGCGAAAGTTTTCGTTCAACATCCGCGTCTGGGTGGTGGCGCGGCCGCCAAACTCCCGCAAAAACTTATTGCTGGCACCTCGGAATTTGTAAATCCCTTGATCGTCATCCGCGATAGCGAAAATCCGACAGCTAGTTTGTTTTTGCACCTCAAAGACAAATTTGGCTTGGGGCGCGTTGAGATCCTGGGCCTCGTCAATGAAAAGCCAAGTGATCGAGCCTGGAGCCAGCTTGGAAGCGAGGCCTGCGCCGGATGCCATCAGGGTGCCAAAGGAGCTGATCTGGTTGTCGGCGAGCTGGTGCTCTACATCATCCGTGGCTTTGACCAAGTTATCGAACCCAATGCGGTTCTCACCGTTGGATCCTTTGGGGCCGATGAGGTTGAAATTTCGGGCCTCCATGGCATCAAAAGTCTCACTGCCTTCAAGATGGCGGTCGGCGGCGTGGACCTCGGGATCGGTGAAGGTGTGCTTGGAGGAGTCGGGGTTGGTGAGGTGGAGAGCAACGGCTAAGCCCGCCGTGCCAAGGCTCACGGGAGGATGCGTCCACGGAGAAATTTGCTGGCGGCAAGCTGCCCGACCCACGAATGGAATGTCGAAACATGAACTCGGTGGAGGGACGGAAGGGAAAGTGTCTCGGCTTTTTCCATCAGGCGCACCTGCATCTCGGCGGCGGCATTGTTGGTAAAAGTGATGGCAAAGATTTTTTCTCCAGCAGAGCCAGCTTCAACTAGACCGCAGAGGGAAGAGATGAGTGTGCGCGTTTTGCCACTGCCAGGGCCCGCTAAAACGAGAATGTCACCCGTCCCCTGTTGTGCGAGAACATCTTTGAAGACGGTTTCTTGTTCGGTGGAGAGTTCGGTGTTCATCGGGCAAGCAACAAAAGGGTTGGAAGGAGAGGAACCGAGGGTGTGGATCCACGGGGGACATGCGTCGGAATGGCGGCTTCTATGACATCCATGTTTTGAAGGCTACCTGTGGCGTATTCGCCTGTCAAACGCCAAAAGAACGGGGGAGTTTTGGGGGATCCTGTGCCCGTTCCTCGCAGGCGAGACGCACCGCGCTCCTTTCTCCGAAGGCGGCGAGACACCGCTTCTACCTTCAGACTCTTGCCACTATTTTCAGATCCGAGGTCAATGAATCGCAGATGCGCCCTTTTTATTTGGTTGCACGGAGAGTGCTGCACGGAGAGTGCTTGCTTTTAAAATGATCTCGTGCCATAAGCACAGGAATCAGAATAATTGGAGAAACCAGATGGAAAATAAAGACGAATTGGTATTTTCAAAAGCAGTCAAAGAAATCCTAGAAAAAGCTGACCCAGAAGCCGACGAAACAGAAATATTGAAGTATTACAAAAAAGAAATGGAAAAAATTCAGCCAGACTACACTTGCTCTGGAGACCAGCTGATTTTACATCTTATAGGTAGGGGCTTCCCTTGAAAATAAGAAATTGAAAAATGGAAGACGCGAAGCGTGGAAGCGGCGTCTCGCCGCTTTGAATATCGAATACCGAACAGGGAATATCGAAGGAAAGTTTTTTTAATAAGGAAAAGAGGGGCAAAGGCAAAGCGAAAGGGGCTCTTTTATTGGTTGCACGGGAGCGTGTGGCAGGGTTTCACAAATTGGCAACCCGCTTTTTATCCTTCCCGCAATTCCTCTGGGTTGCTACTGTTGGAGAAGAGGGGGGGGAGAATAGATGAAAGAAGAAATACTCAACGAAAAAACAAGCTTGTCCGCCAAAAATCTTGAAAATCCTTCAACATTGATTGATCTCACTCTGATCGAGGGGCTGACTAAACTCACCACTCTGGATTTGAGTGGCTGCCATTCTTTAACCGACCTTTCACAGATCGGCGGGCTGACCAATCTCACCACTCTGGATTTGAGAGGGTGCGAGTCTTTGACCCACCTTCCACCACTCGGCGGGCTGACCAATATCACCACTCTGAATTTGAGTGAGTGCGATTCTTTAACCGACCTTTCACCGCTCAGAGAGCTGACCAATCTCACCACTCTGGATTTGAGTCACTGCAAGTCTTTAACCGACCTTTCACCGCTCAGAGAGCTGACCAATCTCACCTCTCTGAATTTGATGCGCTGCGGTTCTTTACCCGACCTTTCAGGGCTCAACGGACTAACCAAACTCACCACTCTGGATTTGAGTGAGAAACTGTTTTTACCCGACCTTTCACCCCTCAGCGGACTGACTAATAAACTCACCACTCTGGATTTGAGTGGGTGCCCGCTTCCGACCGACCTTTCACCGCTCAACGGACTAAGGAGCTTAGCAAGAATAAGTTGATACAAACTAGGATTCTTTGGGGGTGATGGAATAATTCCACTCGCCATGAAAAGAATC
>JAIFLJ010000238.1 GCA_020049135.1 bacterium | reverse complement strand
GGATATTTGATCTTCTGTGCTAGCCTCGCGGGCGAGACGCACCGCGCTCCTTTCCGAAAGCGGCGAGACGCCGCTTCTACTTTCTGCTCCCACCCTTGCCCCTTGTCGCTTGCCTCTATTTTCAAAGGAGCTTTTCGAGGGCACTTTTGACTTTTGCAAAGTCAGGCAGCTCTTTGGGGCTGGGCGTTTTCTCGCTGTATTGGATCACGCCAGCCTTATCTATCACGAATGCAGCCCTAGCCGATGTATCACCTATGCCCGCGAGCATGGGGAAAACGACATCGTAAGCAGCGGTGACGGTTTTATTTAAATCGCTCAAGAGGCGGATGTTGATTCTTTCTTTTTTCGCCCATGCGTCTTGCGCAAACGGGCTATCCACGCTTATGCCCCACACCTCGGCGTTCAAATCCTCGTAGGAGCGGAGACCAGCGGTGATGTCGCACATCTCTTGCGTGCAAACGCCAGTGAACGCCAGCGGGAAGAAAAGCATAACAACATTTTTTTTGCCCGCATTGCTGCTGAGGGTCAAGTCTTCGAGGCCGTCTGCCCCCATGCTTTTGAGTGTGAAATCTGGTGCTTTGGTTCCGATTGATAATGCCATTTTTTCTCCTTGTTTGGTTAAGTTGCTGCAAAACATATTCAATAAATCCATCTACGCAAGCCCGAGGACTGTTTTTTATTTCAGGAGAAGATTCTAATAAAATTTGACTCACTGCAAAAAAAACATCTAACATTCGCTTCCACAAGAAAAAATTTATGATTTCAGTTAAAACCATCGTTCTCTCGCTCTGCATCAGTGGCATTTTGATTTCCACTTCCCTTGCGCAGGAATCTGCGGAAAAGCGCATCGCCACGCTCGAACAACAAAGTCAGGCTACCTCCAAGAAAGTGGATGATCTGGACAAGAAAATGCAGGGCGTAGATGACAAGCTTGGGAAGATGCTTGAACTGATGCAACTCCAGCAAAAGCCAGTCGCCCCCGCACCCGTCGCCCCAACGGGAGAAAAATCTACAGCACCAGCAAGCACTCCCTCAACGGCTCCATCCCCAGTTCCTGCGCCCGCTAAAAAATCGGTGAAATACGCCCCTGGTGCTGTTTTGGATTTTTGGGTTCTTACAGATGACGAGCCAATTGAAACAATCCCTGCACGCAGATCGTTGGCAACAATCGTGGACGATAAAAAATTATTCGAAGGAGGACGCTATAAGTCGGAATCGTCTATTAAATGTGGTTTTGAACAAAAAATGGGAGTTTGCTGGAAAGGATATTTACGCATTAAGGAGTCTGGAGAGCATTCGTTTTCAGCCGACTTCTCCTTTAGCGAAGATAGCACAGACCTGCAGTGCGCTTCCTTCCTGAAAATTGAAGGATTCGAATATCATTTAGCAAAGGCTAAAGACAAAATCAGATGGTGGAAACCATGGTCTGAAAGCACTCCTTTCAACCTCACTTTGGAACCAGGACTCTATAAGATCGAGCTGTGGATGGGATTCAAAAATTGTGGATGGGGACGAGGATCCCTTTCATCATTGTCCATCGACCTCAAAATGCGAGGTCCCTCCGACCGCACTCTGCGCACTCTGACTGCGGACGACATCATCCACGCGGAGTGACATTCGGTTTTTCAAATTTTTAAAAATGCTGCTTCTTTAGTTTTTCTGTGAACCGTTTTTCTGCCGCCGCCGGTTTTCCCAACCGCAGTTTTCATTCTTGAACCGAAAGGCAAACGGCATCCTGCCTCTGCTTCTGCGGTGGCGTGTTTGTCCGCCCAAACAAAAAATTTGTGGAGGTCGCCACCAAATTCTTCCGACACGGATCGGCGGGCTTGGCGAACTTCATCGAGGATCGTTTTTTTCATAGTTTGGGGGCGATTAAACTTTCTGGGGTGCAGATGACGGGCGAGTGAATTTTATGGTAAGCGCAATACTCGAAGAGCGTCTTTTGCAGTTGGGCATTTGCCAAATGAACGCAATTCCAAGTCAATAGATAATCCACACGATGCACGATAGCAAAGGCCAAATGGGTGGCATCCATCGCCGAAGAAGTGGGTATTTTTAGGAGGCGCAGTAGAGCATTGGCCAAGGGTTCTATTTCTGGGGTCAACTCCAATTCTGGAATCCCCGCCATAGCGTCGAGGCGGCGATTGGCCGATGTGGGGTCACCGCGAGATATTTCTGCACGGACTGCGATTGAAGAGTAAAGGAGGTAGCGTTCCCGCTCTTGCCTCCACCAATCGCCAGTAATTTTTTGGCGGGAGGCATCAGGTTCGCGCCTGTTTGCCCGTGCGACCAAGTAGCTGGGTATCGTAGATTCGATATAAACAGATTCCATGTTTCCGTATCCTTTTACATTCGATCAGCGATCCGATGGTTTTAAACTTTTATTGCCGTTGCCATATTTGAACACGCCAAATTCGTCGTCTTTATTGTTCCCCATCACCTCGACATCCTGCAAGGAGCGGGTGGGCTTGATTTCGATGCCACCCATCACTTCCGCGTTGGGCGGGAGGTTGGCGTTGCGGAGTTGCTGGGATGTCACCGTCAAGGGTTTGCGCTGAACGGGTGCCGCCGCTCTCTGCGGGGGCAGTGACGACTCCGGTGGTGGCACTGCAGGTTGAGGCGCAACAGGCGGCGAAGGAGTGGCACTCGATGGCCGCTGGTAGGTCGTGGGTGCTTGGGCGGAAGTCGTTTTTGGTCCTGAAGCAAAGAGCATCGTGAGGAGCCCGATCAAAAAAATCTCGCACGCCATGCGCCAAGAGGTGTCCGTATGGTAGAGGGCACGAGCCGTCGCCCCCCAACCTTTCGAGGATAGGGCGCGTGACGGGGCAGAAGCCGGCATCACGATACCACCTCCACGGTGATCGCCTCGGAATCAGGCTTTTGCTGGAGGCGAATCTTGCTGGCACCTTTGGAACGAGCCTCCAAGACCTGATTGACGACCATTTTTTCAATTCCGCGAGCGATCTCACGAACCCCGCCACGGGAGGAGTTTTCAAACTGCTCCATGGCAGAAAGAAGAATCTGGGGGTCTATGCCGTTGCTCTCGATCTGCACCTCGTATTGGGCGAGCAAGGCGGTCAATTCCAGTGCCACGACACGGGCTATGTCCATGCCCTTGAGCGGGCGGAAAGCAAAGACATCATCTATGCGGGAGAGGACTTCAGGGGCGAACTGCACCGACTCCAACGCCAACTTTGCTCGCTTGGAGAGGGTGTCGAGATCGTCGCCGCACTTGTCCGCCAATTCTCCGATCTCGCGGGCGGCAGCGTTGGTGGTGAGAATAAAAATCGCATCTTTCGTGGAGACTTTTTCGCCGTTGCTCGACTCGGTGACAAACCCGTCATTCCATGCCGAAAGAAAGCGTTTATGGACCTCGCCGTGCGCTTTTTCAAACTCGTCGAGGAGGACGATGGATTTCGGGGTGTTGCGGAGGTCGCCCGTGAGTTTGCCGTAGCTATTGGAGCCGACATAGCCTTTGGGGGAACCGAACAAGGAGGATGCGGCATGGGCTTCTGAAAACTGCGCCATATCGTAAAAAAGGAGGGCGCGTTTGCCGTCGTCGAGATATTTGGAGAGCACTTTGGCGAAGTAAGTCTTGCCCACTCCGGGAGGCCCGGCAAAACAGAAAACGGCGATGGGCTTCTCGCGGTTATTGATCGCCATGCGACGGCGCAAAGTTTGCGCCACGGCATCGGAGACGGCATCCTGGCCGATCACCTTGGCCTTGATCGCAGCAGACAACTGGTCGGCATCAATCAAAGTGGTCGCCTTCTTGCGCTGATCCATCATGGCCTGCAGGCGGGCCTTGTCGGTGAGTTGATCGAGGATGTCCATGATTAATTCCTTTTGGTTTCTAAAATTTTAAACTCCGTTTTCTCAGAGTCAATCGTTACGGCAATCCTGTGCGCATTTTTGTGCGTGAGCCGCCTGAGTTCCTCCCCCCAAGAGTTTTGGATAATTTCAGAAATCGTTCGGGCATCGCGGCTGCCGCTCTCCTCGTGCCTGCCCACGATGTCGAGAATGGACTCTGGCTCGATGCGCTCGATTTCCAAACCGAACGAGCGGACATATTCTTGCAACATTCCAGCCACGGCCTTCGCGAGGTTCATCTCCGCGAGCGGATGAAAGACAAAAATCTGATGGATGCGCGAAACGATGGCGGAAGGAATTTCTTGAGCCAACGCATTTTTCAGCGCCTGATTCCGTTGCTCGCCCATTTTCTGACCGCTTGCATGACTGTTGCACAGAGCGCCGTAGGCGGCGTTGGTGGTAAGAAAAAAGAGGGTGTTGCACAGGGGCAATTTTTCGCCCGAAGCGGGGGCGTCCAAGAGGCCGTCATTCCATGGCACCAGAAAGCCGTTTTGCACTTCCTTGGGAGCTTTTTCAAACTCGTCAAGCAGGACGACTGAATTAGGGTAAGCCCGCAAATGACGCACCAGCTCACCGTCTTCCGATTTGTCTCCGAAGAGGGAGTTTTTATCGTGGCGGGTCATGTCCACGAAAAGAAAACTATCGGCAGGAAAAACACTCATCTTGCCTAAAATGCTGGCGACCACCTGCACAAAATAGCTTTTGCCCACCCCTGGTGGCCCCGCCAAGCAGAAGACACCGACGGGTTGCGTCCGCTTGGGGCGTGCCAATGCGATAGCGACGGTTTGAGCAACAGCATCGGCGGCTTCGTTTTGACCTGCCACGGCCTCCTTGATTTGAAAGGCCAGATCGGCTTGGTTGATGGGGAAGACGAGGGTTTGCAGGCGGCTTGCAGGGGCATTGCGTTTGCGCTGACTCATCCATGACCAGACGAGCATTCCGATCACATAGCAACCCAAACCGATCACGATGGCCCAACCGAGAGAAGGCTTGGCGGAGGCGATGCCGATAAAGACACCGAGAATCAACAGGCGGGTGAGCCAAGGGTGCGACATAAATTATTTCAGGGGCAGTGTCACTTTTTGACCTTCGGCGATGGAGGGGAACGGAATCGCGCCCCCTGCCGTTTTCGCGGACACGGTGATGCCACCACCGCCATCATGCACCCCGGTGATAACGACCTGCCCCTTCATGATGTAGGGAATGACGAAAGTGCGAGGGGCATGGGCGATGGTGACGGCGCGGGTGTAGCCGTTGGACTGAATCTGCACGACATCCCCGTCCTCAGCGGCATTGTCCCAGAGAGTGATCCAAGCGAGTTTCACTTCACCCTGATCGGCTTCTTGGATGATTTTCTTTGCTTCCTGTGCTGGGAGATCGAGGGACTGCACCGCTTTTTCCCTTTCTACGGGGTCGGCAAGATTGACGGGCTGCAACTCCACATTCCTGACTTGTGAGAAACTTTCAATTAGGCGTTGTTGCTCCTCCTGCGGGACATGATCGCCGCGAGAAGTGCCCAGAATGGGACCCGTGTTGGTCATCCACCATGCGCCTGCGGCGACAAGGACGGACAGGGCACCCAGCAGGACACGCCGCCCGCTTGAAGAGGTCTTTGGCGGAGGGGATGAGGAACGCTGGGATTGAGGAACATTCTCTGGCTGTTTTTCAGGTTGGGGTCTAGGTGACACGGGACTCATAAAAAAATGATCTGTTTCATAAACTCTCGGACATGCTCGTGAGGATAGTCGGTGACTTGGGAGAATAACAAGTTTTTTTGAGCAATCCATTGTGAAAATATTGACACATCCCTCGTCCAGTGCCATAGAGTTTTCACCATGAGAAAGTCACTAGGCCGTTCCGTTCTCTTGCTGAGTTTCGCAAGCATTCTATTCTTGGGTGGTTGCTATTGGCCTGAAAAGTTTACGGCTTCTTTGAACATCGAAAAAGACAAGAGTTTTGTTTTTACTTACAATGGCATCCTTGCCTTTGCGCCAGTCGTAGCTGAGATTGCCAAGTCTGGAAAATCAGCCTTGGACGATGAGAAAAAGATTCGGGGAATTAGTGAAGATTTGAAAAAAGACACCCACTTTAAAAGTGTGGTTTATGTGGGCAAAGGACGATTCCAAGTCAAATATGAAAAAGCGGGGATGATAGATCACCCCATTCAGATCTTTGGGGATTTTCTTCCCTTGATCACAATCGCTCCTTCTGGCGAGGGGGTGACCGTCAAAGGCATGTCCGTATCTGGTAAAGAGCAGAAGGAATTGACAGAGATAGGGCTTGGATTTGATGGAAAACTGAAAATCCTGTCAGCACTCAAGATCGTGGAACAGAACGCAACATCGGTTCCCCCATTGGGCTTGGGTGCTTATGAATGGAATCTGAACTGGGATATGAAAGGAGCACCCCTTTTGAAAACCTCTGGAGAGCCTGTGTCAAAAATACTTTCTCCGCTTTTCGTCCTTTCCGCTTTGGGTGTGATCTTGTCAGTATCCGTGGTCTTGATGATAGTCAAAAAGAGAAGGTCTAACATTGAGTGAAACAATCCCTAATTGGGATGTCCCAAACATTGTTAAATTTGTCGGTGGTCTTCGATGTTTCTTCTGTCTTTGGTTAGTTTGTTCCCTTACTTCAAGTCAACCGCATTGGTTCTTGTTGAACCCAGATTTTGCATTTGCGAGGCTGAATCTTGTGGAAAATGTAGTCGCAAATGGATTTTTACTTTACCGAAGCGGCGTGCGGCCTTTAGATATGCCCTCTTTTAAACGGAAGAAAGACATTATGGGTAAAACACTTTTTGAAAAAGTTTGGGAAGCGCACGCGGTGCGCGAATTGTCCAACGGCCAGACGCAGTTGCTGATAGGCACGCACCTGATTCACGAGGTCACAAGCCCGCAGGCGTTTTCCATGCTTCGTGCGCTCGGCCTGAAAGTGCGCTATCCACACCGCACTTTTGCCACGGTGGATCACATCGTCCCTACCGACTCGCAGCAGGAGCCTTTCCCTGATTTCTTGGCCGATGCCATGATTAAGGAGTTGCGCAAAAACGCTTTGGAGTTCGGGATCACATTCTTCGATTTACCTTCTGGCAAGCAGGGTATCGTTCATGTAGTTGGCCCAGAGCAGGGTATTACGCAGCCAGGCACAACTATTGCCTGCGGCGACTCGCACACATCTACGCACGGGGCGTTCGGGGCGATCGCTTTCGGTATTGGCACGAGTCAGGTGCGCGATGTTCTCGTTACGCAAACGATGGCAATAGGCAGACTGAAAGTTCGCCGTGTTGCCGTGGAGGGCAAACTGCGCTCTGGCGTTTACGCCAAAGATGTGATTCTGCACATAATACGGAAGCTTGGCGTGAACGGCGGGACGGGCTACGCCTACGAGTTTGCTGGCTCTACATTTGATGCGTTTTCAATGGAAGAACGCATGACGGTCTGCAACATGTCCATCGAGGGAGGGGCACGCGTGGGCTATGTGAACCCTGATGAAACGACATTCGCATTTTTGAAAGACCGTCCGTTCAGTCCAAAAGGGGCGGCTTGGGATCAGGCGGTGGCGCGGTGGCGCGGCTTTGCGTCCGACCCAGACTGCCGCTATGATGACTGCGTGGAGTTTGATGCTGGAGCCATTGAGCCGACGGTGACATGGGGCATCAACCCAGCGCAGGCCATTGGCATAGGTGAATCTCTGCCCACGGTGGCGGGCGTGTCAGAAAGCGAAAGGGCATCAATTCAAGAGGCATTGGCGTACATGAAACTGGAGGAAGGCCAGCCGATCAAAGGGCTGCCTATCCAAGTTGCATTCCTCGGGAGCTGCACCAACGGGCGGCTCGGCGACTTTATGGAAGTGGCACGCCTGATAAAGGGTCGTCGCGTGGCCGACGGTGTAAAGGCGCTGGCTGTGCCAGGGTCGCAGGATGTAGCGGCGCGGTGTCGCGATATGGGGCTCGACAAGATTTTTACAGAAGCGGGTTTCGAGTGGCGCGAGGCGGGCTGTTCCATGTGTTTGGCTATGAATTCGGACAAGCTAGTGGGGGATCAGATATGCGCGAGTTCAAGCAACCGCAATTTCAAGGGGCGGCAAGGTAGCACTACAGGGCGGACACTTCTCATGAGCCCAGCCATGGTAGCGGCGGCGGCGGTGACAGGCTGCGTCTCCGATGCCAGGGAAGTGTTTAAACAATAAAAACAACATACGCGGAGAAAACGATGGCACTTCAAAAAATCACCAATGTGACAGGGCGGTGCGTCACTGTCCCGGGCGACGATGTGGACACGGATCGCATCATACCAGCGCGTTACATGAAATGCGTAACTTTCGATGGGCTTGGCGAATTCCTGTTCTACGATGTCCGTTTCGATGAGAACAAACAGCCTAGGCAGCATCCGCTAAACGACCCTCGTTTTCAGGGGGCATCCATCCTGTTGGGCGGAAATAATTTCGGCTGCGGCAGTTCGCGCGAACATGCGCCGCAGGCCATCGCACGGTATGGCTTCAAGGCTATTGTCGCGGAGGGGTTCGCCGAGATATTTTTCGGCAACTGCACCACGCTTGGCATCCCGTGCGTCTGCGCATCGAAAAGCGATTTACAGGCCATAGCAGGAATCGTCAGCTCGCGCCCCGAGCAAGAGATGACTATTGACCTAGTGAACCTGAAGATTGAAATAGGCACGCAGACATTCCCATGCACCATCCGCACGAGCGCACGGGAAGGGCTCACACGCGGCATGTGGGATTCTATCGGGGAACTGCTGGAAGGCAACGATGCTGTTGACCGCGTGGCTTCTGGTTTGCCGTACATGCAGCGCTGAGGCACCGTGTTTAGCTATTGTTAATGCAGGCGTTTCATGTGTTGCGCAAACGCGAAATGAGAGGGGTTCCAGTATGATAGTTTTTTTGAAAGGCCAGCTTGTTAGGGCGTTGCCAACAGTGGTTGAGATGGATGTCAACGGCGTGGGCTACGAAGTAGCTATTCCGCTATCCACATTCGATAAGCTGCCCACACCGCCTGCCCAGTATAAAATCCTCACATACCTGCATGTGCGCGAAGACATGCAGGCACTTTTTGGGTTTGCAACGGAAGAAGAGCGGGCACTCTTTTTGCTGCTTGTGAACAGGGTTTCGGGGATAGGGCCGAAGATGGCACTGAATGTCCTTGGCGGAATTTCGGTTTTAGATTTCCGCTCGGCAGTGGTTAATAACGATGTGCAGACACTGTCACGAGTGAAAGGGCTCGGGAAAAAGACTGCCGAAAAAATAATTTTGGAGCTGCGCGATAAAATCGGTGTTTCAGCAGAGTGGGAAAAGGCGTCGCAGCAAAACAGTCTTTCGCCAGAGGCGCAGGTGTTGCGTGATGCTGTGCTGGCATTGATCGCCCTCGGCTACAGGCAGGCTGAGGCACACAAGGCTGCAAAGGACGCTCAAGACAGAGCTAAAGGCGCAGGCACGGAAGAAATTATACGCGACGCACTGAAATTGCTTTGAACCCAGATTTTGCATCGGGTAACTTTCAGCCATGACAGCCGCCCCCGTCTTGACACTCACCCGCGAGCAGATGCGATCCCGCGCTCTCGCCTTCGCCAAAAAATGGCAGGGCGACCAACGCGAAGAGGCTGAGGCGAAAAGTTTCCTCGATGATTTTTTTGAAATCTTCGGACGCGACCGCCACGCCGTTGATGCCTTCCATGAATACAGAGTCGCACGGGAACACCAAAGCCAAGGTCGCATAGACCTCCTCTGGCCAGGCAAGCTCCTCGTAGAGATGAAATCCTCGAAGGTCGCCGACCTCGCCCTCGCCACCGAGCAAGCCTTCGCCTACATTCCCCACCTCGAAGCGGAAGATTATCCCCGCTGGGTGCTCGTTTCCAATTTCTCCCACTTCCTCCTCTACGACCTCGGCGAGGAAGTCCATGACTACATCAAAGGCATGGCATCCGCCACCGCCACCCAGAAGAGAAAACTCTTCGCCCAGTTCACTCTCTCAGACCTCCCCGACCGTCTCGCCTGTTTCGGGTTCATCCGTGGCGACGAGAGCGAGGCGTTCCAGCCCCAGCCCGAGGTCAATCTCAAGGCGGTCAAGCTCCTCGGTTCCCTTCATGACGAACTCAAAAAATCGGGTTTCACGGGACACGCTTTAGAATCTTTCCTCGTCCGCCTCCTCTTCTGCCTCTTCGCCGAAGACACCGACATCTTCCTGTGGAACAGCTTCACCCGCTTCGTGGAAGGGAGCAAAAAAGACGGCTCCGACCTCGGCATCCGCTTGGGCAAGCTCTTCCAGATCCTCGACACCGACGGCAAACAGCGCAGTCCCCACCTCACCGCCGAGTTCCGCGACTTCCCCTATGTCAACGGCAGCCTTTTTCACGAAAGGCTCGACATGCCCGACACGAACCCAGACCACCGCTCGGCTCTCATCACCTGTTGCCGCTTCGACTGGTCGCGCATTTCTCCCGGCGTATTCGGTTCTCTTTTCCAAGGGGTGATGGAACCCGCCGAACGCCGCGCCAAAGGTGCCCACTACACCGCCGAAGAAAACATCATGAAGGTGATCGGCCCCCTGTTTC
>JAIFLJ010000131.1 GCA_020049135.1 bacterium | reverse complement strand
TACAATCCCCGTCCATAATTTTTGCACGCGACCTCTCTCCAAGCGACACAGCGCAGTTGCCGCACGACAAGGTGCTCGGTTTCATAACACTACTCGGCAGCAAGACCTCGCACACGGCCATCATGGCTCGCTCCATGGATTTGCCAGCCATCGTGGGCATTGAGGAAAAAGAAGGCATCCAGATTGAGACTGGCATGTTCGCCATACTAGATGGCAACAAAGGTATTTTAGTCATCAACCCGCGCCAAGAGACGCTGGAAGAATATGGTGCCGTGGAGGAGAGGCACGAGCAGATCATACAGAAGCTTGACGAGCTGCGCCACGATATTTCGGTCACTACGGATAACCGCCGAATCATCCTCTCCGGCAACATCGAAATGACTTCCGACATACAAGGCGTGGTGAACTCGGGTGCTGAAGGGATCGGGCTTTTCCGCTCTGAATTCCTTTTTGCGAACCGCGACGATCTACCGGGCGAAGAAGAGCAATATGCGGCCTACTCCGAAGCCGCCCGTTCGGTGAAGCCGCACAATGTTATACTGCGCACGCTCGACATAGGCGGGGACAAGCTGATGTCGCGGCTTTTCGAGACGCACGAGCAAAACCCATTTCTTGGCGTGCGTGCTATCAGGATTTGTTTGGCTCACCCCGAGCTTTTGCGCACGCAGTTGAGGGCGATGCTGCGTGCGTGTGTGGAAGGCAATGTCAGGATCATGTACCCGATGATTTCTGGCGTGGAAGAGGTGCGGCAAGCCAACAAAATCCTTTTTGAAGAAAAAGATAAGCTGAAGGCCGCTGGGCATCAGATTCCCGACAACATCGAAATCGGGGCGATGATAGAAATACCATCGGCAGCTCTTACGGCAGACATAATAGCTAAGGAAGTCTCTTTTTTCAGCATAGGCACCAACGACCTCATCCAGTACTCGATAGCGATAGACCGTGGCAACGAGAAGCTGGCCTACCTTTATAGCCCTACACATCCCGCCATATTGCGCCTCATAAATGGTGTTGTACAAGCTGCCCACGCCAACAACATTTGGGTTGGCGTGTGCGGAGAAATGGCTAGCGAATTTGTGCTTACACCACTCCTGCTCGGCTTGGGCGTGGACGAGTTGAGCGCTGGCTCTGCGCAAGTGCCGCGTATCAAGCGCGTGATTCGGTCTATTTCTTACGCAGAATCCAAACAGATGGTAGATGAAATTTTACAAGAGACATCTAGCCAACTCATTATGGATCGCCTGACCGCTTTTTCCGAAGAGCGGTTCCCCGAACTGTTTGAGTGAAAACAGCCGAACTCATACGATTTGCCCTCAATGAAGACATTGGGGGCGGTGATGTTACATCGCTTTACTTTGTTCCCGTAACGCTCGGCGGGAGTGCAGTCATTTCATCTAGGGAGCCATGCGTAGTTTCTGGCGTGGAAGTGGCCTGCGAAACATTCGTGGAGGCCGATGTACAAATCAATGTTTTACCGCTGAAAAAGGATGGCGATTTGCTCTCTGCTGGAGAGGGTATCATTAAAGTGTCGGGAGCGGTTCGCTCCTTGCTTCTAGGCGAACGGGTCGCGCTGAATTTTCTCCAACGCCTCAGCGGGGTGGCCACTCTGACACGCCGCTTCGTGGATGCGATAGAAGGGACGCACGCACGCATTTTAGACACTAGGAAAACAACTCCTGGATGGCGTCTGCTTGAAAAAGCCGCTGTGGTGCATGGCGGCGGATCAAACCACAGGATGGGGCTGTTTGACCGCGTTATGGTTAAGGATAACCATCTCGCGTCAATGGGCGATGGCGCAAGCGACATGAGCAAACTTGCAAACATCATCGCCAAGATACGGAAAGAGTCCCCTGGCCTCCCCGTGCAATTAGAGGCTGACACGCTGGAACAAGTTTCTCTTTTCGCCAAGCTAGATATTGATTTTATTCTTTTGGATAACATGCCTCCAGCGATGCTCCGCGAGGCGGTAAATATCGTAGCCGGACGCTGCAAGACAGAGGCTTCTGGCGGAGTTGGCCTCGAAACTATACGGGACATCGCAGAGTCTGGCGTAGATTTTATTTCAGTCGGTGCGCTGACACATTCAGCCCGTTCTATTGATATAGGGATGGATTACAAGTCTTCTTGGTAGCCAGAAAAAAACTCCAGCTTGCCACCCGCGAATTTTTCGGCAGGCAGCCAAAACCGAAGGGCGCGGTGGCATCCCTAAATCGGAAGATACAGACAAGAATGTCCGCACCACATTTTTATCGTCCGCAGTGGGCTTGTTGTTCAAGTATGGATAGGCATGTGAAAACAGACTCGATCACATGCACACTTCTACTTGGTGCTCGCCAGATGTCGCGATGGGCAATGTTTGTCCCTGCACTTGCTTGCCATTAAGCGTGATTGATTTCGGTCCTTTACCGCCGCCCGGGCGGTTTTTTATATAGATGTGGTATGTCGCGCCTCTGAAACGGCGCACCAGACGCGCTTCTGGCAGGCTCGAAGGCATGCACGGGTCTATCACCAATCCATCGTAGCTGCGCCGTGCTCCGAGGATGTATTCGATGAGGAGTTGCGTGAACCACCCGCTCGTCCCCGTGCGCCAAGCGTAGCCGCTTTGTCCGTAAACATAAGGGACGCTGGAATAGCTGTTCACATAGCTGAATGGCTCGGCACCTGAATTGGAAATCGGGTTTTCTGGGCTGCCCGGCGTCACTTTCGTGAATGCACGCCAAGCCTGTTCTGCGCGTCCGATCATGCAGTCTGCCACGCCCTTGAAACCTGCGGCGTGGTTGTAGCATCCGCCGTTCTCGTTCGCCCCTGGCATTGAGTTGGACATGCGCCCGACACGCGGGTCGTAGGTGGCGTACGGAGGGTGGCAGATGCGGTAGCCGATGTCTGTTTCCAAAATTTCGTCCACCTTGGCCATCACGGCCTCGGCGCGACTTTCGTCGGCTACGCCAGAGATTACGGCCCAGCTCTGTGTGTTCAAATAAATTTTTCCGCACTCGCAGTTTTTTGAGCCGATCACATAGCCGTCGCCGCAGTGCGTCCGCGTGTACCATTCGCCATCCCAAGCTACCGTGTTGAGTCGCTCTTTGAAAACAGCGTAGGCATCCGCAGACTCCTTGGCCACGGCATCGTCCCCGACACGTTTTGCAAGTGCGCCCATCTCGTTGAGCCCAAGGCAGAGTTGCATGGTCACAAAAACGCTCTCTCTGTCACCCGCTTCCTTGGTGGCTTCGAGTCCGTCGTTCCAATCGGCGTGGTGCTGGTCACAAAGTCCGTTTTTGCCCAAGTCGCGACAGAGGAAACGCATGGCTCGCAGGGCGTGTTCCCACACGGTTCCGACCTCTTTACTTTCGAAAAACGGAACCTCTTTTTTAAGCAGACCAAAATCGCCCGATTCTTGCACGAGCGCAGGCAACACCTGAAGTATCCATGCTGGCTTGTCCGAGTACTGCATGCGGTTGAGCGGTCGGAACCCGTGTGGCACTGAGCCATTCGGATGCTGGCTGGCTAAGGCGCGCAAGAAGTTGGCTTCGGCTGCCGGATAATCCGCTATCGCTAGAGCAATGTCCGTTTGCAGGTTATCGCGGAACCCGCTCTTATTGATGAGATAGTTGTAGAGCTGCTTTTTTAAGAATATGTTGAAAAGCCCGTTGTAGAGCGGATGCCCGACATCCACTTTGAAACTTTCGGAGCGCTTCTGTTCAACCGCCCTCGCCTCCTCGCACCACGCATCAAGCTGTTCGGGCGAAAGCGTTTTTTTGAATTCGGCGACTTCTTCGACTCCGGTGGCTTGACCTAGCGCGAAATCGGCGCGAGCCGTTCCTTTGGCCGGAACCGTTAGCTTGACCTGCACGATGCCAGCGCAATCTGGCCCGTATCCCGGACGCCCATCGCAGTTCCATCCGTAGAGGATTTTGGGCGTGCCAACGCTATACTCTGCTCTAGTAAAGTGGTCGCGGTAGCCGTTGGCGTTGAAAAAATTGTTGAGCGTGATCAGGAATCCTTTGAAGCGATTCGTTGGGACATCCCCCCTGCGGTTTATGCAGAAGACGCCGCCAATTTCGGGGTGGACTACTGCGTAGTTTTCTTTCCATACGCTTTTCCCCTCTTTGTTGCAGCCCGTGAGTTGAAACATCGCGTATGAAAAAACAGAAATTTCGGCTTCTTTGTCAGTGGTGTTTTCTACCGTGATAGTCGTACATTCCATGAGGTGTTTTTGCGGAACGAAAACCCGTTGCGTAACGCGGAGCCCTTCGCACGATGACGAAAAAACCGTTTTTTCGCGGTGAAATTCGACGATCTTGTTTTCCACTGGCTGCGGGGCGGGAGCACCGGCCGGGCAGAAAACCGTCCCAGTTTTTTCGTTGCGGATGTAGTGGTATTTCTGGTCGTAGCCTACGAGCGTAACGGTCGTGCCATCCGCATCGCGAACCCATGTAGTGCCATCGTTGATATGAGCCACTTCAGAGTACATTTCTGGGCCGCCGTGATCAATGGCTGTGCAGTGGAGGTTCCACCATTTTCTTGGTGGTTCTGCCGTGATGCGGAAACATCCTGCGGCCTCATCGAAATGTCCGTATTTAGAAAAATCGCTCATAAGTCTCCACATGCAAACGAAAAAAAATGAACAGAGCAAGCAAATGTTTGGCGAAAGATTTTTTGAGAACTAAATAATAAAGATTTTAAAACTTGATTCAACAGGGTGCATCCCTATTCTTATCAGGACATACTTATGAAAAAATGGATAGCGGCAATGTTGGTTGCGGTGGTGTTTTCATCATCGGCGTGGGCTCAGGGCGCAAGTGCGCTTGGTAAGGATTCCATTATTAACAAGGATATTCCTGTTGCAGGACACTGGGACGAGGGCGGCATGGAGTTTTCGTTCATGACAGGGCCATTTTTTGGTCCATCGTTTGGAGTTGAGGGTGGGCGCGACCATATCGCCTACTTTGCGAACAACCCGCGAATCGCATATAATCTGACAGACATTTGGGGAAGCGACTCGGCGTGGTATAGGGGCAATGTCCAAGTTGTCGGGGAGCTTTTTTTGGCCGAAATGTTCGCTACCAACGGTGGTGGGCGCATCGTTGTCGGACCTAACGCACTGTTCCGCTATAACTTTGTCCAGACTGGTTGGAAGATCGTTCCTTACTATCAGTTGGGGCCAGGACTGGTTTACACCGACACGAACAATAACGCCATCGGATCACACTGTGGTTTCCAACTCAACATGGGGGTTGGATTGCGCTATCTTTTCAACGAAAAATGGTCGCTCAACACCGAGTTTGACTGGCATCACATGTCCAATGCGGGTCTTGCTGAGAAAAACCCTGGCTCCAACGAGGCTGGCGGGCTGCTTGGCATCTCTTATTTCTTCCGTTGATGTGCGTAGATGTGAATCGCTGGCGACTTCAGGTCGCCTTTGACGGGAGACCTTTTTTCGGGTGGCAACGGCAGACTTCAGGCCGAGATGTCCAGTCGCATGTCGAGACCGCCCTTAAAAAAATTTTTGGTGTAGAAACTTTGGTTCATGGATGCAGCCGCACTGATTCTGGTGTTCACGCCCTCGGCCTAGTGGCGCATTTCGATCAGCCAGATGAGACACGCGATTTTTCTGTGAGCGAACTGCTGCGAGCCATCAACGCTCATCTCCCGCCTGCTATACGGGTCATGCGCTTGTCGCGGGCGGACAAAGATTTTCACGCCCGTTTTGATGCTTCAGGAAAACGCTACGAGTACAGGATTGTAAATAGTCGTATTTTGCTGCCTTTAGAAATAGGGCGAGCATGGCATGTGCCTACGCCGCTGGATTTGCGAGGCATGAGGCAGGCGGCACGCCATTTGGTGGGGCGGCACGACTTCGTTTCCTTTTCTGTCCGCTCAGAAAATGTCCGCGAAACGACAGTGCGCACGGTTTACAAAGTTTCGATTTCAGCCAAGGGCAGCTTGATCGTTGTTGCGGTAGAAGGTGACGGCTTCCTTTACCGAATGGTTCGCAGCATAGTCGGGGCACTGGTGTTTGTGGGTAAGCGAAAGGCTCCTCCTGAATGGGTGAAGGAGCGGCTGCTTTCGGGAAACCGCGAACACGGCGTGGTCACAGCACCGCCAGAGGGTCTCTACCTCGTGAAAGTTTTTTATGGCTGCAAAAAACGGGGGAGCCAGAGTTCCTGATATGTTTCATGTTGTTCTTGTAGAACCCGAGATTCCGCCGAACACTGGCAATGTGGCTAGGCTGTGCGCAGCCACTGGCTCGCACCTGCATTTGGTCGGGCCACTCGGATTCCGCATGGATGATGCCACGCTCAAGCGTGCGGGGATGGACTACTGGAACATGGTGAGCTGGAGCTACCATGAATCTTTCGATGAAGTGATGGATGGAAAGCCACTGGATGCCTCAGTGTTCTGCATAGAAACCACGGGATCAGGCCAGTACGACTGCGCGTCTTTTGCTCCTGGCGACTATCTAGTTTTCGGGCGCGAAACAAAAGGGCTGCGTCCATCTGTTTGGCAGCGCGACGGTGTGCATTGTCTCCGTATCCCTATACTCAACGGAAATGCGCGGAGCCTGAACCTCTCCAACTGTGTAGCCATCGTCCTTTACGAGGCTTTGCGCCAAAACAGATTTACCACACCAGCATGAAAACCCTGCTTGCCACATGGGCGTGCGGCGGGTAAGCCAATTTTTGAATGAAAGAACGGGATGAAATCATGCGGGCAGCACGGGCTTTGCGTGCTGGAAGGCTAGTGGTGGTGCCTACCGAAACCGTTTACGGGTTGGCGGCAGATGTTTTTCGACCCGCAGCCATACGCAAAATTTTTGAGCTGAAAGGCCGTCCTCTTTTTGATCCGTTGATCGTCCATGTGGGCGACATGTCGCAGCTTGCCATGGTCGCAGGCGAAGTTCCGCCGCTCGCACAAAAACTCATGCTCAGATTTTGGCCTGGGCCTTTGACATTCGTCCTCATCAAGGCCGATGTCGTTTCCCCGCTCGTGACGGCTGGGCTGCCAACTGTGGCCGTGCGTATGCCGGCTCATCCTGTAGCACTTGATATTTTGAGGGAGGCTGGACGGCCTTTCGCCGCGCCGAGCGCGAACCGTTTCGGGCGCATCAGTCCCACCACGGCGGAAGCTGTTTGCAAAGAGTTCGGGAGGCGGACGCCGTTTCTCGTTGACGGCGGGCCATGTCGGTGCGGCGTGGAGTCCACCATTATACGCGTGGTTGGCGGGCGGGTAGAAATTTTGCGGCACGGGGCGATTTCGCAGGAGGAATTGGCTTCTGCGGCTGGATGTCCCGTGGTGGCATTGAAAAAAAGCGTTTTAAAAAACCCGCAGGCACCAGGTCAGCTTAAACGCCACTACGCGCCACGCACGCCGCTATTTTTGCTGCCGAGAGGGTGGAGAAATAAAAAACGCCATTTTTCCGTGGGTGACGCCCTGCTGCTTTTTTGCAGCAGAGAAAATGTCCCAATTAAAAAACAGGTTATTCTTTCCACAAAGGGAAGTTTGAAGGCTGCTGCACGCAGGTTGTATGCAGCATTGCGTGCGCTTGATGAGTCTGGAGCGGAGCGTATTTTTGCCGAGAGGTTTCCAGACGAGGGGCTGGGGCGCACGCTCAACGACCGCCTAGAAAAAGCAGCGGCTGGCTCTGGTGCAGCGCGGCAAAGTCATGCGTGACCAAGCATAGCCACAACTTCTTTGGCGAATTTTAGGTTTGCGGGCATATCAATGTTGAGCGTGCGGTTTGGCGCGGGCAGATCGTGTATCCACGCCATCGCAGGCTGTGCCAGTAGTTCCTGTGTCGTGCGAGCCTCGTTTTCTAGTCGTCCATGCCCGCACAGGCTGGCGAGCTGCTCGGCCAAGTAGATGATCCCAGCCAAAAACATCGGGCTTTCGCAATCGTGGATAGAGGCGGGCTCGTGGTGAAAATTTAGCGCGGTGCAAACCTTATTGGTGATACCCCAGTAGGCGCAGAAAAGAGCCGAAAGATTCGTGTGCGAGAAACCAAGCATTTCTTTTTCTATGGAGTAAAGGCTGCCGCCTTCGATTTTGTGGCGGGCTTGTATTTCCGTGAACTCTGTCGGGCAATTGGCGGCGAGGATAAGCTTGCCGACATCGTGCAGCAGTCCGGCGATATATTCGATGCCTGTGAGTGGGCGGTATTGCGCGACTATCGTCTCTACGGTTCTTGCCACCAGTATGCCACGAAAAAAGAAAAGGTTGTGGTCGAAATTGGGCAGGGTTTGTTTGAAAGCTTTTTTGATGGCTGGCAGGATCGCCACGCGGCGTATTTCGCTCAGTCCGACAATGGTTATTAACTCTGGTATAGTGGCGAACGACGCTCCGGCGTATTTTGCTGAGTGTGCTAGAGAGAGGAGTTTGGAGGCCAGCATCGGGTCGGACTCAATCACGGAGGCGTACTCGTTTGCCCCCACATTCTCTTGGCGCAACAGTTGCTGGAGCTTGAAAAAAACAGGATCCGCCACTGGCAAGGAATCTTTTTGCTGGCTCAGGGTTTCGACCAGCTTTTCGCGCAAGGCATCTTTTTGCGGAGAGATTTTGCGGTTAGGCATCCAGCTAGAAAAAACAGCAAGCCTTTGCTCAGGGGTCACGGTGCCCAGAAAGAGCTTTTGCGTTTTGTATAGCGAGTTTTCCATGGTGCTCAGGAAAGAAGTTTTTCCAGTTCCTCTATTCTTTTGGCAAATAAGTCCAAAGCTTCTTTAACGGGCTCAGGCTTGCTCATATCTACGCCCGCAATTTTCAGTGCTTCCAGCGGCGGAATGGAGCCGCCCGTTTTCAGGAAGTCCAAGTAACGGTCCCTCGCGTCTCGCCCGTTTTCGAGCACTTTTTGCGAGAGGCTCAATGCAGCCGAAATGCCCGTGGCGTACTGGTAAACATAGAAGGCCGAATAGAAATGAGGTATGCGGAGACACTCCCACTCCAGCTCGTCATCAATAGAGAAATGGGGGCCGAAATAATCCTCCAACAGAGCGCGGTAAACTTTGCGGAAAGACGCCAGCGTGAGTGCTTCGCCAGATTCCTGTTTTTCGTGGATAATTTTTTCAAACTCGGCGAAGAGTGTTTGGCGGTAGAGCGTGCCCCGTATATCGTCTATCTGCCTGTTTATTATGTACGCCCGCACCATCGGGTCATCAGTTTTTTCAAGCAGGTGGTGGGTGAGCAGTTCCTCGTTGAATGTGGATGCTACTTCGGCGACAAAAATGCTGTAGTGGCTGTCTTGGAACGACTGATGTTTTTGGCTGAACCATGTGTGCATGGAGTGCCCAGCCTCGTGCGCCAGCGTGTAGATGTCGGAAAAGACATCGTCCTTGTAATTCATGAGGATATAAGGCGGGTTGCCGTATGAGCCTGAAGAAAATGCGCCGCTCCGCTTTCCCTTGGTCTCGTAGCGGTCGCACCAGCGTGAACGCCCAATCCCTTCTTCGAGCGTGCCGACATAATCACTGCCAAGGGGTTCCAGAGATTCTAGCACCATCTGGAGAGCTTCATCGAATGTGTGCTTTGCGCGGGCAGGGGGCACGATAGGCACATAGGTGTCGTAGTGGTGGATTTCTGTAAGGCCAAGTTTATTGCGCCTGAGATCGTAGTAGCGCAGCAACGGCTCCAGTCGCCCGCGCACGGCGGATATGAGACCTGTGTAAACTTCGCGCGGTATTTCGTTTTGAAAAAGAGCGGCGTCGAGTGCTGACGCGTAACCGCGAGCACGCCCCTGCGCGACATCGCTTTTTACTGAGTTGGCAAGCAGGCTGGCCAGCGAAAACTGGTGCTCGGAAAACTCCCTGTAAAACTGATGGAACGCATTTTTTCTGACCCCAGCATCGCGGCTTTGCAGGAATGACGAAAACGAGCTTTGGGAGAGCGCCTTCATCTGGCCGTTCTCGTCTGGCAGTTCTCCGAAACGCATGTCCACATTTGTGAGCTGCGAAAAGGTTTCGTGGTGTCCAGATAGGCTCTCATCGAAAAGTGCGAGCAGGCGCTCCTCTTTTTCGCCGAGGGAATGTGGCTTGAACCGCCGTATTTTTTTCAGATAAGACTTCCACGAAGTGAGTGCCGGAAGCTCTAGCCAAAGCGCAAAAGTTTCGTCAGGTATAGCTTGCAGTTCGGGAACGAAATACGCCGATACTTCAGCAGCTTGCGTGTTGATGGATGCGAGACGCGCCTGTCTGTCTAGGTGGTCTGGGTGCGAGCCGTCCTCGGACATGCGCAGCCCGGCGTAGTGCCCAAGTTTTTCTCCGAGCATCTGGAAACTTTTCTGGAATTCGAGGCAGGCCAAAAGTTTTTCGGGCGATTCCCCTAGCGTTCCTTTGAAGCTTGCTATGGACGGGTAAGTTATTTCGTAGTCACGCAAGCCAGCTTCCCACTGTTTATCGGAGGCGTAAAGCTTGGAAAGATCCCATGTGTCTCCTGCTTGCATGGCATCGCGTTTTGGGACAGAGGCAGTGGCTGTGCTGGGCTGCGCTCCAGTTGGCTGTTCAAACAGGAATAGAGGACTCGGATTTTTCATCGCGCAAGAAGTAGCAGGGTGAATGGCGAAAAACAATTTTTTTGGAACTATTTCCTTAATCTATTAACGCGCTTTCTTTTCAAAAAAGTCTACAAGTCGCTTATCATGAGTGAGTCGCATTGTTTTTTTATCTCAAATGCAGCCATCTTTATGAAATGACTATTCCAAGCATATCCTTCAAAAGGAGCATGTTGCATATAAAGTCAAAAAATGGCTC
>JAIFLJ010000171.1 GCA_020049135.1 bacterium | reverse complement strand
GGGCAAGGGACAAGAGAAAAGTGGTAAGAGAAAAAGAGAAAAGGAGCGGGAGCAGAAAGTAGAAGCGGCGTCCCGCCGCTTTCGGAAAGGAGCTCGGTGCGTCTCGCCCGCGAGGCTAGGCGCAGAAGATCAAATATCCTCCCTCCCCATTTTCATCCCTCGTGGTGTTCGGAGAACGGAGTAACTCTTTTCTCAGTCGCACATTTTCAAAAGCAAAAGTTTATTGTCCTTCATGCAGGGGATGGCAACGGTGCCCGTTTCGGAATCTATGCCCAAATCAGCCATGCCGTCCAGTCCGCTCAGGACGACCTGCGCACGACCGCGCTTGTCCACTCTCAACAACTCCCCGCGCCCCCAAGCCGTAGCCAAATAGCGACCCTGCCACTTCACGACTCCATCAAGGTTGCCGATCGGTTTGCCTTCTCCGAGGGGTTCGATCTTTTTGTCTGACAAGCGAACTCGCAGGAGCGTGCCAGGGCGTTGGGTGGCAAAGGTCTTCCTGTCGGTGATCGGCCCCCAAGCCGCCACGATCAGCGAATCGCCGTCCGCAAAAATACCGTTGGGGTTTTGCAGTTGGTCGGACTCTAGCCAGAGTTCCATCTTCCCACCGCCCCCGAGACGGTAGATGCGGTTGGTGAACATATCGTTGACGAAAATATCGCCGTTCTCCGCCCGAGTCACATCGTTGAGAAAACCGTCGGAGGGAAGTTTGTATTTCTGGACAACGCATTTTTTGGCGATGGAGATGCGCACCAGACCGCCCCTGTCCACGGCAAAAAGATCGTCGCCTGAAACGAGAAGCCCCGTGGGAGCATCCAGACCTTTGACCCATTTGGCAGTGACCAGTTTTCCTTCCGAATCAAAACGAGAAATCCAGCCGTTGCCGTCCTTGGCGAGAGAGATTCCGCCGCCGAGACTGGAGACGAACCACGACTTTGTTTTGGCATCCCACGCCGCGCTCTCAGGCGCATCGAGCGGGCTGGCGTTCTGTGCCTGCACGGGGCAGGTTATGGAGAGAAGGGAGGCAACGAATAGCAGACATGTTTTTTTCATAGTTTGTTCTTTTTTATTATTTTTTCAAATAGAGTTAGAGGCGAGTGGACGGAAATCCCTGACACGGTTTTGCCAAAAAAAGAATATTGGCATCCAAAAAGATTCTCACGATTTCGTTTTTTTCTTGGCCGCCTTCATCGCGGAGGACAGCGCGGTTTCACCAGCGTCAAATTCGGCGATCCGCTCAGGGGGGTAAATCTCCGCTGGCAGAGCCNNNNCCGCCTTCATCGCGGAGGACAGCGCGGTTTCACCAGCGTCAAATTCGGCGATCCGCTCAGGGGGGTAAATCTCCGCTGGCAGAGCCACGAGCCCCCGTCCTGAAACTGATCGCATCGCCTTCATGAGCACAAGTTATACAGAAAAGCAGAAAGTCTGCCAATCACTTCTTCTTCATCACGATCCGGTGGTTTCGCGTGTCGGAGACATAGATCGTGCCCATGTCATACACTGTAATGCCACTCGGACAATCGAACTTAACGCAGCCGAGGAAGCTATGTTTTGCTAAAGAAATTTGTCGAATGGCGCAGTTAGTCACAAATGTCAGACCTGCTACATCGGGCGAACAGGAAGAAATTCGGCGAGCGGATGCCAGAGGGGTTGAGACGGTTGGCAAAAATGCAATAATATGCATGCTACCTCCTAATTTTCCTCCCTATTTTCTGGCGACATCAAAAAATCCGAATCTCTCGGTCTGCCAGACGCTGATGAAGCTCCTCAGCGACGGAATTCACGACCAAAACATCTGGAGGAAACATGCTGAAAAGACCATCAGGGTGCTGTGACTGTGTTGCGATCAACACCAGAGTTGCAGGCTGTTTGCTACGCCCAGCCGCATAAAGTAACTCAGCAGCAGCAGAGAGGCTTTCACCATGCCGCTGAACACGAAGTAGGATTGGATTTTCTCCGGGGGCGGAGTTCAGTAGCGCATCGATTCCGCGGTTGCGCTGCACTGGCACAAACTTTATTCCATGAAGATATGCGAGCGAAATGTCATCGGATTGCACATATGACTCGCGCCCTTTTCTTAACAATTCCGAAGTCGTTTTGACGGGATCAATCAACCTCTTGCGCACAAGTTCTACGGCATCGAGAGAGACATCCATACCGATGGCATCACGCCCAAGCAGTTGAGCCGCGACAAGCGTCGTGCCACTTCCCGCAAAGGGATCGAGCACCATGTCTCCCGGAAGCGTGACCAAAGAGATGATGCGCTCAAGCAACAGGATCGGCTTCTGGGTTGGATAACCAACCCGTTCCTTGGCCTTTGGGTTGAGATAGGGAATGTCCCAAACATCAGAAATCGGAACTCCGTTTTTGTGTCCATCGTTTACAACCTGCCCGTCATCGTTCCGTGCGTAAACTGACTTGCCATGCTCATCTCGCCGACGGCGTTGAAGAATCTGGTCAACATTGGTCGAAGGCGAGTAGTCGTCGAAAAGTTGGTGGTATTGGTAAGCGTCGGTTTTGCTATAGAAGAAAAGAGTTTGGTGGGAGGCAAGTGGACTGCACTGCGAGTTCGACCACCGGCGGTAGTGCCAGATGATTTCAGATCGAAACATCGTTTCTCCAAACACCTCGTCGAGAAGGCAGCGTATGTGGTGCGACGCATTCGTATCGCAGTGGAAAAAGATCGACCCGGTCGCCTTCAGTAGGCGGCGGAACTCCCGCAAACGCAGGCGCAAGAATTCGAGGTATTCCGTTCGCGAATTCCACTCATCGGAGAACTCGAACTTGGTGGTTCGATCACGAGTCGTGAGCGAATGATTCTTCTGCGTGAAAAAGGGCGGATCGACATAGACCAAATCAACCGATTCTCCGCCTAGGGATCGGCTCACGGTCAGGCAGTCGCCATGATGAACTTCACTTGCCATTTTGTTTGGTCCTCTCTGCCGCTAAGTCTTTCAAGATACCAAGCAAGTCCACGCCAGTGCGATTCTTCACATAGTCCCACGCCGCATCGGCATAGTGATACTCTCCCTCCACGCTCTTGTAGAGACTTTCGAGAGTCTGCTGGATGCTCATGGCTTGCGTGCGATTTGGGTAATAGAACATCACCCGAATCGGTTTATGTCCAGCGTCTCGGATAACCTGAATGCGCCTGTGTTCCTTGGTGATGTGATCGCCATCAGTCGTAGCGTCACGCCACTTGATCTCCAAAGCGTCCTCGCCCACCAGACAGTCGATCTCGAAAGTTTTTGGACGTTGCCCGCGCGTATTCGTCACTCTGATCGACCCGGAATCGGGGAAAGCGTGCTTGAAACACAGCTTCGCAGCCTCTTCCAAAAATGAGCCGGCGTATTTGTAGAGAAAACGGCCCTTGTTCTGGTAAACATCGATCAGTTTTCCCTCGTTTTCGGAAACGCCGAGCACCGCGTAAATCAGCACATGAGAACGATCATCGTTGTCCATCTCGGCAACGCGGGCGTCGATGCTTCGTTTCAACTCTGCCGCATAGCGATCAGCAAGCGTTCGAATCTCTTCTTTCATGTTCATGATATGTTTGTGAAACGATGATGTCGTTTGGGCTTGGTTCAGGGAACGATCTCCTGATTTCTCCAAGCTTGGAGCACCTTCGCAAAATCGACCTCCTTCGGGGCTTCGTTCCAAGCCTTGTAAAAAGACGCATCATCGCTCTCAGGCGCAGGATTCGGGGCATCAATCTTGATACGAGTGGGCATCATGACGGAGTCTCCGATCAAAATACTTTCTCCGCGTCGCAACGTCGAAAACATGCTCGCAATTCCTCGGACTGAATCTGGCAGAAGATTGCGAACGTAGGATTGGTCATCGGGGTTTGAGATGCGGAGGCAGAGGAAGCTGTTGCACTGCGAGAGGATAGTGGCGGATACCTCCCGTGGTCGCTGGCTTATCACGGTCAGGCTGATGCCGTATTTGCGTCCTTCTTTGGCAATGCGTTCAGCAGAGTGCTTGGCCGCCTTCATCGCGGAGGACAGCGCGGTTTCACCCGCCTTCATCGCGGAGGACAGCGCGGTTTCACCAGCGTCAAATTCGGCGATCCGCTCAGGGGGGTAAATCTCCGCTGGCAGAGCCACGAGTCCCCGTCCTGAAACTGATAGTGTCGCCTTCATGAGCACAATATACAGAAAAGCAGAAAGCCTGCCAATCACTTCTTCTTCATCGGCATCAAGAAGGCTCATCTGCGTTTATGGCCACGCACTCCCAGTAGGGGCGAACCTGCGTGTTCACCCTTTCGGTGGAAGGGGGAGAGATGGTCGGAGGACGGAGTGAATAACGAATATCGAACAAGGAATAACGAATGTAGAAGGTTCGGAGGCGCGAAGCGTCTATGGAGTGCGTGCGATTTATCGCCGCTCCAGACGGGGGAATTCATTCCCACGCCCTCGGTGGATAAGCGAAAGATGTGAGAAAGTAAGTTGACTCACCCCGTTCTGCGAACACCACAAACAATGAATCGCAGATGCGCCCAAGCCAAACGCATTATTTGAAACCAACTTGCCAAACGGTTCAGAATCTGGCATATTCCATGGCAGTTATTCTCGATCACGCCGACTTTCACGAGTGAGCGTGACAAGGAAAATCAAAATGAAAAAATTTGAAAACAGTTGGGGACATCAAAGCCACTTGACGAGTGGCGTGTGCTTTTTCTCTTGCGTGAAAAATGGCATGAGAAACTCCAATGAACAAAAAGCTAAACTAGGTTTGGCTGAATAATACTGTTAGGTGCCTCGCTATAATGAATACACTCAACCGTCAGAATCTAGATAAGCTCCGTCAGAAGCTTGCACCGCATCCCCTGCACCTTGGGGTCATTCTTGATGGAGCTGTGGCCAGCTTCTCAGACACCGCGAACTCACTCCGTTTCACCAACACGGCAACCGGGCTCCGGGAACTTCTTCGCGAGTTGTTCGTCGCCGTCTCTCCTGACGCGAGCATTCAGGCTTGTTCCTGGTTTACACCCGACCCCAGTTCACAAACTGGGGTGACCCGCCGCCACCGCACCCTTTTTGCTGCGTATTCCTACCTTGACCCGCAACATTTCCCTACCAACTTCGCTTCCGGCGTTGATACACTTGCCACCCAAATCGGGAAGCAGGTTGGGGCACTCTCAGCATTTACACACGTCACGAAGGCAACTCTCGCTACTCCTGAACAGACTGCCATAGCCTGTTTCGACTCGACAGTTAGGCTGTTTCTTCGCCTCTTCGACACGATCGACTCTGCCCGCGAACATCTACGAGACGCGCTCCAAATCGAACTGCAAGAGCGGCTCTCGGAGATTTTCGGCTCTCTTTCAAGTTTGCAGTAAAAAAGGGTTGAGGAAAAGGGTGTAGAATGGCATGGATTGAGGATGAAAACGAATCTACAAGTTGG
>JAIFLJ010000213.1 GCA_020049135.1 bacterium | reverse complement strand
GCGGCGTCCCGCCGCTTTCGGAAAGGAACGCGGTGCGTCTCGCCCGCGAGGTTAGGCTCAGAAGGTCAAATATCCACCCGCCATTTTCATCGTTCGTGGTGTTCGCTAGAACATGGAGACTCACCTGAAAATAGAAGGGAGCGGCGGCATCTTGCCGCCGAAAGAAGCAAGCAAGGATGCCCGCACCACATTTTCATCGCTTGTGGTGTTTGCAGAACGAGGTGCCTCTCTGATAATTCGGATTGTAATACCAATAAAATGATTTCTACTAATATTGGTATTGTTTTTGCTGTGAGGTGTTAAGGTTAAACAATTGATAGAGGGTTTCAACTCGGCCTTGTAGTGGGCGGGTGGATTGGCTAGACTGAAAAATTAGAAAAAGTATGGATATCTTTATACACCGCAACGGGCAGGATTTTGGTCCGCTCGATATAGAGCAGTTAAACAAAGGTCTGGCTGAAGGAAAATACCAGCTCAACGACTGGTGTTTTCATGAAGGTGCTTCTGGCTGGGTGCTGCTGGAAACAATCCCCGGTGTCCATTCGCCATCTAGCCCGTCATCCGTACAAGAAAAAAACCACGATCTGAAAACCCGCATTGATGGTGTTAAACAGAAGGTGGCGGAAGAGAAATCAAGGCATGAAAAAGCACTCGTTGAACTGGCTGATACCAACAAGGATTTAGATGAGTACACGGGTCTCAAAACACAGCTTGCCGAGCTGGAGATAGAGCTAAAAAAAGTCGAGGCCGAGCGCGAGGAAATATTTGAAAAATGCCAAGCTTCACAGGAGCACCTAGTGGAGATGAGGGAGATAAAAACCCAATTCATTCAGGCCAAACAGTTGCTCAAAGAATCTGAGGCAACAAAGAACGAGATGGCGGCTCAGCTTCAGGCTGCCAATGACCAGGTTGCAGAGCTGCAATCTCTTCTCCCCAAAATAGAGGAGAGCCGTAAACAGGCCGATGACTTGGACAGGGAGAACGCGCAACTCTCCACGCAGCTTGATGCTTTGCAGGGCGAGGTGGCATCACTACCGCAGGCCAAGGCGCAATGGCTCGAAGTCCAACGCCAAGTGCGTAATGGCGAGGAAAATCGAACCCAGATACAAGGTTACTTGCAGCAGGCTCGCCAGCAGATGGAAGACCTAGTGCAGACACGCGAGGCGACTGCGGCGGCGGAATCTCAGGCGGCAGTGTTGCAGGTGGAGATAGGGGAACTTTCCAGTGAGTTGGAGTCCATACAGACGACGCTTTTGGGGCGCAACGCGGCTAGGGACGCCCTCACGCAGGCCCAACAGCAGCTTGGCAGGTTGCAGGCCGAGTTCGAGCACTTGCAATCCAAGGTAGAGGCGGCCAAGATTCAACTCTCAGATTTTCATGCCACCAAAGAGCAGCTCGCAAAGGCGCAGAACGAGTTCCGTGCGACGCAGGAGCGCGTGGAGAAATTCCGTCACCAGATGGATGAGTGCCAGATTCAAATCGCGGAGCTGCAATCCATGCAGAAGGAACTGCTCTTGACGAGGCAGCATCTTAAAGAGGCCATGGTTTCTTGCGAGACGCTTGAAGTCAGATTAGACGCCGCCAAAAACCAAGTTTCACAGTCGCAGGCTCAGATGCAAGCACTGAAAAACGAGCGCGACCTTTTGCAGGCGGAGCACGACGCGTTACAGATACGACTCTCCAACTTAGACCACGCGAAAAACCAGCTTTCGCAAAACCAAGTTTTGCTCGGCAACATGCGCCAAGAGAGAGATGCACTGCTGGCAAAACTCGAAGATGGCCGCCTCCAGATAGCCTCGCTCAAGGATGTCAAAAAACAGATTCAGGACTTGCTTGATCAAATCCAAATCGCACGCAAGGAGCGGGACGAACTGCAGGTGAAGCTAGATTCTAGCGAGAGCGATTTGACCGAGCTAGAACCAGCGCAAAAAGATTTAAGCCAAGCGAACCACTTGCTTGAAGATGCTAGGCGCGAGAGGGAGGCGATCAGACAAAAACTGGAATACCGCCGCGCACACAGGTCGGAGCTGGAACAGTTGCGGCGCGAGTTTGCGGTGCTGCAGAAAGAGCTGAAAAACACCCACTTCGAGCGCGATGATTTACAGGCCAAGCTGGACAGCATTTGCGATCCGGCGGAAGAGAAAGAGTCGCTGCAAAAACAGCAAACCGAATGCGAAGAGATGCTGCATCGGGCAACTGCCGAGCGCGATCGTTTGCGCTCGCAATGGCTTTCGAACTCAGAAAATGCGGCGCAGCTCAACGAAATGGTGCAGCAGTTTTCCAAAATACGCAGCGACCTTGATTTGGCTCGTATGGAATGTCGAGACTTAGAGGTCAAATGCGCGGCGGCTCAGTCCACTGCACGGGAAAAAAGCCGTTTGCAGTCCGAGATGGAAGCTGCCAAAAAGACTTTAGCAGAGCTGGTGAAACAGCGTGATGACTTGAGGGCGAAATCGGAGTCTTCCACCGAGATGCCCCGCGAACTGGAGAAGCTTGGCCACGAGGTTCAGATTCTGAACAACGAGATAGAAATGCTGGTCTCCGAGCGCGACGCGCTGCGGACGGCAGCTATGGGCAACGAGGGATTGGCATCACAGATCGAAGAGATGAAAAAACTGCTAGTCCAAAAAGAAGATTTCTTAAAAAAAAATCACTTTGAGCACGAGCGGCTAAATGCGATGGTTCAAAACGGGCATGGGCAGTCCGAAGAACTCCACAAACTAAAGTCCCGCATGGCACAGCTCGATGCCGAAATCAAGATCATGCAAGTCAGCCGTGATGCGCTCCAGCAGGAGATGCACCTCATGGATGGGCATGTTGCAGAAATCCCGACACTCAGGGCGCAGATAGCAAGAGCGGAAACTTCGTGGCAGCACCTGCGCCAAGAGCGCGATGCACTCGCAGAAAAACTAGAAGCTTGCCACGGCCAAGAGTCCGAGATGCACCAGATGCGCGAGCGTCTTGCCAAGATGCAAAAGGCCGTGGAATCCGTGCAGTTTGAGCGGGAGCAGCTTGAGCATCGCATGGCCTCATCCGCACTGGATTTGACTGATTTTGACCGCGTCAAAACGCAGATGAACCGTGCGCAAGGCCACCTGCAAAAAGTTTTATCAGAGCGCGACGAGATACGCGAAAAAATTGAGGAGTTGACAGCGCAAGAAATGGAATTGGAGCAGGCTAGAGACCACCTAGTGGCTCTCCAGCGGCAGCTCAAGGAGATACAGTCCAGCAAAGGCGAACTGGAAGTCCGCCTTGAGGCACTCAAGATTGAGTTGACTGACTCGGATAGGCTCAAGAGCCAGATTCACAGGATAGTAGTCCAGTTGCAGGGCGCTTCCGATGAGCGCGACTCGCTGAAGCTTAAACTTGAAGAGATAGCCTTGAAAACCGATGAGTTCGGGCAGGTGCGCAAAGAGCTGGATTCCGCTCGTATCCGCCTTCATGCCGTGCAAGGGGAACGCCGTCAGTTGCGTGAAAAACTTGAGCTGGCTCACGCTCAGCTTGCGGAGCTGGAACACACGCGGCGGCAGCTTGATCTTACGCGCCACACGCTCCACCATGCGGAGACCGATTTCAAAAGTTTGCAGTCGCAGTTGGACTCTTTGCGCCCGCCAGAGCCCCCTGCGCCAGCGGCTATCAAAGAAGAAAAGAGGCTCGCGCCGACATTCGTGCCTGCGCAGGCCACTTATGGTAGGCCACCCATACCGCCGCCAACATTTTTGCCTGTTGTGACACAAGCTTCAGCATCACCTGCCGAGCAGCCCAAACAAGATGTTGAACAGTCTGAGCCTGTGACAGTGGCTACGCCTGCTGGAGAATTGCAGCAAGCGATGGCGACACCAGTTTTTCAATCGGCACTTGAGCCGGCCATGAAACCTCTTTTGATGGAGGATGAAAAAACTGAAGTGGTCCTTTTACAGCCCGCATCGAAGCCGTTGCCAGTAGTGGTGCCAAAGCCTAAAACGGTGATGCCCGCCGCCCCAGCACCTTTGTCGTCAGCTTACCCCAAACCTACCGTTATAGCTGCTAATGATGCGTTGCCTCAGCCCCCACAAGAGCAGGTGGCTAATGTGCAGACGCCTGCCGCCAAACAGACCGATCTTCTCAAGAAAGTGACAGTCTCTCTCGGCAGACTAGGCGCATTTGAAAAATCGCTGAAAAAATCTGTATCCTGATTTTTCATGGGCAAGACACTTGGCGAAACGCATGGCAACACTCTGGTAAAACCGCGCCATATTTTGGCGGATGGGTGGGCGGACTACGAAATTTTGCAGTGCGGCGATGGGCTCAAGAGAGAGCGATGGGGGGATATTTTTTTGATTCGTCCCGATCCGCAAATCATTTGGCCTCTGGATGGGGAATGGGGCAGGCACGATGCGGTTTACCATCGCTCGGACAACGGCGGCGGGCAGTGGGAGTTCAAAAAAAAGCTACCAGAATCATGGTGCATAAAATACCGCGATTTGGTTTTTAAAATCAGGCCGACGCATTTCAAACACACGGGTCTTTTCCCTGAGCAAGCCGCAAACTGGGATTGGATAAAAGAAACCATCGGCAGAGCTGGGAGGCGCGTCAATGTCCTGAATCTTTTCGGATACACAGGGGCAGCCACACTTGCCGCCGCTGCTGCCGGGGCGTCCGTCTGCCATGTGGACGCTGCAAAGGGGATGGTGCAATGGTGCGGCGAGAACGCACGGCTCTCCGGCCTAGGCGATAAACAAATCCGTTTTATAGTGGACGATTGCCTCAAGTTTGTGCGCCGCGAAATACGGCGTGGCAACCGTTACGACGCAGTGATGATGGACCCGCCGTCTTACGGGCGCGGAGCCGAGGGCGAGGTCTGGAAGTTGGAACGCGACTTGTGGGAGTTGCTGGAGCAAACGGTTTTGCTGCTTTCCGATAATCCGCTATATTTTTTGGTCAATTGCTACACCACAGGTATTTCGCCCACGATACTTTCATCGGCTCTCGCCATGCACCGCAGAGGGGCAGGTGGGGCGTGTTACGGCGGCGAGATTGGTCTGCCTGTCTCCGAGGGTATTCCAGTGCTTCCTTGCGGCATTTACGCACGCTGGGAGGCTGCGGGGTGATTTTTGGAAAAGCTTTGGGCGTAATCAGACGGATTATAAAAATCCGTTGAATGATGGACAATTACCATGACTGGATGGGGATAATCACCTTTTGTTCTCTGACCCGATCCCAGTAGGGGGGTGTTGTAACAGCACGCCCCAAAGAGAATGCGTTCATGTCACACATTGGCGGGAGACTGTTCTTCATGCCGAAGGGGATTGGGCGCAGCCACCACTCACACTCATTTTCGGACATCTCTTTTATCGTCCAGCTCTTTACAGTCCCCCAACCGCATCTGGTGCGCTTTCCGATTGCGGGAACCCTATGCAATAGTTCTGTAACAGCATCTATATCACCAACTCCATAGCATTCGGCCATTTCGGCCTGCCGCAGTGTTTGACGCAGGTCGTAGAGCTTGAATTGCCCGGTCCCTTCAGTCAGAACGGAAGGGCCTTTTTTGTAGATGCTGTTGCGGTCGCGGGCGTAGTCGTTCTTATCAACCTTGAGCGTGAACTGGTGTTGGAATGGTTGCGAGATTGTTCCGCGCCACATCATGCACGAAGCCATCCAGACCCATTCATCTTCGTAAGAGTGTTTGGCCAGCGGCAGGTCGAGCAATAATCCCCTGATTTCGTTTTGCGATGGAATCCATCCGCCCGCCTTTGCTCTGTCCACGGCAGCCCATGCCACCAGTGAGTCCAAGAGTATCGGACGGCTTGGCTCAACTATTGGCGATGTCAGGACGGCCAATGCCCTGAATGGTCTATAATTCTGCATCTTTCTTGTCCTTGTTTTTGGCTGGGGCATGCAGTTCATCCAAGATATTCGGCTTGATTTTCTTGGACTCTTCTTTCCATTTTGCAATCAGTTCCTCAGCAGGATCGGTGGCTGTAAAAGAGCCAGTCGTTTTATCGAATAGCGCCACACCTTCGCATTTGACCAGAGCATCAAATCGCCCGAATCCAGCACGCCCCCAACCCCCGATGGACTGCTTGTTGAGCCACCGTTGCAGACCGAGCAGAAAGAGGCCGATGGCTGCGGGTGTTAAATACGGGGAGAAGATAACCTCACTCCAAAACGGAGTGCCGGGCGGGATGAACTCGACGCAGTTCAGTGAAGCGAGCCCCATCTTTTTTTCAGCATCTTCGCCCTTTGTTTTTTCCTTCCGTTGCGCGGCACGCTTCTCTTGCGATCTGGAGACATCACCCATCCATTCGGCAACTGCTTTTTCATATTCCTTCACTGACTCACATGCTTTTGGGTCAGAGAAACGGGTGAGGTCATCAACTTTTGCGAAAGCCAAGACGCCAGTGAATAACATTCCGCTACGCCTAGGCTCTACTGTCAGCGGGGTGATAGTTTCATCGTTTTGAAATGGTATGATACCTTGGTCAATCATGAAGCGGTACTTCGGCCATCCAGGCATCACTCGGTATCCGCTGGTCAGCATCCTTGGTCCGCCACCAAACAGGGACAGGAACGGGTCTTTTTGGGCGTGGACAATATCATCCAATGTCACTTTCCCATCTGGCGATGCCGTGGGTGAACCGCACATCATTGAGTGGTATGTCATCCTGTCTATACGCCCGTTGGGGTCGGATTCTTTGATCGCATCAAAAACTACACCTGCACACGCACGGCGGAACGCGCCGCGCAATGAATTTGGAGGGATGATCGGAACTTCTACACTTGTGAGAGGGTTGTCCGTCTCAGGGAATAATGGATTGGATAGCAGAACAGGCATCCGGACTGTTCGCGTCAAAGGCTGCTGGCCACGGTAATCTATGCGTCCCTCATCAAATGAATACTTTTGTTTTTCTGGCGAGGAGATATGCAGCGGTGATGTGGTCAATAATTCAATGTTTATTTTTTTCATTTTTTGGGTTCAGGTTGGTTATGAGAGATTCATGGGAGTCGGTTTGGGCACCCGTCTCTCGCCATACTCCAGAATGCTCGTCATAACCTTGGTTTCTGCTATGTTCATCTCCGATAATTTTTTCAATAGACGCCGTCCTTCTTCCGACTGTTTCATGAGCGTCTCGTCCTTCTCTCTGATTTGACCAGCGTACAAATCGCCCCAATCAAACATCAGAAATGGTGAGCTGTGTTTCCTTTTTTCTTCGCTTTTAAAAAAAGCAGCGACCTCCGATGAGAGTGCCTTCACGAGTTCGTAGCGGACAAGACGGGTTACTTTTCCGACACGCCAGTACACCAGACCTAGAGATTCTGTCACTGTTCCTTGCCAAACTATGTGCTGCATTTTTGCGTCCGTTCCACAAATAACGAACGGGGGGTGGGGGAGGTTGGCCCAAACCCAAGACTGATCATCTTTAGACCACATGGGCAACACTTCTTGTTGGGTTGCTATAAACTTTTGCACTTTACCTATAATTTTTTTCCTGAAAAAAATATTGCACCAGCCACAAACTAGCCTTTTGGGTAAATGTTTTCCCCAAGCGATCTGTGGTCCATCGGTAAATGACGAGCCGAATGGCAGGTCGCTCAAACCCAGTTCTCCAGCGGCAACTTTTCTCCCGCAGCAGATGCATATACCTCCATCGGCTTGTTTCACGCCATCTGGGTTTAAGTGGAGAGCTTTTGCTACCAACTCCGAGGCCAAGAGCATTTCACCATCTATCATATTCGTGCCCTCCGCTTGCCCGTAAAACCTTCCCCCATCCTTTTGATGTCAGACGGCCAAAAGCCCAGAAGGGGCCGTGCAGGTCAACCGCGCCCTCAAACAGCACAGTTCCACCGACGAAGTGCCGCTTTTTCCCATCGTGCTCTTGGACTGCCACGACTGGATTCAAAAACCTTACCACACGGAAGTCCTCAAATCCTTCTGGGGCGTCCTGTGCTGGAGGGATGTCGAGGTAACGGATAAAGTCTGTGTTGATTCTTTTCTGTATCGCATCGGATACAGTGTTAACAGCATCGCTGTTTCCCTCCCTAAGTTTTTTTGAAAAGTCAGGATCGCTACCAAATGAGCGCATGGCAAGCACTGTCGCACGGAACAGGCGTGGGCTTTCCGATGGTGTTGCAGCAATAATCCCTCTTTTGATGGTGCATGACGATGCGATTTCAGTGAGGGCTGGTAGGAGGCGGGCAAGCAGATCCACCTTTTCACCAAGCGCAACCGCCACCACCTCTCCATTTCGATTGCCGTAGGCGCGAGTCAACGGGAATTGCCCAAACGCATCCTTCCTGTTGAAGAAATCACGAACATCCTCAGCATCCGCATTATTGAGACGGGATCCGAGCCACGCCCTGCCACGATCACCTGATTGAGATCCTTCGTTCCCTGTCAAGGTGACGGATAGAAAATTCATCTGCACGCAAAAACTTTTACGCCAAAATCCAGCTTTTGTCAACAGTTCTATGAAGATAAATTGACTTATGTTGACAACTATTTGTTTTTTTGTTTAGTGTTGCTCATGGTTATAGAAGTGTTGTTTTGTAAAAAAACGCTCAATTCTCGTTGCAATCAGAACCGACTCTCTCTCAGCGATAATGTCCGTGAGATTTTACTGGATTCCTTGAAAAAAGGAATCGAGCCACGCCCACTTGTCAGGGATACATCCCATTACGACAAGCAGTCTCTTTACCTTCAGGGTGTCTTGCGCGAGTCGCTGCGTGTGACTGCCGAACAGCACAATACCACCATGCGTCTGCTGGCATCATCTCTTGTCGAACAATGGTTGGCCACCCAGCCGCCATTCATGGAAGCTGGACTCAAGGGTGCCATTGAGGAGGAGAAAGTGTTCTCAAGGAGCGAGCAGCAAAAGTTCTATAACCAGATTAAAACCCCATTTTTGGCAGGCAAGAAAGTCTTGGCTGAGGGGAGCACAGGTATAGGCAAGACGCGGGTTTTGCTTCGGCTTGCTGCCGATGCTTGCAAGTCTAGCAAAGAATCCGTCGCTGTCATTGCTGTGCCCACCATCGAAGGCGTGATACATGCCCTGGCCGAATGGTCTTCCGCAAGCATAGCAGGCACACCTCCTGTCCCAGTGTTCGGCTATCGTCAGTTTGTGGATGAATATGCGCTGCGCTCTGTCGCCAACCAGTTGTGCGGTGAGAATGGGTTTTCGGAGAAAGAGATAAACCCGCTCATGAACTGGATAGATACCGGGATGGAGCCGAGAGGGCGCGAAGCCCAGATTATCTCCAGATTAAACGGTAGCCCAGTGCCTGGCCTGATGCTCTCCTTGGAAGATGTGGCCCCGCAAGGGTTCCCGTGCCATGCAGTCGAGTTATCGTCAAAATCTGACTACAAGTCAGACGGGCGTTACATGCTTGTGGAGGCCGCTGAGGATGCCCGCCTACTGGTCACCACACACGCTATGCTGGCGATAGATGCCCGAATAAAAAGCCGTGGCTCTTCCTCCCCTCTGCCAGATTACGCATGGCTCCTGCTTGATGAAGCCCATTTGTTTGAGGGCGCAGTGGCATCGCAGCTCGATTACGACCTCGCACTTTCTAGGGTGAAAGCTGCCTTTGCCAGATGCGATAAAACTGTCGCAGCCGCATTGAAACTCGAAGATGTTCTGTCTGACGAAAACCTGTTCCCCTCCGACCGGCTGGTCTCAAGCACACCGCCCGCGCAGCTTGCCACCGCCGCCAAAACACTGCTTGATGAAATGGGGCGGACAAAAGTGAAAGACTCTAGCACTTCAGAGCAGTGGAGGCGATGCCTCTCGCAACTCGCGAACCGTAATGTGGCAACATGCTGGATAGTGAGGCGCTCACGCGTCCGTGGATGGTGTTCTATTTCTGTTGGCCCCAAAAGTGTTGGACACATCCTGAAATCTATATGGGACAATGTGCGTGGTGTTGCCTGTGTCAGCGGCACGCTTGCCATACCGAGGGTCGGATGGTCAGACTATGCGTTTGCTGCCAACACCTTAGCGTTGCCGTCGCTCTCGTTGGTGGCACTCCCCCCAGTGGTTGCAAGATGGATTTATGATCCTACCTGCCACATCCCGTCCGCCCAAGAACAAAGCTCCCTTTCTTATTCTCACAACAACGAGTTCCTAGCTGAGGATCGCCCAGACGGGCTGCTCTGGCTCAACGAGGTGTCAGGGTGCATCTACCGCATCTCAGGCTCTGCTGCAGGCGGGGTTTTAGTGCTCTGCAACTCTTATGCAGACGCAGAAAGCCTGCACCGGCGCTTCTCAGAATCGGATCGGAAGCGGACTAGCCTACTGCACAAACGAGATGAGGCGCCTCTCTCTGCCCTAAAATACGCCTTCTTGGATGCCTGTGAATCAGCCAGAAAGGGGGACGGCAGATATCCGATCCTGTTTGCCACAGGCGGGGCATGGACTGGGCTCGACATTTCGTTGGGTGATCTTCCTCCTGCCGACGACTTGGCTCTGACGGATTTGGTTGTCACGAGATGCCCTTGGAACTCCAACCACTCTGTGACGCACAAGCAAAGGGTCAAAACGCTCGGGTTTTGTGCCCAGTCATCGGACACCGCTTTCCGATTGCGGCAAGGCATAGGAAGGCTTATGAGGAGAGAAGGTTCCACTCATAGGCGGCTCCACATCCTTGATGGCAGGATGGCAGGCAAGAACGCCTCATCAGCACTTATTTTTCCTCTCCTTGACCCATACAAGAAAAAAAATGGCCCACTTGAAGGCTTTTTTAATCTGCCTTGAACCCAAATTTTGCACCGATGCAACCTGGGAACGCAGCGTCCCGCTGGCCTCTTCGTTCTTTCAACACCACCTATTTCAGATGGCTGATGCAACCGGGTGTGATTAAAAGTGGGTGAGGTAGAGCAAACCAGAGTTGGGAAATAGCGTGCTCTTTGTCTGGCAGTGTGGGAGGCATGGAATCAGGCTCATGCAATCGTTTTTCTTCAACCCTGAAAGGGTGTTATATATCAGC
>JAIFLJ010000135.1 GCA_020049135.1 bacterium | reverse complement strand
TGCGTAGCCTAGCAGAGGTCAAGCCACTTCACCAAAGAGTTCAGAACATGGTGCAAACAGTCACAAATGTCAGCCTGCCCCCTTTTTTACTTTTCCCCAAACTTCAGAAGGTCTTAAAAATGCTGGCTTTTGGTTGGATTTTTTGCCACTTTCATTTTCCTTTTTAGGCTAATAGATGTTGCCTGAAGGTGAGAAATGTCATTTTTGTGATGAACCATTCCATGCAAATTCCAAGTTTCTCACTTTCGTGCTTTTCAGTTTAATCTTGTTGCCGTAGATTTTTTGAAACGGGAACAAGACAATTACCAAGCCTCGAAAATATTTTATCGCTGCGGACTACCTCCTGCCCGAATACGAGCGTCTGCTCGCCCAGATCGCTGCGACACGCGGCCAGTTGAAGGAGCAACTCATGGAGGCTATCACCCGATGAAAAAGAAGCCCATTGCCCAAAAGAAAACAGCATCCGCTAAAGTGAAAGCCGATGGCCTCGCCCCCCCGCTTATCGCCGAAGTGCCACACCTCATCCAGTCCGCCCAGCGGGGCGTCGCGTCGGTGATTGATACCTTTCAGGTGATGACTAATTTCGAAATTGGCCGCCGCATCGTCGAGCATGAGCAGAAGGGCGAGAAGCGGGCGCCGTATGGCGCGGAACTGACGCCCCCAAAAGACGCCAACATCCACGCTAAGGAATACCAATTTTACCTCCCCTCAAAGGAACTGCTTCAATCCAAGCTCCTCGAATGGGTGCGTGCCGAGGAAGCCAAGGCATGAAGCTGGAAACTTTCTTCCAGAAGTTCGACCGATTCGCCGCCTCCCGCGCCACCGCCGCGAACCTCCTCTACGCCCTCGTCGCTGAACTCACCAACCAATGAAACCAATGCCTGCCATGAACGAAATCGCTCCGCCGCTAAACCATGTCTTTGTGGACTTTGAGAATGTTCATCAGATTGATGTCTCCGTCATCGGAGCCAAGTCGGTGAACTTCACTCTTCTGCTAGGAGCAAAGCAGACCAAACTGGATGTCGGACTTGTTGAAAAACTGATGGCGCATGCTGCCTCCGTGCATCTTGTCCGTCTGGCGTCTTCTGGCAAGAACGCCCTAGATTTTACGCTCGCCTACTATGTGGGTCGGACGGTGAGCAGCGACCCTGCCGCCTACATTCACATCGTCTCCAAGGATACAGGTTTTGACCCGCTGGTTGAGCACCTGCGGAGCAGGCACATTCACGCTTACCGCCACAACAGTTTCGCCACGCTGCCCCTCTCCGGCACCGCCAATGCTGCAACCGTGGCATCGAAGGCAGAATCAGCGGGACAAGAGGAGCCGTTGGATCGGGTGCTGGAGCGCCTGCGGAAGAATGTCGCCAACCGCCCGAAAAAGAAGAAGACCCTGCTGAGTCATCTTAAATCCCAGCTAGGGAAGGACGCCACCGACACCGACGCCGCTGACATGCTGGAAAAGCTCCAGAAGGCTGGACATCTCCGCATCGGCGACAAGGACGCCGTGACTTACCATGTTTAGCATGATGGAAGGAGAATAACACAGGATCATGACCAAAGTGGATAAACTGATGGCCTTGGTGGACGCGTTTGAAACACAGCTTGCCGCATCCCGCGCCACCGCCGCGAACCTCCTCTCCGCCCTTGTCGCCAAATTCACGACCCAAGAGTGATTCTCATGCATGCTTGTCCTTCACTTCCTCCAGCAGAGCTTGAGAGTATTTGCTGCATTGTTGCCAACACGGATGCAGGACTCTCAGGAACCGGAATCGGAACCTTGCCAGCTTAATACCCATCAATTTACACGCGCTAAGTTTCTCACTTTCGTGCTTTTCAGTTTAATCTTGTTGCTGTAGATTTTTTGAAATGGGAACAAGACAATTACCATGCCCCGAAAATATTTTGTCATCGGAAGCAACGCTTTTTCAGGAGCCACCTTTGTGGCTTGGGCACTTCAGAACGGAAACGAGGTCATGGGCGTGAGCCGATCACCTGAGCCTGATCCGGTTTTTTTACCTTACAAGTGGGGCTGTGTCGGGGCGGCAGGCATTGGGTTCCGTTTTGCGCAGATGGATTTAAACTATGACACGGGGCGCATGGCAGATGCCGTGGAAGAGTTCAGACCAGATTTCATCGTCAATTTTGCTGCGCAAAGCATGGTGGCCGAAAGTTGGGACAACCCGGATCACTGGTATGCCACCAATGTGCTTGCCCAAGTGCGCCTGCATGAGCGGCTGAGAAAATTTTCGTTCCTGAAAAAATATGTTCATGTTTCCACGCCCGAGGTTTACGGGAGTTGCTCAGGTCTCGTGACGGAAGATGCGTCTTACAACCCGAGCACGCCTTACGCCGCTTCGCGTGCTGCGTGCGATCTTCACTTGATGACTTTTTTCAGGCGTTACGGTTTCCCTGTCGTTTTTACGCGGGCGGCTAATGTGTGCGGCCCGGGTCAGCAGCTTTATCGCATACTCCCCAAAACGGTTTTTTCCATATTGACGGGGCGCAGGTTACCACTGCACGGAGGTGGACATTCTCTCCGTTCGTTCATACACATCATGGATGTCGCGGAGGGGACGGGTCTCGTGGCGGAGCGAGGGGAGCTAGGTCAGGTTTACCATTTTTCGACTGCGCTGAACATTTCGATCAGGGAGCTTGTTCAAAAAGTTTGTGTGCGCATGGGCGTGGCATTTGAAGATGCCGTGGAGATTTCCGATGATCGCCCGGGTAAAGATGCGGCCTATCTGCTGGACAGCAGGAAGGCCAGAAAAGACCTCGGATGGGCGGATGCCCGCACGCTTGACGGCGTGATAGACGAAACAATAGAATGGGTGACGGGGGCGATTGAAACACTCCGCAAATTGCCCGACCACTACATCCACAAACCGTGATTATATGATTAAAAAAGTATTGGTGACAGGAGGCTTTGGCTATGTAGGGAGCCGTTTGGTTCCGCACCTGCTCTCCCTCGGCTTGGAGGTCAGTGTATTGGACGCCATGCTTTATTCGCGTGCTGGTTTGGATGCGCTGCAAAACAGACCCGAATTTGGCGGCTGGGCGTCCAAGTTCGATTTTGTTGAGGGCGACTTGCGCGATCCCGATGCGGTTGGTAGAGCCGTGCGCGGGGCGGATGCCGTGATACATCTTGCGGCCATATCCAACGACCCGACAGGGCAGGTAGATGAGGTGCTCACGAGGCAGGTTAATTTCGACGCAGTGGGGATGCTCATTTCCATCGCCAAATCAGTTGGTGTGAAGCGTTTCATCAACGCGTCATCAAGCAGCGTTTTCGGCATACAGGCGGCGGCGGATGTCACGGAGCGGCTAGAACCTGAACCGCTCACTTTTTATTCGAAATACAAGATGCTTTCTGAGTGGCTCGTGAAGGCCGCCGCCGCGCCCGATTTTTGTGCAGTCAATGTTCGCCCAGCAACAATTTGCGGTGAATCTCCACGGCAGCGTTTTGATCTCACCGTCAACAAGCTGACCGCAGACGCATTGCTGAAACGGGTGATAACGGTTCACGGCGGCAACCAGCGTCGCCCGAATGTCGGCATGACAGATGTGGTCGCTTTTTACGCGTTTCTGCTGGGAGCCGAAGCTGGTGCTATTAGTGGGCAAACTTTCAATTTTGGTTTTGAAAATCACAAGGTGATGGAGATAGCCAAAATCATCCGCGCCGAGCTTTCAGACCTAGATGTCGAAATCCGCGTGGAAGAGACGGTGGATCATCGCGACTACCATATCTCATCGGAAAAATTGGGGCGTTGTCTCGCGTTTAAACCCACGAGTTCGATTGCCAAAGAAGTCCGAAACTTGCGCCGTGCGATAGAGGATGGGCTTTATCCCGACCCCGATGCCCCCGCGTTTCACAACATGAAAAGCATGAGGTTGGCGCGGCGTGCTACATGCTACGATTTTATGGCAGTATAGAGAGGTTCACCATGTTTAATCACAAAATCATACCGTTCAGCGAAGCGGAGTCTTTTTTTGGTTGCCTTCGAAGAGAGGGCAAAACAATTGTTCAATGTCACGGGACATTCGACCTGATACACCCAGGTCATATTTACCATTTCGAAGAAGCCAAATCGCACGGGGATGTTTTGGTTGCCACAGTTACGGCTGGCAAGTTTGTGAACAAAGGGCCTGGGAGACCATTCTTCAATGACGATCTGCGAGCCAAGTTTCTCTCTTCGTTGGGCAGTGTAGATTATGTGGTGCTGATCCCGTTCCCTACCGCAGTAGAAGCCATCGAGTGCGTCAGGCCGCACATTTACTGCAAAGGCCGCGAGTACGAAAAACCTGAGAACGATGTCACTGGCAATATTTACGAGGATGTGTCCGCTGTTAAAAAAATTGGTGCTAAGATCGTCTATGTGGGATCGGTGGTTTTCAGTTCCACGCGCATTCTAAATAACAATTTTAGTGCTGTTTCTGGAGAGATGAGCGAGTTCTGTCGCAACCTCTCGAAGAATCTAACACCGGAACAGTTGCGCGATGAAGTGGACGCGTTGGCTGGGCTCAAGGTGCTCGTTATTGGCGACATAATCCTCGACCGCTATTCGTGCCTGAAGGTGCAGGGTTTGACATCGAAAAACCGAATCATTTCAGGGCGTTTTCTGCGCGAAGAGACGCAGGCTGGCGGCTCGTTGGCTGTTTACCGCCATGTGAAACAGTTCACGAGCAAGGTGAGTCTCGTGGGGTTAGTGGGCGCAGAGCCTTGGCTGGAAGAATACCTGCAAGTCTGGCTCGATCCGCAGGACGACTGGCTTGTGCGCGACCCGTCATTCACCACGGTGCTAAAGCAGCGTTTTGTGGAACCACTTTCTGAAGGCAAGGAGTTGCACAAACTTTTTTCGGTGAACTACATTGATGCTAATCCGCCGTCAGAAACGGTGAAAAAACGCATACTAACTTTGCTGGGCGAGCGCATACGGGATTGCGATGTCGTGCTGGCTGCCGATTTCGGGCACGGCTTTTTCCACGAGGAAATACGGAGCTTTGTAGAGGAGCAAGCACCTTTTTTCTGCCTGAATTGCCAGACCAACAGTAACAACCATGGGTTCAACATCATCAACCGCCAGTACCGCCGCGCCAATGTGTTTTCATTGGACGAGCAGGAACTCATGCTGGCCTGTGGTTCGCGCACGCCAGATTTCGGCAAGGAGATGGAGGCACTTCGGCAGCAGCTCGGCGCAGGCTATGCGTGGCTGACACGCGGCCCCGTGGAGACGCTCGGTCTGCATGATGGTGAAGTGCCCTGCAAGATGCCGTCCATCGAAAAACAAGTGACTGACACGGTCGGGGCAGGGGATGCGTTTTTTTCAGTAGCATCGTTGGCAGCAGCCCGACGGATGTCTGTGGGGGCGGCTACATTCTTGGGGCAGTTGGCTGGAGCGCAAGCGGTCAAAATTGTCGGCAATGCTCAGCCGATTTCCAAACAGCAGCTAGTCAAGAGCGGCATGTCTCTGCTCAACTTTTAACTTTATTATCTAACCGCAAATCAAAACCGCGAGTGAACAGAGACGCAAATACCGAAAAAAATGTGGCTACGGCTCTTTATCGGCAGCTCCTTTATTTGCGCCGCGTGGAGGAGGCGATAGCCGATAGGTACGCAGGGCAAAAAATGCGTTGTCCTGTTCACTTGAGCATCGGGCAAGAGGCCGTGGCCGTGGGCGTCTGTTCGCGCTTGAGAAAAGATGATCATGTGATGAGTGGGCATCGCTCACACGCCCATTACTTGGCCAAAGGAGGCTCGTTGCAGGCCATGCTTTCCGAAATTCACGGCAAGGCGGACGGCTGCTGCGGTGGCAAAGGCGGTTCCATGCACCTCGTGGATATAGGCGCAGGTTTTTTGGGTGCCGTGCCGATAGTGGCCAGTACGCTCCCGATTGCTACAGGGGCGGCGTTGGCATCTCAGATGAAGGGAGAGGATCGCGTCACAGTTGTTTTCTTCGGTGAAGGAGCTACCGAAGAGGGCGTTTTTCACGAGAGCCTTCATTTCGCATCGCTGAAAAAATTACCCATCGTATTCGTTTGCGAAAACAACTTGTACTCAGTCTATTCGCCGATGTATGTGAGGCAGCCGAGCAATCGTGATATAGCAGGGCTTGGGGCGGCGCATGGTGTTGAAAGTTTTTCTGCGGATGGCAATGATGTTTGCGCCGTGTCCGAACTGGCCGGGGCGGCTGTGGAAAAAGCAAGAGTCAGCGGCGGCCCGTTGTTTCTGGAGTTCAAAACATACCGTTGGCGGGAGCATTGTGGGCCAAATTACGACAACGACATCGGCTACCGCCCAGAGGAAGAGTTTCTCGCTTGGAAAGAGAGGTGTCCGCTCAAAAAAATGGAGACGCGCCTGCGCGAGAGCGGGCTTTGGGACGGAGCGTGGGCAGAGTTGCTGGAAAATGAATTATCAGCAGAGATCGAAAAAGCTTTTGCACACGCTGAGGCAGCCCCTGTTCCTGCTCCAGATAAACTTTTCGGCCCTCTTTTTGCAGAGTAAAAAATATGGAACGGACGATCACTTATGCGGAGGCCATGCGCGAGGCAGCGGACATCTGTCTGGGTCGTGACGCCAGCGTTTTTTTGATGGGGTTGGGAGTCTCTGATCCCAAGGGCATTTTTGGGACTACGCTGGGGCTTCAGCAAAAATACGGCGAGCAGCGCGTGTTTGATATACCATGTTCGGAGAACGCGATAACTGGCGTGGCTGTGGGGGCAGCTTTGCGTGGCATGAGACCTGTATTAACTCACCAGCGCTTGGACTTTGCTCTGCTTTCTATGGAGCAGATAGTCAACCAAGCAGCCAAATGGTTTTACATGTTCGGTGGGCAAACGCCTGTTCCGCTCATGATCCGCATGGTTTTGGGCAGGGGGTGGGGGCAGGGGGCACAGCACTCGCAGAGTTTGCAGGCGTGGTTCGCGCATGTGCCAGGGCTGAAAGTGGTCATGCCCGCCACACCGCTTGATGCTAAGGGGCTTTTCATTGCTGGAGTAGAGGACGATAACCCCGTGATTTATCTGGATCATAGGTGGCTTCATTCCGTTTCTGGAATCGTTCCGGATGGCCACTATTCTGTTCCGATCGGGAAAGCTAGGGTCGCCCGAGAGGGGGATGACTTCACGGTTGTAGCGGTTTCCTACGCGGTGCTGGAGGCGTTGCGTGCCTCGGAATGGCTGGCCGCAGAAGGTGTTTCCTGCGAGGTGATAGACCTGCGCACGGTGAGCCCGTTGGACATGGGGACGGTGCTTTCTTCGGTTAAGAAAACAGGCCGCTTGGCTGTGATGGACACGGGGTGCAAATCGTTCGGCATCGGAGCAGAGATCGTGGCTCGCATTGCAGAAATAAATCCTGCGCTGCTCCGTGCCCCAGTGCTGCGCCTGGCGTCGCCGGATGTCCCTGCACCAGCATCTCCCGCGCTGGCTGCGGAATACTATCCGCGTGCCGCGCACTTGGCTTCGTCAATAATGCAGTGTTTGGGGCGCAGTCCTGACCCAGAATGGTTTAAGAGCGAGTTGCCTCTGGATATTCCAGACCCCAAGTTCAAGGGGCCGTTTTAGTCTGACCTTGTTTTCCCCCGAATCATTAGCACCAACACGGAGTGCTGAGACCGCCAGCGTCCCCAGCTAAAGATGCCGGCGTTCCCAGCTAATTATTCAGGTGTTTTCCGAAGAGCAGGGACTCTTTCTTGGTTTTCTTGTTTTGCTCAGTCTGTTTGGCTGGTTCCATGAGAGCTTTTTTGATTTCTGGGGCGATCAGCGCATAGCCTTTTTCGCTAAAGTGGACATTATCAAATTTTTTATATTCAGCGGGGATTTGGCCTTTGTCGTCCATAAGGAGTGCGGTTGGGTTGATGAATGTAATTTTGCCATGAGATTCGGCGGCGTATTTTTTCAGGAGGCTATTGTATTCTGACCTGAATGCAGCCATGTCGTCTTTTGTCGTCTGTATGCCGACCAGCCAGATTTTGACGCTTGGACATTTTTTTTGCAGCGCGTTTACAAAAATTTTTATCTGCGCTAATATCTCCTGTGGTGATTTACCCGCCCGCATGTCGTTGCCGCCTATGAAATAGACAACTTTTGACGGGGCGTGTTTTATGACCAACTCATCCATGAATTCCACGATATGAAATGCCTGCGCCCCGCTAATGCCACGGCGCAAAACTTTTAGCGGTGCCATGTCTGCCTCGATAGTTTCCCACATGTCTATCTGCGAATGTCCTGTGAAGACAATGCCGCCTTTTGGGAATGGCTCTCTGTCGTCATCATCCAGATAGCGGTTCACTTTGGCGCGGAAATTATAATCCCAGGCGATCATCTTCGGGTTGACTTCCGCCACTGGGATATCGTCTATATTGATTGTGGCAGGCATGGCCAGTTCTTCTGGTGATGGCTGAAACGAAAATGCGGCGTGATTACCAATGGTGTTTTTGTGCATGGTCAGACTGCACAGTTTCCCACTAGCATTCGTGGCCGATATTGTTTTCCCTCCGAGGGGTTCTTTGGAGAAAACGGAGAAAAACCATTCGCGAGGCTCGTTTATTATAAATGATTTAACCTCCGTTACTGGACGCTGCCCGGCTTTCGCCGATAGGCGTATTCTGTTCATCCCACGGAAATAATAATGCGAGTCGCCGCACATGTTCCACGATAGCGTGTGGGCTGCTGATTTTTTGGCGTCTTTTGCTCTGGGCAAATAATCTGTGGCAGAAACATTGCAGCCGATTTCCAGCCCCTCGGACGGTGTCACGCCGACCTGTTCTAGTGGGATTAAAATTTCAACGCTGTAGCCATCGTCATTTTTTTTAACTGCCGATTGGCAAGACATCGGCTTTTCTGTCAGTGGCCTTGAACTTCTTTGGTTGAGGATTGTGTGTTGCAGTTCAATCTGCTCTCCATTCAGATGGGGCGAAAAGACAAACTGTATTTTGTCTTGCCCGCCTTGGCGGTTTGAAACAAAAATGGAAACATTGTCGTTTTCCCAGAGAAATGTTCCGCCATCTTGGATGTGTTTGTCTTTTACTTCAGCAAAAACTAGGAGACCTTTCTGGTTCCACGCAAAATAAAATTTGGCATCGGATATGCGGTGAGGCGATGCTGGGCGGACGCCTCGCACATCGGAGACGAGCGGGATTTCTAGTGCAGAGCTTTTCCATTCTGCGGCGTCCCCATCAATCTGTGCGGTCTCTGCGAACGGGATTTCATAAACGAAGTCTTCAAGTGCTAGTGAGGTATGTGGACACATGGCAGTTGCAGCTAGTAAAATAAAAAATATTTTTTTCATTTTTTCTAGCGGTTGTTTTTTGTGTTGGCATCGTCTTTCAGGAGCGAGGCATGGCCTTCTATGACGATCTGGCCTTCGTAGCGTCCGCCTTTTTCGACCTTTATGGCGTGAGCTTCCACTTTGCCGATGAGCGTGGCACCTTTTCTGATCACGATCGTGCCAGTGATTCTCAGGCCACCTATGGTTTCGAGGAAACCGCTAATGAACGCCTCTCTGGCTGTAATCACCTGTTGCAGCTTGATGCGGCTGCCGCTTAGGACATGCAGCGAGTGCTGCGAGCCGTAGCTGGTCAGGTGAGCCACTTTGCCGAGAACCATCTCGTGCGCCTCGTAAGGGGCATCAAGCGTGCCGTGGACGATAAGGCGTCCCGCAACGAGCTTGGAGCCGTGGTATTTACCGCGCACACCGACATATACTTCGCCGTATGTCTGGATGCTCCTGCTATGGAAGGTGTCAACCTCGTAGTCGCTGAGATCAACGGGACGCCCGCAGTGCAGGCAGAGGAGCGTGATGGCGTTGATGGGCGACTCGTTTTCGGAGCCGCACGCGAAGCATTTCAGAATCCTAGGCTCGGACGAAAGCGGCTTGAATGATGGTGGGAGCTTCATTTTCTTCTTTGCCAGAACCAGCTAGACGAGTTTTCGACTGCGGGTTTTGTCTCTCCGCCTGATTTGTTAGACATATCGGTTTCGCGGACATCATCCACGCCTATGCGGCATAGGCCTTGCAGGACGCCGCCCTCATCAACGGTGAGCGAGTTGGCCGTGACATCGCCTTTCACAAGACCCATCGAATGAACCTCGACCGACTCGTGGCTTTTGACTTTGCCGTGAACCGCGCCTTCCACCACGATTTTATATCCAGCGACGAAGCCAATGACGGAGCCTCCGCGCAGCACCTTGATAGGCCCGCGCGATGCCAGTTCGCCTTTGATCGAAACCGTGACATCTACCCCTGGATGCAGGTTAAACAAAAATCGCATAACTGCTGTTCACTTTTCTAATATTGATATGGACACTAGCAAGTCTGGCGAATTGCGCAAGCAAAGCCCATTTTTTATCCGTGCCATGCCGAGTTTGTGTGATAAAAAATATTTTCACACAATATGATGACAAAAACCGTGGATCAGTCAGCACCCCGTTATATATGCCAGCGCTCCGGCAACTGCTGTCGGTGGCCAGGAATGGTGCGGCTGACTGATTCCGAAATCAGCAAAATATCTAAGCACCTTGGGTTGTCCGAAGAGGATTTCATAAATAGGCACATGGTTTTGACGCCGCAGAGGACGGGGCTCACGATCGCATCCACGGGGGGTGGGGCGTGCGTGTTTTTAACGGAGGACGATGGCCTGCCGACATGCCACATTCAGTCCGTCAAGCCGCAGCAGTGCAGGGATTTTCCTAGCCGCTGGAACATAGACGGGTGGGAAAAAATCTGCCGCGCCATTCCAGTTTCTAATAATTCTAATCTTGGCGAAGATAGTGCCAATGGAAGAAGTGGTAAGCGACAAGGGGTAAGGGGCAAGGCAAGAAAAAAGTAAGACGCAAAGCGTGAGAGGGTGTGATTAAAAGTGGGTGAGGTAGAGCAAACCAGATTTGGGAAATAGCGTGCTCTTTGTCTGGCAGTGTGGGAGGTATGGAATCAGGCTCATGCAATCGTTTTTCTTCAACCCTGAAAGGGTGTTAT
>JAIFLJ010000058.1 GCA_020049135.1 bacterium | reverse complement strand
GAGGTTGGGTAAAGCCGAAGGGATCGTGGCTGGTGCCCACAAGCTCATACGGGTCATCTACGGGATGATCAAAACCCGTAAAAAATACAATGAAGCAGAAGCGTTCAAAATATCGCCCCAATCGTCCGCTAGGCAACGCCAGAAACTCGGGAAACAAGCCGAAAGACTAGACTTGCAACTAGTTCCTGCATAGGATGTTGCATCCAGTTATACAGGAGGTTAAACGCCCATATTGATAAAAAAAGATTCACCTCACCCACTTTAAATCACACCCTGTTATCTCGTGAAAGTGCTGCCTGCGTGATAGGCGGCTTTTTTGTCAGAGTTTTTTTCTAGCTTCTTCTAGTATTTTTTTCTCACGCGGAGTCAAACTTTGAAACCCTTCTTTTGAAATTTTATCTAGGATGGGGTCTACTTCTTTTGAAATAAAATCGGAGCCGCCTTTGACGCGCATAGTGGGTTTAGGTACTGGGGGAGGTGCTGTTTTTGATGGAAGTTTGAAAGATGGAATGGAAGGCATTTTTATATCTGAGAACATCGGTTCATGGGAAAAACCCATCAGTTTGACATAGCTCCATCCAGCAAGCATACCGCCTAAATGGGCTAGGTGCGCGATTTGCGCGTGCGGCTCGGAGAGGAGTTGTAGTATAGAGACGACCGCGTATCCTATGGCCATCCAACGAGCCTGTATCGGTATGGGTATGGGTAGAATGTAAACCTCCGATCTCGGGTAGAGCGTGGCGAAGGCTGCGACCAGTGCGAGCACGGCACCGCTGGCTCCGACCATCGGGGCAGATGAATTTATGTTGAAAAGCACCCACAGCAGGCCACCGGAAAGTCCGCCGAGCATGTAGAGGAAAAGGAAAGAGTTTTTACCGAGCGTGCGGAGCATCTCTTTCCCGAAAAAATAAAGCCCAACCATGTTGAAGATAAGATGCCACACATTTCCGTGCAGCCATGAGTAAGTGAGTAGCTGGTAGGCTCGCCCATCCATGACATCTGAGGCGCGGACGGCGAAAAGGTCGTCCATCCATCCTCCCGCCGTGATGCGTGTGAGTAGCTGTAGGCAAAAAACGACTACATTGGTGATGAGGAGCCCCTTGAGCAGGGGCTCCATTGAATGCCTATGTGGGCTTGAAAACATCGGCTTATTTTTTCGGCTTGAGCAGAGTCACACCCGTCATTTCCGCAGGCTTGGCAACGCCCAGCATATCAAGCAGTGTCGGAGCCACATCCGCCAGTATTCCCGAGCCAACATCGTAGCTGGAAGAATCTGGTGCCACATAGAGGACATGGACTAGGTTGGTAGTGTGGGCAGTGTGAGGGGAGCCGTCGGGGTTGAGCATCTGTTCGCAGTTGCCGTGGTCAGCGGTGATCAGCATTTTGCCCCCCATGGAGAGCACCTTTTCGATCACGCGCTTCGCGCAGGCGTCAATGGTTTCCACCGCCTTGATGGCGGCTGGTAGCGAGCCTGTGTGTCCGACCATATCGGGGTTTGCGAAGTTCAAGATAATGACATTAAACTTGCCCGTGTCGAGCTGTGCCAAAACGGACTCGGTCAGTTCTAAGGCCGACATTTGCGGCTTGAGGTCATATGTTTTAACATCTTTCGGGGAAGGTGTTACTAGGCGTTCTTCGCCGGGGTATGGAGCCTCTACTCCGCCGTTGAAGAAGTAGGTGACATGCGGATATTTTTCCGTTTCCGCCATTCGCAACTGGGTGAGGCCAGCAGCACTGACGACTTCGGAAAAAATATTTTTCATGGACTGCGGCCCGAACATTATCGGCGCTTTGTAATTCTTGTTGTACTCGGTCATGCAAAGGTAGTGAACCTTCGGCACTGTGGAGCGGGGGAACCCTTGGAAGTCGGGGAGAAGGAACGCTTCGCTCAACTGGCGAGCGCGATCCGAACGGAAGTTGAAAAAGAGAATGCCATCGCCGTCTTGTATCAGCGGCTTGCGCGAGGTGTTGAAAACCATGGCTGGGGCGAACTCGTCGCCTTTCATCTCGCCCGTGTTGACTTCCTTATAATATTTGCGGATCGCCGCGACTGGGTCTGTGTGGACTTCGCCGGTGCCGTTGACCACGAGTTCGTACGCCTTCTGCGTGCGCTCCCAGCGTTTGTCGCGATCCATGGCGTAGAAGCGTCCGACCACGGTGGCGATTTCTCCCGCGCCGAGTTTGGCTATGAACGCGGAGAGTTTCGAGAGGTACTCTGCACCGCCAGTGGGTGATGTGTCGCGCCCGTCCATGAAAGCGTGAACCATCAGCTTTTTGATGCCGGCCTTGTGCGCGATTTCGAGTAGTGCGTGGAGGTGTTCTTGGTGCGAGTGGACGCCGCCATCGGAGAGCAGACCAAAGAAATGGAGTGCGCCGCCGCCCTTTTTTAGCGTTTCAAAAAAGCGAACTAACTCGGTGTTGCTTGCGAGTTCATTTTCGCGTATGGCTTTGTTGATGCGGGTAAGGTCTTGGTAAACAATGCGACCCGCCCCGAGGTTGAGGTGGCCGACCTCGGAGTTGCCCATCTGCCCTTCTGGTAGCCCCACATCTTCTCCGCTGCCACTGAGCGTGCCCATCGGGTAAGTTTTATAAAGCTGGTCGTGAAACGGGGTATTGGCCAGCAGCGTTGCGTTGCCTTCTTTTTCGGCGGCAGCTTTTCCGTTTGGGGAGATGCCCCATCCATCGCGGATCATCAATACAACTGGTTTTTTCATAGTTAGGTGGTCAAACCTTCAAAGCATTTGCCCTTTCCGTCAAGCAATCTCTTTGGCGCACCTCCAAAATCTTATGCCTGTTACCCGTTGCAGTACTGTCTGTCATGGTTGTTACAGTGCAGGGCTACTTCATCTGGAAAAGCAACACTAACGAGATGATTGCGATCTGATAAAATGACTAAACGCGCACGGTTTTTGAAATTAAGCTGTGAGCCATGATCAACATCCAAGGAGAGAACGAACCAGATTTGCTCATTGAGCAAAAGCATTATTTGGCCAGCACGCAAACAGTGGGCAACAGCCTGCGCTATGTAGCCGATCTTGACGGGCAGTGGGTCGCGCTACTTTGTTTCAGTGCGGCTTCGTTGCACCTCAAATTGCGCGAAAAATGGCTTCGCATCTTTGATCATGTTATTTATGAACGGCTCATAAGTTTCAGATGAACCTAACTTCCAATAGCGTCAGATCGTCAGCCAACTGGATTCCGTTGGAATACTTCAATAATTCTTCTTGCAAAGAGTTCTCCGCAATCGGTTGATTTGGATAATCCATTTTTTTCAGAATTTCCATCAGTCCAGAGATTCCGAGTTCCTTGCCACACTTATCACGGATTTCAAAAGCACCATCGGTAAACATTAACAAAGTATCTCCCGAGGAATAGTTAAACACTGTTTCCTCGTAATCGGTTTTGGCAAAAACACCAAAAGGGAGACCTGAAAAACTAATCGTTCTCATTTCACCAAAGGCCGGGATGGCAAGGATGGGAGGGCCACCCGCCGAAGCTATACGGACAGTTTTTTCTGCCAGATTGATGACACCACAAATGGCTGCGGCAAAAGATTCTTCCTTAACGGCTTTGCTGAGTTCCTGATTCAATAACCCCGCAAATTTCTTCGGAGAAGTGATCTCCTGATAGTGCTGTTCCCACAACAAACTCAAACACATGGTGTAAAGTGCTGCTGCTGTGCCATGCCCCATCACATCAGCCAACAAAAAACCGTAGCGGTCGGCATCCAAAGGTTGAATGGCGAAGTAGTCGCCCCCAATCATGTCGTGGGCTAGATAAAAACTGGAAAAACTAAGCCTTTCGTCTTGAGGTAATGTTTTGTTCATGGAAAGGGTCTGGACCCATTTGGCTCGTTCCATATCCCGATAGGTCTCAGAAAAATCGCGAAATACCTCAACGCCTCCGACCACTTGCCCCTGCGCATCATGAATCGGAGACACCGAGACCTCCATCGGGATGCGCCCCCGATCTTTCGTCAACCCCAAAACAACGAGCGGTTTTCCGCTCGCCGCACCTGTCACTATGCTGCGATGGAGCGGACAGCTTTCTTTCCCGCAAAGAGGCTGACAATCTTTATTAACATGAGCTAAAATATCGTCCAAGCAGTGGTGACCCACCACTTCCTCAGCTTTCCATCCCGTGATCCGTTCAGCAGAGCGGTTCCAATAAACAATTTTCCGATCCGTATCGCAGACATACAAACCCTGAGGCAAAGAGTCTAAAATCATCTTGGGGTCAATAAGGTCTTTTATAGCCATGGTGAGAGAGTGTGAAAATAAACGGAGTGAAGTCAAGGGAGCAGTACAAAAAAGTTAAAATTTCATTGGTGACAGCATTTTTCAGGCGGGATTCAACCCATTATTTGAAGTTATAATAAACATATTTCAAAGAAATAGCGTTTATTTTTTAAAGAAGATTTATGTTTACAATATTCTCGTTTTAGTTTAATTTTAAATTCAAATGACCGTTCCTGTGGAAGAAATGAGAATAGAATCGAGAGTAGCAGCGCACCATCCTGGCCGAAAAAAGCTTGGCAGGATCGCCGTGAACCTTACGCTGCACCCGGACACAGTCGCCGAAATACATCGGCGTGCTGAAGAACAGTTGACTACCTATGGGGCAATTGTTGATCAAGCTATTCGGGCTACAAGATTATCGGTAAAATAAATAGCAAAAGGAGAAAAACAACATGAAAAAAACATGCTATATCGTATTGATGACTGCATTGGCTCTGATAAATGTGGGGTGTTCGTCAAACCCACAAAACGCCGATAAAGGCCCATCCAGTGCCGTGGCGGGAAACAGCCGCACCAGCGCACTGGACAACGACCCAAGCGTCAAAAAGATGAAAGTTCGCCTGACAGTTTACTGGGCTAACGGAAAAGGGACGGATCGCTGGAGCCGCAAAATGCAAAGCTCGACAGGTGAACAGTTGGTTTCTAGCAAGAGTGCAGCAGTGGATCCCAAGGTCATAACTTACGGGTCTAAGATCATCGTTCCTGAAATAGGCCATGAATTTGTAGCCATGGACACTGGCAGTGCTGTGATATCGAGAAAAGCCAGTCGCCGCGATGGCAACCGCTGTCCTGTTGTGGACATTTTTTTCAAGGATAAAAATGAAGCCTTGAAGTGGGCCAGCAACAACCCTTCCTATGTGACGGTTTACATAAATACGCCAGAGGGATAAGATTTCTCGTAATTCCAATGAGCCGCCGACACGATTGGTTTTACCGGTCGTCTGGCGGCTTTTTTTTGCATGAAAACAAAAGTCACTCTGGGCTATGCCGCACGAACACTTCGCCAGAGTGGACAACAGAGAGCGTCCCGTTTGTTTTTCTGACCAGAAGGTTGCCGCCGTCATCAAGCGTCTCGGCTATGCCTTCCAAAACGCGCCCGTCCTCGACAAAAGTGACATGTTTACCGAGCGTCATGCAACGGTCTATCCATGCCGAACGGATTTCCTCAAACCCCATGCTGTAATATTCCGCAAAATGATCTAGTATCGAAGCCGCCAGAACAGCCCTGCGGAACGGGCGTCCCGCCTCCATTTTTATAGATGTGGCCGTGTTTTGCACAGCACCTTCAAAGTCAGCTTCACTGTGGTTTACATTCACGCCTATACCAACAACAACGCACGGCTGATTGCCCTGCACGGCGTGCAATTCCGTAAGAACGCCAGCCAATTTTCGGTGGCCAATCCAAACATCGTTGGGCCATTTGATTTCGGCAGGCAGTAATGTTTTCTCCCTGACAGCTTCCGTCACCGCAAGCGCGGCGGCGGCTGTGATGCGTCCAGAGGACTGCACAGGCGTTGGTGGGCGCAGGAGGATTGAAAACCAGAGCCCTAGCCCGTGACTGGATTGCCATTGGCGGAGCTGCCGTCCGCGTCCAGCGGTTTGCGTCTCGGCAAAAACCACAGCACCTTCGGGATGCCCGCAGCAAGCCATCTCATATATGCGGTCATTGGTGGAAGATGTCTGTTTAAAAACTGTTATTTTCCACGGAAAATCATCTCTGTACACCAGAGAAAACAGGTCGTCAGGGATGATGATGTCAGGCTCTGCAACAAGGCTCCATCCGTCTATCGGGTGGACGGAAATAACAAAGCCCAAGGATTCGAGTTCCTTCAGGCATGCATCGGATAACTCTAAGGAATCGCCCCCCAACACTTTTGCAACAAGATGCTGCGGGCAAGGCATCGTGCCGTTGCTTCTGAGCAGCCGCAGCAGTCTGGCTAAAGTAGTCACTTGCGGGAAGAATTATCCCTGCCAGTTTTTTTTGAAAGTTCTTTTTTCAACTGGCAATCGCAGCCGCCCCCGCACCCATGAGGATCAGGGGCGCGTAACCAACGAAAAGAATGCCACGCAAGCATGATGCTTGTCGCAAAAACAACCAGCAGCACGAAAAATAAGTCGCCGCTCATAATAACCATCCAGCAAAATGATATGTCGCAACAGCACCAACCCACGCCAGCACCGTCATGTAGATGAATCCTATTGCAGCCCAGCGCCAAGATGTTTCTTGAGCCATGATGGCCAGCGTGGCCGCGCACTGCATGCAAAGCGCGAAAAAGACCATCATGGAGAGTGCTGTTGGCACGGTGAAAAGAAGCTGTCCAGCGCGGTAGCCGCTATCCCATCGCGCACCGGCCATAGCCTCGCGCAAAGTGGCCGAGTCTTCGTCCACATCGTTGCCTATCTGGAAAAGGATGCCTAGAGACGAAATCACAATCTCGCGGGCGGGGAAACTGGCCAACACAGCTATAGTGATGCGCCAATCGAACCCAGCAGGCGCAAAAACAGGCTCCATCCAGTGTCCAAGCCGACCCAGATAACTTTGCCTGACCAGTGCCCCCTCCACTGCATGATTGCGTGCTACAGCCAGTTTGCTTTCTGGCTTTTCCAAAGCCAGCATGATTTCGTTTTTGGCGAGACCTTGCTCTTGAACAGCCTTGGCAACAAACGCGTTTTCAGCAGTCATCTTGGCATCTTCGGAGCGCGGGAAATAGAGGAGTGCCCACACCAGAATGGAGAGAGCCAAAATGACTGTGCCCGCCCGTTCGAGAAACTCCCAGCCAGCACCCGCTGCACGCCTCAAAACCTCGCCTATAACGGGCGGGCGGTAAGGCGGCATCTCAAGCAAAAATGGCTGGGACGGTATGCGCAAAATGAAATTGTGCAAAGTCCATGCCACAGGCCCCGCTACCAGCAAACCAAAAATCTGGACGCCAAAAAGCACTGCCCCCGCCACAAACGGCCCGTATGCAGGCTCTATGAACGCCCCGATCATCAGAGCGTAAACAGGCAACCGCGCAGAGCAGCTCATGAGCGGAACGATCAAGATCGTGACCAGCCTAGCACGCGGATCCTCAATCGTGCGTGCCGCCATCACACCAGGAATGGAACACGCGTAGCTCGATAGCATAGGAATAAAACTTTTACCGTTGAGTCCGCTCCAGCTAAAAAGTTTATCCATCAAAAAAACAGCTCTAGCCATATACCCCGTTGATTCAAGCACTGATATGAATATGAACAGAATCAGGATTTGCGGGATGAAAATAATTACTCCCCCGACACCCGCTATTATACCGTCCACCACTAGACTCTGTGTGGCTGGAGAGCCCTCCAGCAAGACACCCACATTTTTGCCAACCCATCCAGTGCCAGCATCTATCAAATCCATCATGAGTCCTGCCCAGCTATACACCGCTTGGAACACCATCCACATCAGGGCGAGAAAAATAGCAAGCCCGCCCACGCGGTGCGTGAGGACGGCATCAATCTTGTCGCTCCATGTCTCTTGCTGCGTGCCGCTATGGCTCACGCGCCCAGCGGTCACTTTCCCAATGTAGTCGTAGCGTAGCACAGCTTCCACGGAAAGCGGGTTGAACCCAGCCTGAAAAATCTTTTCTCTTGCTTCTGCGATCCATTTCTCAAGCTGCCCTGAAGGCACTCCGCACAACTCTCGCAACGCAGAGTTAGCGTCGAGCAGCACACGGAGAGCCTCTGCCTTTTCCAGTCTTTTGCCCGATCCTGCTTCTACCTGCCGCATAAAGCCATCCACAGCACCAGACAAATAGCTTGGCCACTCCATGACCCTGACGGGCGGCGGAAACTTGGCTGCTCGCTCAATGGCTTGGCACAACTCCTTTATCCCCTCCCCTTGCGCAGCCGAGATTAGCACAACAGGGATTCCCAGCTCCCGTGCGATACCGTCTATGTCTATGTTAAAACCAAGCTGCCGAGCCGTGTCCGCAAAGTTTATAGCCAACACTACCGGACACCCCAACTCCATAAGCTGTGTCAGAAGAAAAAAGCTGCGTGCGATGTTGGTCGCATCTGCCACCGTGACGATAACATCTGGCTTTTTGACTTCTGGCACATGCCCCATCAGAGATTCCACAACGACTCGCTCGTCTGGGGATGCAGCAGCCAAGCTGTATGTGCCTGGCAAATCCGTCACATCCCATATATTTCCTTCTGTGGTATTATGTTGTCCTATACGCCTTTCAACCGTCACGCCAGGATAGTTGGCCACATGGTGTCGAAGCCCCGTCAGGCGGTTGAAAAGCGATGTTTTTCCGACATTCGGATTACCGGCCAGAGAGACTTGGAGTGGCTGTTTTTGCCCGCTGTCGGCGTTCATACGACCTCCTGACAAACGATGGTGATGGCCGCCGCTTCGGCACGGCGCAAACTCAAAACCTGCGAACCGAGACGGATCGCAATGGGATCGCCCATCGGAGCCACACGCAAAAACTCAACTGGCACACCTATCAGAAAGCCCATCGCCATCATGCGCTGGCACGATGGATGGTTCAAATCCATTTCGGCGATTTTGCCTCGTTGCCCCGATTTCATTGCAGCGAGATTCAAAGTCCCGTTTTTCATTTGCACTGCTTCTGCTTTTATTTTCACGGCTCTCCCTTTTGATTCTGAGACTCAGTCTCAATTATAATTCGTTTTTTTGCAAGCGCAATTTTATTTTTTCCAACACACATATACAACATTCTTTCCCGCACATATTTGCGGGTTGAAAAAATCTCCACCACAAAAGCAAGTGCGTGAGGTGCTGGATTAACCCAAATTTTGATGCCGCTATTTCTCAGGCAAAGACCTGCCTGTGTCTTCCGTAGCGGACTTTACACCGTTGCATGGGAAAAGATGCGGGCAAGGATGCCCGCACCACATTTTCATCGCTTGTGGTGTTCAACCCCGAATACCTTCGTAAAACAACTTTGCATTTCATAATGCAAAGTTTGAGTTGAACAATCGCGCCTCTTGTGTATGGTGCAAGCACTGCAACGAGGCCCTATCGTCTAGTTGGTTAGGACACGGCCCTCTCAAGGCCGGTGCACGGGTTCGAGTCCCGTTAGGGCTATTGTTTTAAAATCTCCTATGAACCATCCGCCAAAACAAGCCGTTCATGATTGCCTGCACCCCGCAGAAAAAATCCGCGAGATGTTCGGTGATGTAGTCTCCCGATATGATATGCTCAACACCGCTCTCAGCCTCGGCATGGACGCGCTCTGGAGAAACGCCCTCGTCAAGCAGGTCTTGTCCACACGCCCAAAAAATATCTTAGACGCCGCTTCTGGAACAGGCGAAGTCGCCCTGCACCTGCTCAAAAAAGCACCTCTTGAAACGAGTGTTCTCGCACTCGATTTTTGTCAGCCCATGCTGTCCGCATTTTTAAAAAAAATCTCGCACGCCCAACCCACGCGACATCAAAATCTCAGCATAGTCCTCGGAGACGCAATGCGCTTGCCGTGCAAAAATTCATCTTTTGACGCTATCACCGTGGCCTTCGGTCTGCGCAATTTTCCAGATCGCGCCATGTTTTTTGCCGAGGCTAGGCGTGCGCTAAAATCTGGCGGACACCTGCACATCCTTGAGTTTTCGCAGCCGCCGACATGGGCTGCACCGTTTTACTTTTTTTATTTGAAAAATTTTCTGCCACGCGCCGCAGAAATAGTTTCTAGCAACGGCAGTGCTTACAGGTATCTCGCGGATTCTATCGCCGCCTTTCCAAATAAAAAAGAGTTGTCGTGTGAAATGGAAAAAGCTGGTTTTAAAGCCGTCAGTTTTTCTTCTTTTTCTGCTGGAGCTGTTGCTCTTCACGGGGCGCGTAACCCGTAACTTCCACCCTGAGGACTTCTGGTGGCTGCGTCTCAGAAAGGGTTTCTGGCCGCATGAGGTCTGCGTTTATACCACCAACCACTTTGCACACGCCCCCCTCTAAACTGATATGCGGGCGGCTTTCCGCCTGCATGGCGTAATCAGTCTGCTCGATGGCTCTCCCGTCTAGGTTCAGTTTGAAATAGCGGTATGTGTTCGGCGACGCTCGGAACAGGATATGCCAGAATGAACCCCTTTCGAGCATTGCTTCGGGCAACTCCCCTATCATCGCCCCGCCTAGCGGGAGGCAAACATAGACTAGGTTGCTATCCTCGCTCTCTATCTGCGCGTAGAAATGCATCCGTTCATTGACCAAAAACGAAAGGATGCTGCACAACCTTTTATCCCCGGCAACGATCAGGTCTTGCGCCCAAACTTTCTGGCCTTTCACGACGCTGAACTGCACCATTTCGGTGGCAATATCTCCACTCATATCCGGCATCTTCACAAGCGCACGCACTTGATATGAGCCCACTTCGCGGATGCAGTAAAACGGCGTAAGGTCGAAACCAAACTGCACCGCCTCGCCAGGTTCCAAGACGAGCGTTGGCTGCAAAAAATCTGCCGTGGGTTTCACATATACACCAGACGCAGTTTTTATCAGAAAACGCAGCCAGCTTTTGCCGTTCACATCTTTCAACTCCAACCGTTGCGCACTCTGGTTGACAATGCGCACCTCCATAACGATGGGGCTGTATAGAAGCTGGCTTGTCGGCGGCTTGTTCAGCTCGACATGCAACTGGGCACTAGCCGTGGCCAGAAAAGCTAACAGGCATAACGGCACAGCCAAAAACAACTTAGAAAAACTCATCGT
>JAIFLJ010000096.1 GCA_020049135.1 bacterium | reverse complement strand
GTTCCGTCACCACCTGTGCCCAACGCTGTTTGCCGTCTTCCTGTTCGAGGATGTGTTGCTGGCCGGCAGGGATGAGGGCGAGGCGCTCGGCGGGCTTGCCGGTGGCCCACTTGGCCCACTTGAAACCGTGCATCATGTCGCAGGCGATACCGTGTTTCTCCAGCATCACGGCGATGGCTTGCGCGGTGTCGAAAGTCGGATCGCCCTGGCCGCCGCTCTCGGTGTAAACGGCGAGGGCGCGTTTGAGCTGATCGGCGAGGCCCAGATAATCCACCACCAACCCACCCGGCTTGTCGCGGAATACACGGTTCACGCGGGCGATGGCCTGCATGAGGCCGTGGCCCTGCATCGGTTTGTCGGCATACATCGTGTGCAGGCAGGGCGCGTCAAAGCCGGTCAGCCACATGTCGCGCACGATCACGATGCGGAACGGGTCTTTGGCGTCCTTGAAACGGTTGGCCAGTTGGCGACGTTTTTCTTTGTTGCGGATGTGTGGCTGCCAATCAGGGCCGTCGTCGGCACCGCCGGTCATCACCACTTTTATCACGCAGGATTTGCCCTTCTCGGCTTCGGCGTCATCGTCTTTGGCGCTGGCCCACTCAGGCCGCAGCTTGATGAGCGCGTCGTAAAGGTCCACTCAAATGCGGCGGCTCATGCAGACGATCATCGCCTTGCCGTCCATCGCCTCTAGACGCTTCTCGAAATGCGCCACCAGATCGGCGGCCACGAGCGCAATGCGTTTCGGATCGCCCACCAGCGCCTCCAGCGCGGCCCACTTCGTCTTGAGCTTCTCCTTCTTCGTCAGCTCCTCGCCTTCGGTGATTTCCTCAAATTCCGCGTCGAGCTTCGGCAGTTCGGCGGCGTTCAGGCTGAGCTTGGAAATCCGGCTCTCGTAATAGATCGGCACCGTGGCCTTGTCGGCGACGGCGCGCTGGATGTCGTAGATGCTGATGTAATCGCCGAAGACCGCCCGCGTGTTCGCGTCCGTCTTCTCGATGGGCGTGCCGGTGAAGCCGATGAACGACGCATTCGGCAAGGCATCGCGCAGGTTGCTGGCGAAGCCGTAGGACATCTCGCCGGTCTTTTCATTCACCTTGCCGCCGAATCCATACTGGCTGCGGTGCGCTTCGTCGGCGATAACGATGATGTTCCTGCGCGACGACAGTTCAGGCATTTTCTCGCCCTTTTCAGGCATGAATTTGTGAATGGTTGTGAACACCACGCCACCGCTCGCCCGATTCAAAAGCTCTTTCAGATTCTCGCAACTCTCCGCTTGCACGGGAGTCTGTCCGAGGATGTCGTGACAGCGTTTGAACTGGCCGAGAAGTTGCTCATCGAGGTCGTTGCGGTCGGTCAGCACCACCAGCGTCGGATTCTGCATCGCCGGATGCCGCACCACGCGTGCTGCGAAGAAGAGCATGGAGAAACTCTTGCCGCTGCCCTGCGTGTGCCAGACCACACCCGCGCGACGGTCGCCCGGCTTGCCGCCGCGTTGTCGCCCGGACCAGTAAGTGCCCGCCTCCTCGCGCAACATGCTGCCAGTCTCGGTCATGCCACTGGCGCGCACCGTTTCCTCCACCGCCGCATTCACCGCGTGGAACTGATGGTAGCCCGCGATGATCTTGTGCAGCGCGCCCGAGTCCGGGTCTTCCTCGAAGACGATGAAATGGTGCAGCAGGTCGAGGAACCGCCGCCGCTCGAACACCCCGCGCACCAGCACCTCCAGCTCTAAACTCGCCTTCGGCTTCGTTCCCTCTCCCCCAGCCCCTCTCCCACTGGGAGAGGGTGGCCGAAGGCCGGGTGAGGGTGGCTGGGAATCGGTATCGATTTCCCGCCATACCTTGAACCACTCCTGGTTCGCCGTCACGGAGCCCATGCGCGCCTGCAAGCCATCGCTCACCACCAGCGTGGCGTTGTAGGCGAGGAGGCTGGGAATTTCGGCCTTGTAGGTTTGCAGTTGGGCGTAGGCACTCCAGATCGTCGTGTCCTCATCGGCGGCGTTCTTCAGTTCGATCAAGGCCAGAGGCAGGCCGTTGACGAAAATGACGATGTCTGGCCGCCGGTTGTGCAAGCCGGAGGCACCCTCACCCTTGCCTCTCCCAGCGGGAGAGGAGCTGGAACCCTCGATCACCGTGAACTGGTTCACCGCCAGCCAGTCGTTCGCCCGCACATCGCCGAAATCCACCAGCCGAACATGATCGCCCGCGATGCTGCCATCGGGCCGGGGATATTCCACCGGCACGCCATCCCGCAGCATCCGGTGAAAGGCGCGGTTCGTTTGCACGAGCGAAGGCGTCGCCACCCGTAGCACCTTGCGCAACGCCTCCTCCCGCGCCTCCTCGGGAATAGCCGGGTTCAGCCGCCGGATGGCCTCACGCAATCGCCCCACCAGCACCACCTCTCGGTATGACTCCCTCTCCCCCTGGGAGAGGGCCGGGGTGAGGGTGCCTCCAGCATGTTCACCGGGCGCGAGTTGCGGCCCGTGCCCCACCGCATAGCCCAGCTCCCCGAACCATTCGAGGGCGGCTTCTTCGACGATGGATTCGTTGAGACTCATGGTTTCTCCCCTTTCTCCGGCAGCTTCTTGATCGCACGGTCAAAATCCGACTCAAACAGCCGGTCCTGAATCACGCGGTATTTCTCAAACTCACTTTCGGCAAACGCCTTTGCCACCTCCGCGCTCACCTTGCCGGGATGGTCGAGCAGGTCGCGCTCGTTGAACTGGAGGAACGCGTTCAGCTTTGCGGCCCAGTCTTGCATCGTCATGGGGATGTCCCGTTCGGCCTGATCCTCCGCGTAGTCCAGATACATCGTCACAATGCGGTCGAGCGCCTTGATTTCCGTTTCCTTCAGGTAGTTTTTGGCGATGGAGACATCCGGTTTCAGAATCTTCCCGTGCGGCGCATTGCGCCACATCGTCAGCCCCATGCGCTCCTTCCGGCTGTCCGCCCGCTCGTGGATCAGCTCCGCCGCCGTGAGCCCGTGGATGGCGAAGTGCAGCTTGTTTTGCACCGTGGCGAAGAAGGTCTGCGTCGTCTCCGCATTCACATCATAATCCATCGCTGTCGCGTAAATGTCCGTGATCTTCTGGTAAAAGCGGCGCTCGCTGGCCCGGATCTCGCGGATCTCCGCCAGCAGGTTGTCGTAATACTCCTTGCTCAGAAACGCGCCGTTCTTCAACCGCTCCTTGTCCAGCACATAACCGCGAATGGCGAAGTCCCTCAGCACGCCCGTAGCCCACTGCCGGAACTGGATCGCCCGCGCCGAGTTCACCCGGAAGCCGACCGCGATGATCGCGTCCAGATTGTAAAACCGCGTCGTGTAAGCCTTCCCGTCCTCCGCAGTATGTCGGAAATCCCGACACACTGCCCTTTCGTCCAGTTCGCCGCTCTCGAAGATGTTCTTCAGGTGCTCGGTGATGGTGCTGCGCCCCTTGTCGAAGAGCACGCTGATGAGCTTCTGCGTCAGCCACACCGTCTCCTCCGCCACGCGCACCTCGATGCCCTCGTCGCCCGCCTGCCGGGTGAAAATAAGGAACTCCGCCGTGCTGTTGCGGATACGCAGGGGTTTGTCTTTGCTCATGGAATAAGCCTCCGTTCAGTTTGAGCTGCGGCAGAATCTGCAACAACTGCCCGCGCCTCCTCGAGAATGGCCCGATTCAGCCGCCGGATGGCCTCGCGCTCTTCCTCCTCTCCCCGTGGGAGAGGCCGGGTGAGGGTTGGAGCAACGCGACACTGCTCCCCAAACCATTCGAGGGCGGCGTCTTCGACGATGGATTCGTTGAGCGTGGACATAAATTATGCAGGGCGGACAAAATCCCGACGACGAGCTTGACCCCATACAAGCAAGCATGTATGATCGCCACACCTCATCTGCCAGGTTGCAGAAAGAGTTGGGCCTCCGCATTGCGGGGGCCTCTTTTTTTCAGGTTCCGATTCCAATTCGCCTTTCATACTTCTTTTGGAGTTTGGCACGCATATCCTGGTAGTCGAGGTGATGCGCAGTGAGCAGTCGGCGGCTTCCGTTGTTCATCCGCTTCAGGATCACGACGAAATCATGGTTCTTGAGCCAGACGTAAGTCTTGGTTGCCCCGTCCTCGTCCACATTCCAATCGAGCATCTCCGCGTCGGGGCAGTGCTCCAGCATGGGACGAATCCAACTCAGCCGTGCGCTCCGGTTCGTGTCGGGCAGGCGGTTCGGCTTCTTCCCCTTGTCCGTCAGGTGCCAGAAGATCGCCTCCTTCCCATCATCCATGTCATTGAAAAACCAGACATGATGGCCCCGGTAGCGCGGCTGCGACTCCACGAAGTCCCGCCGGAAGACGGCATACAGCTCCTCATATGTGATCCCGCTCCACGGGTTCACGGGCAGCATGTCCGGCAGCCAGTCGATCCCGTTCATTGCGGCGTGCTCTGCGGGGTGAAGGTGTAAAAGTTGAACTTGGTTTCCCAAGGCGGCGTGTTACCGACCAAGTCCCTGCCATAGCGTTGGGCGACATGCCGCATCACCTCGTGCTTCGCCCCGCCGACCTTCATCACCAGCGGACGATGCCGGTAGGCCAGCGCACCAATCAACAGGTCGGCCAGTTGCAGCAGCGGAATATCGTGAGACTCCACCGTCTGGAGGCGGGAGACGAGCAGACCTGACCAGTCGAGATTCGCACTCTTCAAGACCTCTCCCAACTCCTTCACCTTCGTCGCGCTCCTCGTATCCTTCTTGTCGAGATAGATGTGGTAGCGGTTCGGACGCCGAAGCAGCGGCTTCAGCATGTAGAAATACATCTTGTAGTAGAACGAGTCGTGGCTGCCCTGGTTGAAATACTCATGGTTCAGTGCCGCCTTGTTCTCCACGACCCAAGCCCGGAACTCCAGCTTCGGATTGTCGAAAAAGTAGTCCACCATCTCCTTGTAGAAAGCGATGCGCGGACGGTTCACCTTCACCCACTTCAGCTCCCACGCCGAGCGGTGCTTCCGCATGATGTCCAGAATCTCCTGGTGCGTCTGCTTCACCGCATCGTCGGGACAGGAAATCGCGCCCAGCAGCATGACCGGCTCGCCATCGCGCTCCAGATGGCAGCTTTCATCGCAGTAAATGTTGATGAGTTCGCGGTGGATGTTCATAGGCTCTTGGTAAGTGTCTCCACCACGCTCAGATCCCCGCTCAGCAGCTTCGGCAGCAGCGTGTCGCGCAGTGTGGAGAGGGTGCGGGATGGAATGGCCGGGTTCAGCCGCCGGATGGCTTCGCGGTTCTCCTCTCCCCGTGGGAGAGGCCGGGTGAGGGCTGCCATCGGCATTGCGAGGGCGGCGTCTTCGACGATGGATTCGTTGAGGCTCATATACAACTAGTTAGCGTCTGCATCTGATGGATTTGCGACCTCTTCTACATACCATTTCTCATTAAACCGAAATGTTCGTCGTCCTAACCGATTGAGGAAATGAACAAGACCTGAGCCATTTGTCCTCGGCTTCGTTCCCAAAAATCCGTAACTCCCCCCTGCCTGTCCGCCTGCATTATAAGTCGCTACCAGCAAATCTATTTGCTCCTCGGTGAGATTTTCCATTGACGGGAAAAGCTCAGCCAACTGATTGCCGTGGTCGAAACTGCGACAATTTTTAATACACTGGATAAACGCATGAAACATCCTCTCATGCCGGATTAAAAGCTTGGCAATCTGCACGGGGGCCTCGGCCCATGAAGCAGTCAGTCCTTGGAACTTGCCAATGAATCCATAAGGGTCCTTTCCAAGGCGGACAGCGATTATTGGAACGCCGCGTGCAAACGCAAAGCCGACCTCTTGGTCAGTCCAATCACTGTCGTGAAAGTTGGACGTCATGAGCGCAACGAATCCGTCCATACTCGCCAGCGCATTTTCGATTTCATCCTGCCATGCCTTTGTCGGGTGGATGTCTTCGTGGGCAACGAAACAAGAAATGCCAAACACGCGGAGCCGTTCTTTCAGTTCAGCTGTCTCCTTCTTGACCTCGGACTTGTGACTCAGGAAAACGCGGAATCCTTCGTCTCCCCAAATTCGCTTCGTAGCATCCGGTGGGATCGCCCGCTTACCCGCAAGCAAGAGGCCGGAGTCTTTTCGCCATTCATGGTCTTCTCCGATTTCCATCTCCATGAAAACTTCCTCAATGAACTCGTTCTGAATGTTGTGAATCTTGTTCAGGTCCTCTTTGATTTGAGTTTGGATGTCGTTCTTCAGCTTTACAGCGCTCAGGAATAAGGGCTCGGGTAGGACGAGATAGAGCGCGTGACCGTATGTGCCCCCGTTCCAGTTGTCCCTGCTCCACTCTTCGTGAATGCGTGTCTGGGCGTTGACAATGATCTCCTGAAGCTGGCGTTTCCCTTCTTGGGCATAGAGTTTCGAGAGAGCGGCAAGGTGCCGATCGATCATCTTTGTAAGCTCAAACTTGCTGGGCTCTTTGCTCATACTCGACCCTCCTTTTCGAGGGAAGCTTGCGCCACGCTCAACTCCCCGCTCAGCAGCTTCGGCAGCAGCGTGTCGCGCAGGGTGGCGAGGGTGCGGGATTGGTGTAGGTGGGCGTGGATGCGGTCGAGCATCGGTCGAATGATGCGCGTGAATGCGGCGGCGATGGGCTTCGGAGGCAGTGCGACTTTGAAAGAGCTGATGTCGCCCCAGTTCGTGCGCGGCATCTTGGTTCCGGTGGAGGCGAGGTCGGTGAATTGAATCAGTTCGTCGCTGCTCGCGTGGCCGAGGAGGAAGTCGAACCACTCAGGGCTTTTCGGCGCGAGGACGAGGATGTCGGTGGAGCAGACGCCATCGAACGGGGCGACACCGACTTTGTTGAAGTAGGGCCGCAGCTTGCCGAAGAGGATTTCGCCTTTCTTGAACGCGGACTTGCCGCTCGCCACGTCTGCGGCGTCGTCCCAATCGCCGAGCGCGATGCATCGGCGCGGCATGTGTTCCAAGGCGATATAGGGCGTGTTCGGTGCGATGTCGCCGGGCTGGACGCTGCGCCTTGAGTTCGTGCCGATGTCGCCGAGTTTGCTAGCGGTCCATCCCTTGGGAATGTGACCGAGTGGTGAGTCTTCCAAGTGCTCGGGGAAGAGGGCGGCGGTGGCGGGGTCGAGGTTGGGGGGGGGGCGGCCGTCGAGTTTGGCGCGGACGGGGTCGAAATCCACGAACCAGCTCTGGAACAGCGCCCGCGCCATCGCCTCCAACGACGCGTTCATCCGCTGGTTCAACTCGATCTTGTCGTCCAGCGCCCCAAGCACCGCCGCGATGGCTTTTTGCTCGGCGAGGGGTGGGAGCGGGATTTTCCATTGCGAGAGAAATCCCCAATCTGCCCGAGGCATTCGAGTGCCAGTGCTCGCTCCCATGGACTTATCGACAAACTCCTGTGAGGCCATTCGATAGAACAGAAAACCTTGATCCACTCCATTCTTGGCCCGAACAGCCCAAATGTCTGTTGAGCAAATGCCATCAAACTTTGGACGCACAACCTTGCGAAAGTAAGAGCGGAGTTTTCCAAATAGAACATCGCCACGGTGGAATCTGGTCTTTGCGCTAGTGGCTTCCGAAGCGTCGGCTTGCCCGTTCAGGTGGAGACCGCCTTCAACAATGTGTTCAAGCCCAATGTATGGCGTGCGCTCTGCCACCTGCTGCGGCTGAACAACATCGCTGACGCGCTGTGCGCAGTCGCCAAACTTGATGTCTTTCCACTCACCCACCATAACCCAGCCCCCTCAGGTTTGCTTTGATGGCCTGCTCCAGTTTCACGGACTCGGCGAACCATCTTGGCGTGTTGTCCGGCCCCTTCAGAGCTGGTTTAATCAAATGTGATCGCAACCCAGGGTTGCACCCTGGGCTTTCACATTCGGCCCCTTTGAGGCCGACCGTTGCCGCAACGCGGCAAGATGCGATAGCCCAGGGCAAAGCCCTGGGTTCGACGCCCCAAAACATCCCAAGCCCTGAAGGGGCGAAATGAAGGTCAATCCCACACATAGCGTTCATCAAATTGTATGCTGTATTTTTCCAAGAAACGGCGGTATTCCTCCTGGAATGTGACCACTCGATGATGCTCCGCCTGTCCGGCGATGTATCGCTCCAACGCGAGCCGATGGGACGGGCTGATGGAGAAAATCCCGTAGCCGCTCTGCCAATGGAAATCCGCATATCGTGCCGCCTTGGTCTTCAGCCATTTCGAGGAACCGGTCTTGATTTCTTGCACCAACTCCGATGGTGCACAGGTGCGCGGGTGGGTAATCAGCAAATGAATGTGGTCGGCAACCGAGCCAGCTTTGAGCAGGGTTCCTTTTTGATTTTCCACAATGCCGCCAATGTAGGCATGAAGTTCATCTCGGATGTCATCGCCCAGCGATGCCTCCCGGTTCTTCGTGGAGAAGACCAGATGCACAAGGATTTGGGCGAGTGATTGCGGCATGGGTTTCGCCCTTTCAGGGCTGGTGAATTGTTCGGAACCGGATTCCTAGGGCGTTGCCCTGGGCTATCTCATGTTGCCGCGTTGCGGCAGAGTGGGCGCAGCTAGTTTCCATAACCCAGCCCCCTCAGGTTTGCTTTGATGGCCTGCTCCAGTTTCGCGGATATGCAAGCACCCTCACCCGACCTCTCCCAGTGGGAGAGAAGCGAGGCGAACTGGGCGCAGGAGAAGAGTGAAATCATGTCGGGTTTCCTCCTTGGGCGTGGGGTGCGGATGCCGCCGAGGAGTCGGGCCAGTGGAGGCGAAGTTTTTCCAGCCACGGGTTGAGGCCTGATCTGCGGAGAGAATGGAATCGGTCGAGCGAGCCTGCAAGGTCGCGCAGTTCTGGGGACATCCACACAATGATTTCGAGGATGGCGTGGTGGCGCAGATCCAGATCCTTCCAGTGCAGGATGCGCTCGTGATGGAAGACGCGGTTGCGGAGATCACGGATGTCTTGCCAGCGTTTGTCGAGCCTGGCGAGATACCGTTCCGGCGCGGGAGCGTGGGGAAACACGGTTTTGGCTAGATACGAGCCGATGCCAGTGCGGGCGTGACAGTTGTTGAAAAAACCGGTCCAGAATCCGAAGGTGAGTTCCGCCACGATGCGGTCCGAAGTGAGTGGTTTCCGGCGTTTTCTCAAGGCATCTTTGGCTTCGGCCACCTTGTCCTGTTGCCAAGGGGTGAGTCGCGCCAGCGGCGAGTCATACCAAGTGTCCGTCTCACAGCGGGCGGAGAGTTCTCGATGCACCGCATTGCGCAGGGCGATTTCCGCGAATTGCAAAGCCGGGTAAAGGGATTCGCTAAGGGCCATGTTGAGCAGGTAACGGGAGAGCGTCAGGGCGTGATCCGCACCATCTTGTCGGTAGGCGGCGATGCGCTCCGTGTGGAGGATGCCCTCAATTTGCTTGAAAAACGCCAGATTCATGAGCGAACAGGCCTTGGCACGGCACGAAAAAGAGTTTGACAGGCAAATTCAGAGAGCGTATGTTGCATCCGTTGACCCTGGAATCCCTTCCTTGACCGCTTGCGGTCGAGAGGCTCTGGGGTTTCTTTTTGGGCGGATTCAGAGCGCATAGCCCAGTCCTTTCAGATTGGCTCGGATGGCGGTCTCGAGCCGGGCGGACTCGGCGAACTGGGCGTGCAGTTCGGCGACGAGGCTAGGCAGACTAAATGTCATACTGTGCGTGTTCATTTGCGGTGTGGCCAGTGGTGGCAGATTTTGTCGGTCCAAGGAGCAACGCCTTGTTGCCGGATTTCGGTGAAGCGATCTAGGGCTTGTGCCATTTCTTGAAGTTCGGGGCTGATCCAGCCGATCACGCGGAGGATCTCGGTGTGTTGCGCTTCGAGGTCGGCCCAGTGGATGATGCGCTCATGGTGAAAGACCCGGTTGCGCAACTCGCGGATGCGCCTCCACCGCTGGTTGAGCTTGCGGAGGTCGCGCTCCGCTTTGGGTGCCGCGTGAAATGTGCCTGATGTGACTGCGATCGCCGCGCTGTTTTGCGCGAATCGCTTATTGAAGAAGGCCGTCCAGAATCCGAAGGTGAGTTCAGCGACCATGCGACCCGGGGAGATGGGTTTTCCCTTGATGGTCAATGTTTGTTTGGCTTCATCAATCTGATGTTGTTGGGTATGGGAGAGGATGTCCCGGCAGGTGGCGTCATCGAACCAGTTTTCTGTGCCGAAGCGGATGGTCAGTTTCCTGTGCAACGCATTACGCAAAGCGATTTCAGCGATTTGGAGTGGGGAATAGAGGGATTCGCAAAGCGCCATATTCCAAAGATAACGGGCAAGGGTGACGAGCGGTTCGGCCTCATCTTGGCGGTAGGCATCCATCCGCTCGCTGGCCAAGGCCAGTTGCAGGTTATCAAAAAACTCTGGATTCATGCTTGCGTATTCATCCAAGTTGCCTAGGTTGCTGTTGTGCACCCTGGGTGCCCTTCTCCCGTCCTTGTGGCGGTGCTAGGGTCCGGGGTTTCTTTTTGTCCCGAATCAGAGGCCATAGCCGAGTCCTTTCAGATTGGCGCGAATCTGCGCCTCTAACTTGGCCGACTCCTTGAACTGGGCGTTCAGTTCCGCGACGAGGCGCGGCATCTTCTCCTCGAAGGGTTCGCCGTCGTCTGCAACTTCCTCGGCACCGACAAAGCGGCCAGGGGTGAGGACATAACCGTGCGCGGCGATCTCGGCGGTGGTGGCGGATTTGCAAAATCCCGCTACATCAGCGTAGCCGGGATTTCCCTCACCCCGTCCCTCTCCCAGTGGGAGAGGGTGGCCGGAGGCCGGGTGAGGGTCACCTCGCCAGAGGTGATAGGTGCTGGTGATTTTCTCTAGGTCGGCATCGGTCAGCTCGCGATGGACGCGGTCAATGAGGGTGCCGAGTTTGCGGGCATCTATAAAAAGGGTCTGCTTGCGGCGGTCGCGAAAGCCTCGTTTGATGTCGGCGTTCTTGTTTTTCGTGAGGAACCAGAGGCAGACGGGGATTTGCGTGCTGTAGAAAAGCTGGCCGGGGAGGGCGACCATGCAGTCCACGAGGTCGGCCTCGATGAGGGCGCTGGCCGGGGAGGGCGACCATGCAGTCCACGAGGTCGGCCTCGATGAGGGCGCGGCGGATGTCGCCTTCGCCGGACTGGTTGGAGGACATGGCTCCATTCGCGGAGACGAAGCCCGCCATGCCGTCCGTGGCCATGTGGTGGATGATGTGCTGAATCCAGCCGAAGTTGGCATTGCCCTTCGGCGGCAGGCCGTAGCGCCAGCGCACGTCGTCGTCCTTGCGGAACCAATCGCTGACATTGAAGGGAAAGTTTGCGAGGATGTAGTCGGCCTTTAGGTCGGGGTGGAGATCGTTGCGGAAGGTGTCGGCGGCGTATTTCCCGAGGTCGCCCTCGATGCCGCGGATGGCGAGGTTCATCACGGCGAGCTTCCATGTGGTCGGGTTGCTCTCCTGTCCGTAGATGCTGATGTCGCCGACTTTTCCGCCGTGGGCTTCGATGAATTTCTCGCTCTGCACGAAGAGTCCGCCGGAGCCGTTGCAGGGGTCGTAGATGCGGCCTTTGTAGGGGGCGATCATTTCGACGAGCACCCGGTCCACGCACTGCGGGGTGTAGAACTCGCCGCCGCGTTTGCCCTCCGCACTGGCGAAGCGCCCGAGGAAGTATTCATAGACGCGGCCCAAGAGATCGACCGACCGGTGCGATTTGCCGGAGCCGGAGTCCGAAGGCGCAGCGGCGAGGGTGATCGTCGCGATGACATCGATCAGCTCACCGAGACTGTGCTTGTCCAGCGCGGGGCGTGCATAGTCCTTGGGGAGGACGCCTTTGAGGCGCGGGTTGTCGCGCTCGATGGCGACCATGGCGTCGTCCACGATCTTGCCGATGGTGGGCTGCTTGGCGTTTGCTTGGAGGTGCGACCAGCGGGCATCGGCAGGCACCCAGAAGACGGTCTCGGCTTTGTATTCGTCTGGGTCTTCGGCATTGGCCCCGGCGTAGTCGCCTTGGCCGGCGAGCAGTTTGGCGCGGTGTTCCTCGAAGGTGTCGGAGATGTATTTGAGGAAGATGAGGCCGAGAACGACATGCTTATACTCCGCCGCGTCCATGTTGTTCCGCAGCTTGTCGGCGGTGAGCCAGAGCTTGGCTTCGAAACCGATGGTGGCGGTGGACTGGGCGGCTGCGTTGGTTTTGGTGCGTGCAGGCATAACGGGTTCTCAGACATTCAACTAGCAGATATACGGAGCTATGTCGATAAACATCACTGTCAGACCTTCAGCATAATTTGGCTTAATTTAACCCTAGTGGTCCATAACACAAAATATTTCGTATGAGTGGCGATCAAAACAGCTCGGCATCGAGGCGCAAGGAGGGAAGATATCCGTTGCGATACCTGACCGTCGCGCAACGAAGAGGACGGGCTGTTTTCTTTACATCTGTGGAATGGTTGCGGCTTCCGCGAGAGGCGTCATGCTCGTTGGGATTCTCCTTTAGCAAGGGTTGGCTCCAAACACCCGTTTTAAAAATTGCATTTGTAAAAAACCAAGTGGTAGGACGCGAAGCTGTGCCTCATGGCGTTTCGCGGAATGGCCTCTAGGCCGAGCCGCTTTTTCAAACATGTCAGCCGAAATTCCGCGTTGGGCGGTGCCACCAAACCAGAAGCGGGCTTGCTTGCGCGGGAAAGCCACCTCGGCTTCTGTCACTTTGGAAGAGGGTGACATCGAACTGCCCGACATCCTCACCGACCTTCAGGACAAGACCCAACTCACGCGCCGAAGCATCCACCGCATCCTCGTGGAAAGCGGACGGCTCGATGATTTCAAGCGCAACCCGCAACAGTTTATCGAAATTGCCGCCGAGATTATCAACCGTAGCAAGCGCATGGCCCTTGTGGACGGCATCAAATACCAGCGCATCGGTGCGGAGGAATACTACGCCCAGCAACTGTTCGAGACGGAAGAACTCACCGGCTACCTCAAGACGATGATCAACGCCGACAAGAGCGTCCACGAGCAAGTCATCTATCAGTCCGACACCGAGCGCTCCTTCGCAGAGCAGTTAGAGAAGAATGAAGCCATCAAGGTTTACGCCAAGCTACCCGGCTGGTTCAAAGTCCCCACGCCGCTCGGCCCCTACAACCCCGACTGGGCCGTGCTCGTAGATAAAGACGGCACCGAGCGTCTCTACTTCGTCGTCGAAACCAAGAGCAGCCTCTTCACCGACGACCTGCGAACCAAAGAGGACGCCAAGATCAAATGCGGCGAAGCCCACTTCGCCGAGTTGGCCACGCACAATTCACCCGCCGCCCAGTTTCTAAAAGCGACCAAGCTGGAGGATGTATTGGTCAATTGCTGATTGCCGTCAATCGCCGATAAATGGTTGATTTCTAAATCATCGCACATACTGTACGATTAGATGAAAAATAACATTTCGCTCAAATGGCTCCTCTCGATGCTTTCTTTTCTTCCGATGTTTACAGTGTGTGCCCTTTTTATGGTTCTTTCACTTTTCATGACTGAAGAGTTTTTAAAAACAGAAACGGATGCGCAACTGAAAAATGCGCAGTCAAAAATCAATCACGAAATGTCGGATTTGCTCCAGCAGCTTACAGGTAAAGCACAGTGGGTTGCGTCAGACCCGCTCTTTTCCGAAGCGGTGGCACAGCGCGATTCGGCTCAAGTGCGCCAGAAGGCTCTTGCTATAACCGAAGCCAAAATGGCCGATGTCGTTACGGTGATTGATAACGATGGTGTTGTTCTAGCCCGTGGCCACGACACAAAAGCTGGCGATGTCATGCAGGCTCGCGCCGTGGTGAAAAAAGCGATGGAAGGTCAAGCCGTTTCTGGCATCGAAGCTGGCAATGTGGTCAAATTTTCAGCGCGGGCAGCAGTCCCTATTACCCAAAACGGAAAGCGGGTAGGCGTGATCATCGTGGGCAGTGAACTAACAAAAAATCATGTTTATGTAGATATAATCAAAAAATCATTTGGCGTAGAATGCACGCTTTTTCTCGGTGACGAACGCGTTTCCACGACCGCGACAACGCCTGAAGGTGGGCGTGGCACTGGAACAAAACTCGCGCGACAAGACATCCTCGATGCTTCATGAAAAAGGGAGAAACCTTTTTTGGTGACGCGAAGGTTTTGGGTAAAGATCACAGGGTTGTATATTGGCCACTGCGCGATGGGATGGGCGAGGTTGTTGGGATGTTTTTCGTTGGTAAATCCCCCGATAATCTGAGGCAAAACCTGATAGAAATGGTCATAAAACAGATGGCCGTTGCAAGTGTTGTTGCGTTTTTAAATATCTTGGTGATCGTCTGGGCAATACAGGGACTTTCGGGCAAAATTGTGAAAGTGGCCACAGACCTCGGAATCAGCTCAGAAACTGTCATGGAAAAAACTTCGCAAATCCGCACACGAAGCAATACCTTATCCAGCGACGCCACACAGCAGGCCTCCGCGCTTGAGGAAACCAGTGCTTCAATGGAAGAAATGTCTAGCATGACCAAAAGCAACGCGGAAAATTCGCACCAAGCCCAAGGTCTCGCCAATGAAACACGGGCAGCAGCAGATTCAAGTCTGACAAGCGTCCAAGACATGAGTGTCGCGATGGACGATATTTCAAAAATCATCAAAAAGGTGGACGAGATAGCTTTCCAAACCAACATTTTGGCACTAAACGCAGCCGTGGAAGCGGCCCGTGCAGGCGCGGCGGGTCTTGGCTTCGCGGTCGTGGCAGACGAGGTCAGGAACCTCGCTCAAAACAGCGCGAATGCGGCACGGGACATAAGCGAAAAAATTGAGCAGGGCGTGAAGATGAGTCAAGGCGTGCAATCAGGGCTGACACAGATCGTTGAAAAAATCCGCAGGCTGACCGATATCGTAAACCAGACGGCAGCTTCTTCCAACGAGCAGAGTCAAGGCATCCAGCAGATAAACACAGCTTTGACAGAGCTGGATAGAGTTACGCAATCCAATGCCTCTAGCACAGTCGAAACAGCCAAAGCAACAGAAGAGCTTACCCAACAGGCCGACCAGTTGAAAGAATCGGTCAGCGACCTCTTGGGCATCATTCGCGGTAGCAGGTGGCAGCCTTCGCACTTGCGCGTGCGTTAGGAGCTTAGCAAGAATAAGTTGATACAAACTAGGATTCTTTGGGGGTGATGGAATAATTCCACTCGCCATGAAAAGAATCTGGGTTG
>JAIFLJ010000100.1 GCA_020049135.1 bacterium | reverse complement strand
ACCCAGATTCTTTTCATGGCGAGTGGAATTATTCCATCACCCCCAAAGAATCCTAGTTTGTATCAACTTATTCTTGCTAAGCTCCTTAGTGCCGAGTCCAAATGCTGCAAAAAGCTGCGTGAGCACCGCCTCGGCCACGTTAACAGGCAGGCTGTTGCCTGCCTGTTTACGTGTTTGTGAGTCCGAGCAAACAATCTCGAAACTCTCGGGAAAGCCTTGCAGGCGGAGGAGTTCGCGGGGCGTCAGCCTCCGCTCTCCATTGACTAATAGATAGTTGTATGACGCGCCCGCACGAAGAGCACAGGAATAAGGGTATGAACTGATGTGACCTGCCTTGTTTTCGTGCCAGATTGTTGGCTCTTTGCTTGGTTGCATCACACTCCACCGCTTATTTCGGATGTGTTCAGAAGCATAAAACTCGCGCGGAACATTGCTCTCAAGAAGCTTTGACAAAGGCATCATTGGTATGCCGCCTTGTGGCCATGTGATGTATTCGCCTTCGCGGAAACCAACAATCCAAATACGCTCCCTTTTCTGAGGAAGACCGAAATCGAGTGCATTAAGCACTCGATATTCAGTATAGTATCCTAAGTCCGCCAAGGTCTTCAGAATCTTTTTGAGGGTCTTTCCTCCGTCATGCCCTGCAAGCAATTTGACATTCTCAAGGACAAATGCCCTTGGTCGTTTCGCGTCAAGGATGCGGGCAATATCAAAGAAAAGGGTTCCGCGCGTGTCCTCGAAACCCTTCATTTGTCCAATGATGCTGAACGGCTGGCAGGGGAACCCTGCCAGCAAAATATCGTGTTCGGGAATCTCTGACGCTTCAATTTTGGTGATGTCACCACGGGGTGTCTCACCAAAGCTCCTGGCATACGCCTTCTGGCAATCACGATCAATATCGCTTGAAAAGACGCATTGTGTATCTGTAAATGTCTTGCGTGCAACAGATTCTAACGCAAAACGAAAACCTCCGATTCCACAGAAGAGGTCAATGAACCGGACAGTAGGCCGGTGATGCCCATTGATTTTGTTCATTGTGGGAAAAGTATGCTCGAAAACAGCGGGAAGTGCAACGCGGGAGTATTATTTTTTTGCGAACGACCCAAGCTCAGCGACAGCCGAGCCAGATGCTCCGATTGCCAACCCGGACGCGCTCCGGCTGTTCGCTGCAGCGACTGGTTAGGCATCGGCATCGTCATCGTCATTCCAAGGCATGTCTGGCAACAGATTTAACCGTTCAACAAACCTGGCCTCGTCAAATGTGCGCTTATGTTTGACGATCTCAAATATCTCCGCCGCAACTATTGCGGCGATCATTTCTTTTGCTTGGGTGCAAGTATGCCCCTCAGCCTGAAGCCGCTCGTATGTCTCGCGCGTGGCGGCAGGTGTGCCGTCGCGAATTTGATTGTCAACTACCTCCAAAAACGAGGCTCTCAGTGTCTCACCAGATTTATCCATAAAATCAAAACGCTCAAGATGCCTAACAGTATTATTCAGCCAAACCGCATTTGTGGTTTAATGTGGTTTTCGACCGTGTTCATGGTGATGATTTTGGCTGTTGTGTTCTTTGCTGGCAAGAAAAAATCTGTATGGAAAGATTTACGGATTTGGTTTTTAAAATATATTGCCAAGCCGTGAAAAATAAGGCTTTGGTTATTCGGTTTCCTCAATGGAAAGAAGTTTTGGCGGAAGCGGGGAATTTGTCGGAATCTCAACGGGATGACTACGCGCGGGCTATTTGCATTTCCCAATGCAAAATTTAGGTTGATTTGATTGATTCTGTCGCCCCAAAGTATTATCCTTTGCCCATTGCATGGATGTTGCTTCGCTGCGCAGGCAAATTGTGGAAAGTCCACGATTGAGAAAAACGATCTTATGGGTCGCCATGATCCATTTTGTCGTATTGGGCATAATCGTGATGTTGACTAAGGGTGAGGCAAAAAAAACCAAGCCTCTCACCATAATCCAACTCCTGCCGCAAGGCGATCTGGTCAAAGGAACTCCGTTGCCCAAAACAGCCCAATCTCTAAGCCAGCCAGCCTCCCCGCGCACAGCTTCGCAAACACCACCGTCCCCGCCCACACCACCACAGCCACCGCCGCCGCCAGAACCTGTAAAAACTCAGCAGCCCAAACCAGACCCTCAGTCCCAGCATCAACAAGCCACACCTCCACCTTCGCCCGTCGTCACGCCTTTCACACAGCCCAAAGCAGTGAAAGAAAAAACTGCGCCCACAACGAAACCCGCCCCGAAACCAGTCAAGGTCAACTTAAAAGAAGTCGCACGAGAACTTCCAAAAGATAAAAAAGAAACCAAAAAAACATCGGCTCAAGCCGTCACCCACTCGCCCACGGCTCAACCAAATAGCCAAACATCAAGCCAAGCAGAGGTCGTATCGCTCCCATCAACAGGGGCGAGCGCGGGAGACATTAAAGACAGGTTGCACGGCAAACTGGGCAAGGCGGGCGTCTCCTCGGCCAGCGCAAATGGCCAGAGCGGTGTGCCGACAGGTTCCGCTGCCCCTTCGGAAGCCAATGCCTACTACACGCTCATACGCGACATCTATTATGATGTGTGGCATCAGCCCCCGAGCCTTGCTAACAAGAAGCTATCCACCACGCTCAAAATACGCATAAACAAAAATGGTGAAATTTTAAGTTTTCAGACACAGCAATCTTCTGGTAACAAGGCTATGGATGAATCGGTTCTCACAGCAGCAAAAACAGTCAAAACCATCGGCTCCCCGCTCCCCGATGTGCTGGGCAGCGACTTTGCCGAAATCTCCATCCTCTTCGAATTTTGAAAATAAATCTATGAAACACCACACACTCTACATCGCACTCGCAGGCGTGTTAGCTCTCTCGTCATTGCAGGCCAATGCCCAAGTAGTTGTTTCCAAAGGGAAATTACTCATCTCCTTGGACAACACCAAAGGCATTCCCGCTGAAGTCCAAAAAACTCTGGAGACAGACTTGAAACGCTCTGGCGTCATCGAATGTGTCGCACAAGACCGTGCCGCCTACGATGCCAAAGGCTCCGCGCATGGTTCATCCTTATCAGGGACATTGCTTGATAAAAAAACTGGCAAAACCGTCCTGAGCAAATCCTACTCTGGGCTGGGACGCATGTCCGCCCACCAGTTCGCCGATGACATCGTCAAAGCACTCACGGGCGTCTCTGGCATCGCCACTACGCAGATTGTTTTTGTCTCAAAACGGACTGGTGCCAAAGAACTTTACCTTTCAAACATAGACGGCTCTTCCGTCAAACAGGTGACACGCGACAGCGTCATCAGCGGCTCCCCATGCCTCTCAGCCGATGCCTCGCAAGCAGCCTACACATCTTACAAAAGCGGTTTCCCCGATGTTTACACCATCTCTCTATCTTCAGGACAGCGCAAGCGCGTTGCCTTTTTCCCAGGTCTCAATTCTGGCGCAAGTTTTTCCCCAGACGGACGGAAAATCGCGCTCACTCTGAGCAAGGACGGGAACCCTGAAATCTACACCATGGGGGCGGAAGGCGGTGCCGCCACACGCATCACCAAAACACGCGGCACTGAGGCTTCCGCAAGCTGGTCGCCCGACGGACAACGCATAGTCTATACCAGCGATGACCGTGGCACGCCGCAGCTATACATCAGCAGCGTCTCAGGCGGGACGCCCGAGCGGCTCACCACGGGGGCACTCTATGCCACCGAACCCGTCTGGTCTCCGAGCGGACAATTTATAGCGTTCAACACGCGTGTCGCGGGGCAGTTCCAAGTCAGCCTGCACGACCTTAACACCAAACAGACGCGCCAGCTTACGCAGTCTGGCAACAACGAAGACCCGAGCTGGTGTCGGGACTCGCGCCACCTAGTAGTTTCGCGCAGCGGCAAACTCGTTGTGCTTGACATTTTCAGCCTTGAGACTTACGAAATTACCAATGGATTTAGTGATTGCACAGAGCCCAGTTGTTCACGATAAACACATTACAAAAAAATAAACCTATGAAAAAATTACTCTCACTCTTCGTCATCCCAAGCATCGTTGTTATCTTTGCAGCAGGTTGCGCTTCTAGCTCCAAACCAGTTGATTCATCTGCGGGCGATGCCACGCTTGATTCGCAAGTTGACATGACTAACATCAGTGCCCTGCCAGAGCGCGGCAACTTCAACCCAGAAACGGATGTGGACTACAATGTGTTCAACGCCGATGGCATGAACTCCGGCACGATCTATTTCGGATCAGACCGCACCACCATCCAGCCAGACCAGAGAATGAAACTGGACAAAATCGCCGCTTGGATGTCGTCCAACTCCGGCAAAAACATACTGATCGCTGGCCACTGTGACGACCGTGGGACACTCGAATACAACCGCTCCCTCGGCGAACGGCGTGCCATAGCAGTGCGTGATTACCTAGTTGGACTCGGCGTCTCATCTTCGAGGATGCACACGCACAGCTACGGCGAAGAAAAACCAGCCGCCCAAGGCTCTGGCGATGCCGTTTGGTCAAAAAATCGCCGCTGCGAAGTCGGCGTAGTCACCAAATAAAAAAAGACGATTGCGGCTGGGACCGCCGGCTTCTTCTGATTTTGCCTACAAGATGCCAGCGGGACGCTGGCTGTCCCAGCATTTAGTGCGCCTGCACCCGCAACTTGGAAACGGTTGCAATCGCCAAACTTTTACGGCTAGTATGTCCGTTATGGGAAAACACGCGGCATGAAATATCTCGTCACAGGCGGTTCGGGTTTTATTGGGACGCATCTGGTGGATACCATCATTTCGGAAGGTGGCACGGTTTGCAATTATGACATCTCACCGCCTAAACGCCCAGCTCACAAGCCCTACTGGGAGCGTGGAGACATTCTGGATGCGGCTAGGCTGAAAGAGGTCTTCCAGCAGTTTCAGCCAGACCGCGTTTTGCACTTGGCAGCACGCATCGACTGCGACGAAAACACTACAGTCGAAGATGGCTACCTCCCAAACACAGAAGGCACTCGGCTGCTGCTCGAAGCCGTTCGCGCCGCGCCATCGGTAAAACGCCTTATCATAGTTTCATCGCAATATGTTTGCCGTCCTGGGCATCTACCCGCACACGATGAAGATTTTAACCCTGAAACAGTTTACGGACAAAGCAAAGCGAAGGCAGAACAGCTCACACGCAAAGCCGGGCTCCAATGCTGCTGGACTATCGTTCGCCCCACGAATATATGGGGATCATTTCACCCGCGTTACCCGCAAGAGTTTTGGAAAATCGTGCAGAAAGGATGGTATCTCCACCCAGGTGGCAAACCAGTTATTCGCTGCTATGGCTATGTAGGCAACGCAGTGTGGCAGATGCTCCGCATCATGGATTTGCCCGAGCCAGAGGCCAGAGGCCAAGTCTATTACCTCGGCGATGAGCCAGGCGATATATGGGAATGGGCCAGCGGCTTTTCGCTGGCATACTTGGGAAAACCGGCCCGCAAGGTGCCGCGCTACCTCCTGTTCGGCCTAGCACTCTTCGGCGATGCTTATTCAAAAATTTCAGGCAGGCGGTTTTTCATCACTACTCAGCGCTACCGCAGCATGACTACTGACTACATCGTGCCGATGAAAAAAACGCTCGAAAAATTTGGGCGCACCCCATTTTCACTCGGGCGTGGCATTGCGGAAACGGTGGCTTGGCTCGGCGGACGCAGATGAAATTAGCAGATGCGCCAGTGCGTGCTTGGGCACTACCGCTGGCATGTGCGATGGCTGTTCTGGCTGCTCTGCACGGCATGCTTCCTTACGCATTCGGGTACGGCGTTGATTCGCGCACGACCTTGGACACGCTGCGCCACCTGTGGACGACATACCCAGACTGGGAACACGGCATGTTCGTCCCACTGGCGTGCGCATGGCTGGTATATGCGCGACGCCGCGCATGGCTTGAAATGGAAGTGGCAGGCTCCGTCTTAGGGCTGCCCGTTTTCGCCTTGGCCTGCCTCTTGTTCTGGGTCGGCTATGTCGTTGACCTGTGCTATCTCGGGTTTGTCTCCATACAGCTTTCACTCGCGGGTCTAGTGATATTTTTTTTGGGTTGGAAACAGATGCGCTTTTTCCTTTTCCCTTGGCTGTTTCTGGTTTTCATGTGGCCGTTGCTTTTTCTGGATAACCTTCTTTCCTTCCCTCTCAGGATATTGATGTCTGGCGTCACGCACGAATTTTTGAACGCGGCGGGAATTGCCAATCTACAGATCGGGACCGCGATTGTCTCGCCTCCCGACCCAGTCCTCGGCATCGGGCAAGGCACGCGGTTCGCCCTCGAAGTGGCTAACCCGTGCAGCGGCATACGGTCGCTGTTCGCCCTGATGATGCTCGGCGCATTGCACGCGCAGTTCACCCAAGATAAACTTTGGAAAAAATGCTTTCTCTTTCTCTGCTCAATACCGCTTGCTATATTCGGCAACATGGTGCGCATGGTTCTGCTTGTGTTTGGCACGATATTGTTCGGGAAATCTTTCGCCCTCGGCACCATGGAACAGCCTAGCATCTACCACTTGGGCGCGGGATTTTCTGTTTTCGGCGCCGCCCTAGCCGGCATGTTCGGTATAGGGTGGCTATTGAAGACTGGCGCATCGGGCTGCATAAAAAAAGCGGCACAGTTTTTCTCCACTACAAAAAACGCCGATACTCAAAATGCAGCATGTTCACGAAAAAATGCGGGCGGAAACGAGGATCGTTACTGAACACGCAAAACGCATGGCACAAAACCAAAGCACGGTAAGAACAGACGACGCCATCCCAGCATGGAAAACGCTTGCTGTTCTGTCGCTGGGTGTGTTGACAGCACTACTCTGCTTGGCCACCTCGCCTCCAACCACAACCACTGAGCCAGGCGTGAGGATGGTACTGCCCGCGGCAATCCGTGGTTGGACGGGACGGGACGAGCCAATTTCTAAGGTGGAACTTTTCACGCTCCCGAAAGACACGCAGTTCGCACGCAAGGCGTTCACCTCTCCAGAAGGCGACACCATCATCTGCTCAATCATTCTTAGCGGAACAGAAAAACGAAGCATACACCGCCCAGAAGTCTGTCTGCCAGGGCAAGGGTGGACAATCAAATCCAGCCGCGTCCAAAGCGTCAATATCAAGGTCGGCGGCAATCTTGATGTGACAGTGTTAGACCTTTCGCGAATTCAAGAATCTGGCGTCCGTGGTGCCGCGCCACGGCTTCTGGAAGCCTACTATGTTTACTGGTTTGTGGGCGACGGCGTGACCACGCCGCACCATTGGGAACGCATTTTCCTCACGAGCCTAGAACGAGTTTTGCACCGGCGCCACCAGCGATGGGCGTATGTGACTGTGCTCGCCCCTGTCAGCGTTGGGTGGCAGCCTGCGGGGAAAAATGCTACACAGACACTCGATATGCTCGACCAGTTTATCGGAGAAATAGCACCATCATTCCAAAAATCATTTCGCAACAAATAAATCGGCACGCGGACAATTAGGCGTGATTTTTTGTTGCACAGAACCATACTCGCACACATGAGCGACCCCACCATCACATGCCCGCACTGTAAAAAAGAAATAAAACTAAATGAGTCCCTTGCAGCACCGCTAATCGAGGCCACGCGCAAAGATTACGAAAAAAAGATCGCTGGCATGGAGTCGCAGTTCGCCGGGCGCGAAGAAGTGCTGCGCAAACGCCAGGCCGACATCGAAAAAGAGCGGGCGAATATTGAAAGTAGCGTGGCGGACAAACTTGAGTCTGAAAAAAAACGGATCACAGAAGAGGAGTCGCGCAAAGCTCAAAAAATTGCCGCACTGGATCTGGAAAAAAAAGCGCGAGAAGTGGCTGAGTTGCAGTCCGTGCTAGATAAACGAACCGCACAGTTGGCTGAGGTGCAAAAAGTAGAGGCGGAAATGCTCCGTAAACAGCGGGATTTAGATGACGCCATGAGAGAAATGGAATTGACCGTAGAAAAAAAAGTCCAAGCTTCAATCGAAACGCTCCGCACAAATGCCCGTAGGGAAGCCGAGGAAAATATGAAGCTCCGCGTCCTGGAAAAAGAGCAAACCATTTCAGCCATGCAAAAACAGATCGAAGACCTAAAGCGGCGTGCTGAACAGGGTTCGCAGCAGCTCCAAGGAGAAGTGCAAGAAATGGCACTGGAACAAATTCTATCCGCCCGTTTCACTTCGGATATCATCGAGCCCGTGCCTAAGGGCGAACACGGCGGAGATATTTTGCAGCGAGTTTCGGCAGGCAACGGAGGTTCGCCTGCGGGCACGATCCTGTGGGAATCAAAAAGAACAAAAAATTGGAGCGATGGATGGCTGGGCAAGCTGCGCAACGACCAGAGAACAGCCAAGGCAGAAATAGCCGTGCTTGTCACCCATGCCCTGCCACGGGAGATAGAATCTTTCGATCTACTGGACGGGGTCTGGGTGGCGAGCCCGCGCATGATAGTGCCCGTGGCTCTGATGCTGCGCGAATCGCTGGTGGAATTGGCTAGGACGCGCATCGCGTCGGAGGGGCGGCAGACCAAGCAGGAACGGCTTTATGCGTACCTGACAGGCTCGCATTTCCGGCAACGGCTGGAAGCTATCGCAGAGGCTTTTTCTACAATGCGCGATGAGCTTGAGCAGGAAAAACGCGTTCTCACCAAGCAGTGGGCAAAAAGAGAAAAACAGATCGAGCAAATCATGCTGGCCACCACTGGAATGTGCGGCGACATGCAGGGCATTGCAGGGCAGACCATGCAGGGCATAGAAGGTTTTGATTTAAAAGCATTGGAATAAACACCAGCGAAGCATGAAAATGTGAAGCGGACATACATGTCCATCTGCCCGATGTCGGCGTGGGTGAGTTTTTTCGTTTTTCTTCGTCGGCAAACCTATGCCAGCGGACGATCCAATTCTCTCAGGGCAAAGGCGTAGGCTCCCACGGCGGAACAGATACGTCGCCCTCCGATTTTTCTCTTCCGCTCCTTGGGGGCCTCGGGTAGGATTGCCCCATGACAGCCCAACCCGTCCTGACTCTCTCCCGCGAGCAGATGCGCTCCCGCGCTCTCGCCTTCGCCAAAAAATGGCAGGGCGAACAGAGGGAACGCGCCGAGGCGAAAAGCTTTCTCGACGATTTTTTTGACATCTTCGGGCGCGACCGCCACGCCGTTGATGCCGTCCACGAATATCCCGTTGAAAGGGACGGGCAAGGCAAGGGAAGCATAGACCTACTCTGGCGGGGCAAGCTCCTCGTGGAGATGAAATCCACGGGCAAAGACCTCGATGCTGCCACACGACAAGCCTTCGATTATCTCCCCCATCTCGAAGCCGAAGACTATCCCCGCTGGGTGCTCGTCTCCGACTTTGCTCACTTCCTCATTTACGACCTCGGCGAAGAAGTCCACGACTATCTCCAAGGTCTTACCCCCGCCGCGACGGAACACCGCAAGCCCAAACTCTTCGCCCAGTTCACTCTCGAAGACTTGCCTAACCGCCTCGCTTGTTTTGGGTTCATCCGAGGCGACGAAAGCGAGGCGTTCCAGCCCCAGCCCGAAGTCAATCTCAAGGCGGTCAAGCTCCTCGGTTCCCTCCATGACGAACTCAAGCAGTCGGGATTCGAGGGACACAACTTGGAATATTTTCTTGTCCGCATCCTCTTCTGCCTTTTCGCCGAAGACACCGACATCTTTCCTTGGAACAGTTTCACCCGTTTCGTGGAAACGAGCAAAAAAGATGGCTCCGATCTCGGTGAACGGCTCGGCAAACTTTTTCGCGTCCTCAATACGCCCGAACATCAGCGCAGTCCGCACCTCACCGCCGACTTCCGTCTCTTCCCGTATGTCAATGGAGGGCTTTTCAAAGAACTTCTCAATACGCCAGACACTGCCGCTTCTCATCGCTCGGCTCTGATCACCTGTTGCCGCTTTGATTGGTCGCGCATCTCCCCAGGCGTCTTCGGTTCGCTTTTCCAAGGGGTGATGGAACCCGCCGAACGCCGTGCGAAAGGTGCGCACTACACCGCCGAGGAAAACATCATGAAGGTGATCGGCCCTCTCTTTCTCGATCGTCTCAAGGAGGAATTAGCTGGCATCCTCGGAGAGTCGGGCGGCACGCTTAAAAAGAAACTTCAAGAATTTCAGATCAAGCTTTCCTCCCTGCGCTTCCTCGATCCCGCTTGCGGGTGCGGCAATTTCTTGGTGGTGGTTTATCGTGAAATCCGTTTGTTGGAGCTTCAGGTCATGGAGGCTCGTTACGGCAACCAACTCGCCTTGCAGATGGAGGGGGGCGACTTGGCCAGAGTCCATGTGGATCAGTTTTACGGGATCGAAATAGAAGAGTTTCCCGCCCGCATCGCCGAGACCGCTCTTTGGCTTACGGATCACCAGATGAACTTGGTGTTCTCCAAAGTGTTGGGCAAGGTTTACAAACGCATCCCTCTCAAAAAGAGCCCCACCATCCACCACGGCAACGCTCTCCGCCTCGACTGGAAAGAACTCCTCCCCCCCAAACAATGCTCCTACATCTTCGGCAACCCGCCGTTTATCGGAGGCAAGTATATGGATGCCACCCAGAGGAGCGACATGGAATCCGTGTCGGGTGCCATCAAAAGCCACGGGCTTCTGGACTATGTCACCACTTGGTATGTGAAAGCGGCGGAGTATATCCGAGGCTCCCACATCCGTTGCGCCTTTGTCTCCACCAACTCGATTTCTCAAGGAGAACAGCCTGGAGTCCTCTGGTCCTATCTCTTTTCCCAAAGGGTGAAAATCCATTTCGCTTACCGCACCTTTATCTGGGACAACGATGCGAGCGGCAAAGCCCATGTCCATGTCGTCATCATAGGGTTCGGGTTGGACACCGTTGCAGAAAAACGCCTTTTCGATACGGACAAGCGCGGCAAGGTTTCCGAGTCTGCCGATAGCCAGCCGATCAGCCCCTACTTGACATTCGGCAGTTCAGTCGTCATCACCAACAGAACTGCACCACTCTGCCCCGTGCCCGCATTGGGCATCGGCAACAAGCCGATTGATGGCGGACACTACCTCTTCACTCCTGACGAGAAGGCGGCATTTTTGAAAAAAGAACCCGCCGCAAAACCCTACTTCCGCAGATGGATCGGCGCAGAAGAATTTATCAACGGCATCGAGCGTTGGTGCCTCTGGTTGGGAGATATAGACCCGAGTGTGCTAGCTTCGCTCCCCGAGTGCAAAGCACGGATTCAGGCTGTCCGAGACTACCGCCTCGCCAGCACCAGCGCACCCACGCAAAAACTCGCCAAAACGCCCACTCGTTTCCATGTCGAAAATTTTCCCGAAAAAACATACCTCGTTATCCCCAAAGTGAGTTCTGAGCGGAGAGATTACATTCCGATTGCGTTTGTAAAAAAATCCATCATCGCAGGTGATGCCGTTCTGCTGATAGCCAACAATCCTAATGTGTACCACTTCGGCATCCTCACCTCCACGATGCACATGGCATGGATGCGGACGGTAGCTGGACGACTCAAGAGCGACTACCGTTACTCGGCTGGATTGGTTTACAACAACTTTCCTTGGCCTACGCCGACAGACGCGCAAAAAGAAGGCATCGAAAAAGCGGCGCAAGCGGTCTTGGATGCGAGAAAACCGTTTTTAGAGGGAGGCTCCACACTGGCGCAACTCTACGACCCTCTCACCATGCCCTCTGTCTTGCTCAAAGCGCATGAGGCACTCGATAAAGCCGTGGACAAAGCCTATCGGAAAGAGCCCTTCGCCAACGAACGCGAGCGGGTGGAATACCTATTTGGCCTCTACGAAAAGCTGACCTCCCCACTCGCACTTTCTGTTGACTCGTCACGCCGAAGCAAAAAGCATCAATAAAATTTTTTATGCAAATGTAGATTTTTTGAAGGACAGGTGTTTTTACGATTTTTTTTCCACGCTGTGATACAGCATTTTATCCTCATCAAAAACGAAGGCTCCTTCGAAAAGCTCCCCTTCCAACAGGTGCGGTATCCAGAGTTTATCGTCGCCCCACATCTGGCTGTAAGGAATGCTCTCTAGCGCAAACCAGACGGGTTTGGCCTCGTCTGTTTCTATCAGGTCGCCAGTGAAATTATTGGCTCTGAAAACAGAGCAGTGAAGCGAGTAGCCATCGCAAAATTGGAAACGAAGTTCACCCGCAAAAACAGGATTTATAGGAGTGACACCAATTTCCTCCTGCGTCTCCCTCACGGCGGCTTCCAGCGCAGTCTCCCCCAGCTCTATCCGTCCTCCTGGGCCATTTATTTTCCCTGCGCCCAAGCCACGTTTTTTGTGAATCAGCAAGATGGCGTTGTCGCGAACAACAAAAAGTAGAACTCCCTTTTCGCGTGGAGACCAAGCAGACCAATCGGGCACAGCCCATTCTGGTGACGGGTTCCCAAGATTTGCTGCGCTCACATTTTTTCGATGGTTTGAAGTCCGAGCAGTCCGCAGCCTTCCCGCAGAGTGTCGGCGGCCATGCGGCAGAGCGCGAGCCTGTGGCGTTTCAGGGCAGGCTCCGATTTCAGCACTGGGCACGACTCGAAAAATGCGTGGAAAAGACCTGCGAGGTAGAAAAGATAAAAACAGAGGTAATGAGGTCGTTTTTCCTCTGCCACTTGAGCCAGAGTGTCGTCCCACTGGAGCAGGTGCAGCATCAAATCTCGTTCGCGGGGGTGCTGGGGGGACGCCAGCTCGTATTTTTCGGAACTGCTCTCGCCAGATTTGCGGAATATAGACTGAATCCGCACATAGGCGTTGAGGACATAGGGGGCGGTGTTGCCATCGAAGGCCAGCATTTTGTTCCAGTCGAACACATAGTCAAGATGCCTGTTTTGGGCGAGGTCGGAATATTTGACGGAGTTGATGCCCAGCACTTCAGCTAGTGCTTTTTTCTCGTCGCTAGGCAGGTCGGCGCGTCGTTCTTCCAAGATGGCGAGGGCGCGGCTTACCGCCTCATCGAGCAATGCGTCCAGTTTGATGGGGTCGCCTTCGCGTGTTTTGAGTGGACGCTTGTCTTGGCCGAGTATGGAGCCGAACCCGATATGCTCGGATTCCACTGACACCCCCCATTTTTTCGCCGTGGCAAAAAGCTGCTGGAAGTGGAGTGCTTGCCTCAAATCCGTGACATACCAAATTTTGTCGGCCTTAAAATGGTTCGCGCGGTATTTCAGCGTTGCTAAATCCGTGGTGGAATAGAGGAATGCGCCGTCGCTTTTTCTGATCAGAAACGGTTTATCCTGAAGCATTTTATCATCAAAAAAGACGCATGTCGCCCCCTCACTCTCCGATGCAACACCGGCACGCATCAGGTCATCCACCACGCCGCCGAGCATCGGGTGATAAAAGCTTTCCCCCAGCGTGTAGTCGAAGCTGATATTCAGCCTGCCGTACATAGAGTCGAAGGCAGACTGGCTCATGCCCCGGAAGCGTTCCCAAAGAGCCTTATTTCTGCTGTCGCCGTCTTGGAGTTTCTTAAGTTCCAGCCGGGCACATTCTTGCAAAGCCGGATCATGTTCTCCAGCCTCATGCGCCCACTTGTAGAGGCGTTCCATTTCTCCGATAGGATTTGCCGCGAGTCGTTCTTCGGATCCTTGGTGCAGGTAGCCGACGATCAGTTTCCCAAACTGCGTGCCCCAGTCGCCTATATGGTTGTCAGTAATGACCTGCCATCCCGCATGTCTCATGACCCGTGAGAGGCTGTCGCCCAGCAGTGTAGAGCGGATATGACCCACATGCATAGATTTGGCGACATTTGGCGAGCTGTAATCCAAAATCAGCACGGGGGGGTTTTCCACCTTTTTCGGCAGATGGCTCCAGCAGTTAGGCTGCAACGCACGAAGCAGTGTTTCGTTGGTTAGCAAAAAATTTAAAAACCCAGGGCCAGCCACGGAGACTGTGGCCTGTGCTGCATGGTGCTCATTCCACCATGCGGCTACGGTTTCAGCAAGTTCGCGCGGATTCCGCCCCAACCGTTTGGCTTGGGTCATGGCAGCATTGGCTTGGTAATCGCCGAAACGGCGATCACCGCACGGGCGTAGCGCGGGTGGTTGTTTTTCTTCCCAAGAAATACCAGCGGCTTCAATAGCCTCCAGCAACTTTAACTTCATTTCTTCGATCAGCGGGTTCATCGTGTCCATTAAAGAGGAGAAAAGCTGCCTTGTCGAGAGCGGCTCGTTTTCTGGACACCTTTTGCGATTGCGTGCATCGAGTCATATTTTTTATGACATGCGTTTGGGGTGTGAGTGAATAAAACTAAAATCGTGCTTGACCGTTCGTTTGGGCGTGGCTAGAAAAAACAAAACTTAAATCAGAAAGCACTTTATGTACGGAGAAACAAGCGAGCCCGCAGTGAAGGCAGGAACGGTAATTGGAAAGACAGCCCAATTTAAAGGCGAGATTACTGGTAACGAGCCACTCATGGTGAAGGGGAGGGTGGAAGGCACTATCATACTTGATAGCAATGTTTTCGTCGAGGAAGGCGGAATTGTTCAAGCGGATGTCACATCCAACAGCATTACGGTGTCTGGCTGTGTATCAGGAAATATCGTAGCCAGCGACAGGGCGGAGATTATTGCTGGCGGCATGGTGACTGGTGATGTCAGAGCACCGCGTGTGGTGATACATGATGGAGCACGCATGTTGGGTCGTGTAGAGATGGATGTGAACGGCGTCCCGCCAACACCTAGAGGAGATTTTTCTCGTTCTTCAACTTTGCGCAGCCAAATAAAACCTGCTGCTACTCCGCCACCGCCAGCACCACCAGTAGTAGTAGAGGAAAAGCTACCAGAGCCTATCGTGCATGTAGAATCAAACGAAGAGGCTTCAAACAAGCCGGATGAGGATACGGACGATACGGTTGAAGTGGTAGAAGAGAGCGAAGACAAATCCGAAACACGCGGTGGCGGATTTGATTTTCTGCGCAGAAAATTTTAATTAAAACCGAAAGGCAAAACTAATATGGATGGCATGGAAGAAACAGGATCTGTTCTGACTGAAAGAAGTGGCACAATCATCGGTAAAACAGCCCAGTTCAAGGGTGAAATAATCGGTGATGAGCAGTTGGTTGTCGAAGGAAAAGTTGAAGGCACCATCATTCTTGAAAACCAAGTTTTTGTTGAGAAAGGTGGCATCGTCCAAGCGGATGTCACTTCGCAAGGCATCACGGTTTCTGGCTCAGTCTCTGGCAACATCGTGGTGAGCGATAAGGCCGAAATCATCGCTGGTGGCACTGTAGTGGGCGACATCAAGGCACCACGCGTGGTGATTCACGATGGTGCTCGTATTTTGGGTCGCATAGAGATGGATGTGACTAGCGCACCTCTGAGAGTGCGTTAATTTTTCAGTTTTAAAAAGGGCTTTCCTCATCATCAGGGAAAGCCCTTTTTATTTTTTCAGCAGGGTCAGAGCTCCTGAAGTGTCTGGGTAAGAAAGCGGGATGAATCACCATGTTCTACAGAACATCACAAGCGATGAAAATGTAGTGCAGGCATCTGCCTGTGCGGCGCACGCAGACAGGTCTTTGCCTGCTTCTTCAGATTTCGGCGGCGAGATGCCGTTACGAAAGAGGCGGGCTGGAAGCCCGCCCTCCGTTATATTTTTCTGATGCAAAATTTTAGTTTAAAATATAGGGAAATAAGTTTTTGCGTTTTCAACCGTCCCATTTTATAAACGACCTTCCAAACCTATTATATGTCTATCCAAAATCGCCTACTACTACTCATCATATGTTATATTTCGCTGGTCTTCGGAGTGTTTTATTATTTCCAAGAACGAAATGAAAAACAGATGCTCGAATGGTTTTATGTCAATAAAGAGGAGGTTGGCAAAAGCATTAATAGAACCTTGGACACCCACTCCAAGTTTATCCAAACTGCCGCCTACGACTACAGTTATTGGGACGAGATGGTCACATTTGTTAAGTCGAAGGACTTGAAGTGGGCTGAGGAAAACCTCAATGAGACGCTCAATGTTTACGGGGTGCAGTGCGTGTGGGTGCTGTCTCGCAAATTCGAGCATATTTATTCTAGAAAAAGCCTTGGAGAAAAAAGTCTGGAACACTTTCCTTTATCATCCATGGAGCTGGAAAAGATGTTCGAAAAAGATTTTTTTTGCCATTTTTATATTCTCACGCGAACTGGAATCGTAGAAATCTACGGTGCGCCGATACAGCCCACCAAGGACACGGAGCGCAAAACGGAGCCAAAGGGTTTTTTCTTCGTGGGTCGTTTCTTGGACAACTCTTACACGCACACCATGGAAGCCGACACCAGCACCACCATGAGCATTAGCTTCGGCGAGAATCGCTATCGCAATAAGTTGCAGTCGGATTCTCCAAATGAAGGCATGATGGTGTTTAGCAGACCGCTGCGCGGATGGGACGGAATGGAAATCGCCCGCCTAGCCATCACTTATGTTTCGCCCGCTTTCCCACTCATTCACCGCACGCACCATTTTCACACGATGTATTGGCTGGTTTTCGTGCAGTTGCTTGTTCTTGTGATGGGGGCGGGAGTTTACCGCTGGGTCACCCGCCCATTGAAAAAGATTTCTGAAATACTATGGGATACATCGGCCTTGTCAGACACAGAGACGATACCAAAAAAACACAGGGAAACGCTCGACTTATTGGAAAAAGAAAAAGGGGAAGCTGGACAAATAGCTGTGCTGATACGGCTTTTTTTCATGCAGAAGGAGGAGATAGGTGCGTTACAAAAGTTCAGGCAGAACCTGGCGCATGTGTTGCACGATGGTGCTATACAGACGCTTTACGCAATTGGTTTGAGCCTAGATGTGACTCAGCACCAAGCAAAAATCTTGCCCGAAAAAACAGAAGCTCACATCAAAACTATTTTAAACAGGGTCAACGATCTGATTCGCGAACTGAGGTTTTTCATTTCGAGTCTTGAATCGGTCACGCCAGAAGGCGTCCCTGTAAAAAAGACGATTTGCTCTGCCATTGAGGAGTTTAGGTGGCTCGCAAAAGATATTAATGTAACAATAGAGCTTTTCGACGAGGGCGTCTCATTCGATGAAATATCTGTTCATGCCATTTTTCATATCTACTACATAGTTCGGGAAGGGATCAGCAATGCTATACGCCATTCGTCAGCAAAACATGTCAAAATCTTTCTCAGCGAGAAACCCGGCTTCTTGGTCATGGAGATTTGGGACGACGGAAAAGGGCTTCCCGAACAGATGCCATTGCGCCCGCCTGAAGATGGGGGGCATGGTCTGGCCAACATCCGCTCGCGTGCGGAAGCCATGAATGCCAAAGTGGAGATTTCTTCTGCTCCTGAGCAAGGGACGAAGATTGCCCTTGAAATACCGCGCGAAAAGCCCACAGTTTTTGAAGCATGAAAGATAAAGCCAATACTCCTGTCCGTGTTTTTATAATTGATGATCATGAAATGGTTCGGGTAGGGCTTCAGTCTGTCCTTTCCGCCCATCCGTCCATCAAAATCATCGGGGTTCACCCCGCTCTGGAAAACGCTTTTGAAGAAATACAGCGCCTGAAGCCCGATGTCGTGCTTCTGGACATCCGTTTCCAGAACGGCAGCGGCGTTGATCTTTGCAGGCGGATACGCAAGGAAATCATGGACATAAAGGTGATGATGTTAACATCTTTCAGCGATGATGAATCCATCTGTGAATCTATCCGCGCTGGTGCAAATGCTTTCCTCCTTAAATCTGCCGACTCGACATACTTGGTCGAATCCATTCACAGTGTCTTTGCGGGCAACTCCGTCCTAGACCCCACGGTGACGGCGAGGGTGCTGAACCATATCAAATCCCCCATATCAACATCTTCAGAGGAAGCACGCTTAGCATCGCTTTCCGCGCAGGAGTACCGCGTAGTCGAGCTTGTTGCAACAGGTAAGACCAACAAAGAGATCGCCGTTGCTCTTTCGCTTAGCGAATCAACCATCAAAAACTATTTCGCAAACGCTCTGGACAAGCTGGAGTTGCAGCGACGCTCGCAGGCTGCCGTTTTCTTTACCAAACACGCCTCCAAGATGCACCGCTGATTCTTTTGCCGGGCGGAAAGTCGCTCTTGAACAACTCTAGCGTTTTTGTCCCATGGAAGAAGAACTGACTGGGGCAGACATTTGCAGGAGATTGAAAGAATCCCAGCCCAGCAACGGGCTGTTTGCGGGTTTCGCGTGGAAGTGGTCTCCTGACCCGTTTGAAATTTCCCCTGACGATGCTGCGGAACTGCAAAGCCTCGGCGTAGTGCTCCACGATTTCAACAGGGCGTGCAACAACCTGTATTATGCCAGTGTGAACGGCCTGCAGCCAGAATGGATATCGCGGTGGTTGGACGCGGGGAAACCAGCTAGATTGGTTCAGTTTTCGAGAGAGAAAGCTTTGAGGCGTGTGCTCCCGCACATCATAAGGCCAGACCTGCTCAAAACGGAACGGGGCTGGATTCTTTGCGAGTTGGATTCGATCCCTGGAGGCATAGGCGCAACCGCTTGGCTTCAAGAACACGATGTTTTCGGCGGGCGCAATATCCTCGGCGGACGGGGCGGTATGCGCAACGGGTGGCGTTCGATTTTTCCAGAAGGCGATGTGCTCGTTTCAATGGAAGCATCATCGTACAGGCCAGAAATGGAATGGCTAAATAGAGGGTCGAATTCTGTTTTTGTAAAAGATGCGGAAACATACAACATGGGTTTAGACCGCCCCGTGTACCGCTTTTTCGAGGCGTTCGACTTGCACAACCTACCGAATGTCGGACAGTGGATGGAGCAAGTCTTGGCGGGCGGGGTGATGACGCCGCCACTCAAACCTTTTTTGGAAGAAAAAATGTGGATGGGTTTTTTCTGGATGAAACCCTTGGAGGGGTTCTGGCGCCAGGAGTTGGGATCAAAAAATTTCGAGCGTCTGCAAAATCTGATACCCCGCACATGGGTGCTCAACCCCGAACCACTCCCGCCCCATGCAACTATCCATGGGTTGGATATTCATGACTGGAGCGAGCTGAGAGATTTTTCGCAAAAGCGGCGGCGTCTAGTCATTAAAATATCTGGCTTCTCGCCTTTGGCTTGGGGTGCTCGCGGCATCTCTTTTGGCCACGACTTACCATCTGTAGAGTGGGCAAAAGTTGTTTCTTCTGCGCTGGCTGCGTTTCCGTCATCACCGCACATCATGCAGGTTTTTGAGTCCGCTATTAAAACGACCATGCGACTTTGGAACGAAAAAGAAAATAGCGTAGCGGAAATGCAGGGGCGGGCGCGGGTGTGCCCGTATTACTTCGTGGGCAACGGGGAAAAAATCCGTTTGGGTGGCGGGCTGGCCACCTTTTGTCCGCCAGACAAAAAAGCACTGCACGGCATGGGCGATGCAGTTATGGCACCGGTGTCGGAACGACAGAGGAAGTCAGGTCTTTAAAAAGCACTTTCGACTTGCGAGCACTCTGCTCCCATTTTTCCCGACGCGCTGGTGGCAGCATGTCGGGTGAGCTTTCCGAAAAGCCGCCTTTCTGCTGGAAGAAAGCAAATGTCTGCGTCGAAAGAGCGAAAAGTTTTTTCATCCCTTTTTCACGGGCGATTTTTTCTACAAAAGCCACGAGCTTTTGGCCGACGCCCGTGCCCTTGTGCGACTCGTGGACGAAAAGGCACGCCAACTCGCCAGCTTGGTCTTCCGGGTATTCGTGCAAAGCCACGCAGCCGAGGACTAGACGATCCGCCTCGAAAAGGTAGTAGTCCGAAATCTGCTGCAAAATCATGGCTCTGCTGCGGCGCACTAGCTCGTTGGATTGCACGGACTTTTTGATAAGGCTGTAAATCGTCTGCGCATCTTTTTTAACGGCGCGGCGGATGGACTGGTACTCGTTGGCGTGGATCATTGTCCCGATGCCTTCGTTCAAGAATATCTCGCCTAGGAGTGCCTCGTCTTCCTTGCCGTTCACTAGGTGGACGCGGCTTATACCATCGCGGCAGGCTAGGATGGCGTGTTCAACTTTGGAGCGGATATTTTCAGGTATCTGCGACTTGCAGCTACGGTAGTACTCCTCGGCTTCCGCCACAGGAAACTGCTGTATGCGTTGCCCGTTTTTGGTGAGTTGATCCGTGGGTGTGACAAAAATCAGTTTCGACGCACCGAGTGCCTTTGCTACAGCCACGGCGATAGAGTCTGAGTTGACGCGGTAAGTCCTGCCATCCCCATCGAAGCCAAGTGGCGGGATAATAGGGATTATATTGTTGGCCAATATTTTTTCCAGAAGCCCAGTTTCTACACGCTCCACCTTGCCTGTAAAAAGGTGGTCGGTTCCGTTGATGATGCCCAGCGGGTGGGCGATGATTGCGTTGGAGTAGATGCTGCGGATGTCCGAGACAGTCAGGCCTTGCATGATCTCGTGGGTAAGGCGGTTGGCCGCCGTGAGTGCTATGTCGAGCGTCGTCTTGTCCGTGATGCCTGTCCCGTCCACATTGCTGATGGTTTTTCCTGTTTCTATCGCCATCTGCCTGATTTGGTGTCCCGCACCATGGACGAGCACTATGCGGATGCTCAAGCTCCATAGGACAGCTATATCCAAAATGAGGTTTGGAAAATTGTCGTCCGCAATTATTTCGCCGTCCAAGGCGATGACGAATACCCGTTCCCTGTACCTTGGAACATAGGTCAAAATGCCGCGTAAATCAGAGGGTTTCATGGGGTTCTAGTTTTCCTTTATATGGCGCGGACGCTCGATTTTTCAAGCGCACAACGATTAATTCGCCGCATCACTCTTCTCCAGACTTTTCTTTCCTTATTTTTTCCGCCTTCTTTTTGATCACTTCCTCCATGAGAGACTCTGTTATTTTTTGCGTATCTACCTTTTCTCCGGTCTGCTGGCGTTGCATCCAGACACCCACGCGGCGCAGCAGGCCGTCTGTGTCTTGGTGGAACGATGGGCGGTAAACAAACAGGTGCGTGTCATCGTAATGTTTGGGCACTGCTGTGTCTGGAGAGGGAAGCGACATGATTTTATAGCGCTTCAAATTTTTGGCTCCAGCGAATATGGCTAGGTCGTCGGGCTCTGGTCCCATGCGCGTGAAATCGCGGTAGCTGGGTATTGAGTAAATATGTGTGCTGATGTCTGACTTTCCGAGTAATGCAGAGTTTTCGGCGACTGGAAAAAAAATTTCTGGTTTCAGCGGGAAAACGACCTGTTCTTTTTTTGTGAAAAGCCACTCTTCAGCCAAGCTGACAGTCTCACGAAAATCTTCCACCCACTCGCCCATGGCGTCCGTGATCCTTGGACGCCAGCCGTATGTTTCGGCAGTCACGCGCCACTCTAACAACGATGCTTCCCAGCGGCTTCCGGGATGCCAACGCCATACGCCATCTGGCGAGCGCGTCCAGTAGCCGTAGTGGTAGCAGGCGAAAGCGAAGGGTTCGCTCGTGTCCCAAAACCATCCCCAGTCGGTATATTTCCACTGGCCGTTTTGGTATGGCCGCCAGCCTGCATTTTTCGCTGCGTGCGGCGTGAAAGCCCACTTTTTATTTTCGTCTTTGCCCCATTCGCCATGCGGAGCCAGCAAGGCGAGAAAAGTGTCGAAATCAGTCTTTCCGCGTTCTGTGAAAGGCTCTACCGCTGCGGGCGAATGAACTGGGGCGGCTATGCAGAGCAACATGCAGAGCGCGAAAGTTAGCCAAGATGTTTTCATATTTCTCGTGAAAATAAAATGCCGTGGACTCGTGGGGGAACGGTGGCAATGCGGAGCCTAATCTATTCGGTAGCCACCGATGCTTTTTTGCCCTCCTCGTATTCGGCGAGCTTGTTGCGCAGTGTCCTGACATTGATGCCCAATAGCTGGGCTGCCTCATTCCTGTTGCCATCCGTCCGTTTTAGGGCTCGCCCAATCAGTTCTTTCTCCATATCGGCGATGGTCGGAAAGCTTCCATTTTGGCCGACACCATCCCATCCGCCAGATGATTGAGCTGTGACTCCAGCAGCTTCTGGTGGCGGGGCGGTCATCGTGAAATCGCTGTATTCAAGGTCGCGCCCTTCCTCGCACAGTATGACGGCTCGTTCTGCGTAATTTTGAAGCTCGCGCACATTGCCTGGCCACTGGTATGCAACGAGCTGTGCCAAGGCTCTAGGTGAGATGGCGAGGACTGGTTTGTTGTGGCGTTTAGCGAATCGGTCTAAAAAATATTTCAGCAGGAACTCGATATCGCCAGAGCGTTCGCGAAGCGGTGGTATGACGAGCGGCACCACATTGAGCCGATAGAAAAGGTCTTGCCGGAACTCTTTTTTTTCCACGGCCAGTTTCAGGTCACGGTTTGTTGTGGCCACCACTCTGACATCCACCTTTATCGGGCGTGTGCCGCCCACCCTTTCGAATTCCTGCTCCTGCAAGACTCGCAAGAGCTTGGATTGGAGACCCAGACTTATTTCCGTGACTTCGTCCAAAAGAAGCGTGCCTGTATGGGCTAGTTCGAAGCGCCCTTCGCGTTTTTGCAGTGCCCCTGTAAAAGACCCTTTTTCGTGTCCGAAAAACTCGCTTTCGAGAAGGTTTTCAGGAACGGCGGCGCAGTTGACTTTGATGTAGGGTTTGTCGCGGCGGAGACTGTTTTCGCAGATGGCACGCGAAACGAGTTCTTTGCCGGTGCCGCTTTCGCCTTGGATCAAGACTGTGGCGTTGGTGGGAGCGATGCGTTTTATGAGACCTTCGATGGTTGACATCGTTTCGCTCTGGTAACGGAGGTCGCTGACAAATGATTCCTCTTTGAGCTGCTCCTTCAGGTAAGTGTTTTCTTTGCAGAGCCGCCTTTTTTCAAGAATCTGTCCTAGCACCACATCGAACTGCGACACATTGAAAGGCTTGAGCAGATAGTTGGCCGCACCGAGTTTCATGGCTTCTACGGCAGATTCTATCGTGCCGAAACCCGTCATGATAATGACTTCGGCTGGGGAATCCGACTGCTTGACGGCCTGCATAATGTCCATGCCGCTGCCGTCTGGCAGATGCAAATCAACGACAAGCAAATCGGCTGGTTCCTTGCTGTGCTCTTCTATGGCTTGCCGGACATTGACAACGCCCAGTGCAGCTATTTCAGATTTTTGAAGGTGACCCACCAGCATTCTGCGGATAATAGGGTCGTCATCTACAATGATGATTTTTTCGAATTGCATGGGACTACTGTTACACTATTTGTCCTGTTATGGTGAATGGTTTTTTTTTGTTCTTTTCAAAAAATCGTCCGTTTGTTTGATTAGCTTCTCCGAGCGGGAATCAAAATCGTCCTTCCAGTTGAACCAAGGGTCTTTTTCGCGTGTCTGCTGCACATCGTCTCCCGCCACAGATGCCGGGCTGCCTTGGTGTCTGGAAAGTAGTTGGAAAAGGTGTGTGCGGATAGCAGCCCATCCAGGGTCTTCGGTTGAAGCAGGCATGATCGCGACGAGTTCGGAGAGACCCTTCGGGTCATCTTTCATCGAGTCGGCCAAGGCTTTCATGCACCGTTGCTGCCAGTAAACGGTGTTTTCCTTGCGCACATTGGAAACGAGCCAGATAAATGATTCTATGCTCTTCCTCTGCTCTGAATAATTTTTTTCTTGCGCGTCCATGACGATGAGGCGGAGCCATGCTTCTGGGGCGAAAGGGTGGAACGGGGCCACGGCCAAGGCCGCACGGTATGCAGATATGGCAGGCTGTATTTGGCGAAGCTGGGATTTGCAGTCCGCCTGCCTGTAGAGGGCAGATTCCACAAGGACATCCGATTCAACATTCTGATCTATGAACCGCTCGAAGAGGTCTAGCGCACGAAGCCATTGCCCAGCGAGGTACTCTGTTTCAGCCAACTCCCATTTCGTGAGTCTGCCCAAGTCGTACAGGCGGTTTATGTAATCCTTGTCCTTGCTGCCCGACGCTCGTGCCAGCGCGAATGTGAGCGTGCGATAAAAATTTTCTCGAGCGCGGTCTAGGGCACCTATTTGCCGATATGTCTGAGCCAAGATGAAAGTGACATGAGGGGCGTTTGGGTAGCTCGAAAAATATTCTAGCCAACGGGTGAGCCAGACGATGGCGCGGGCAGGGCGATCTTTATCCAGCTCAATCTGCGCTCTGTGTAGCGTGAGCGAGGCATCTATATTGGGCGGTAGATTTTCTTTTTTTAGCGCGGCCTCAATGACCGTTTCGGCCATATCGTAATCTTTCCGTTTCAGAAGCGTCTCCACGGCATTCAGAAGGACATGCGGATCATCGCCAAGTCGAACTTCTCCTGAATCGGCTGATGCAAATAGCGGCTCAACGCCCCCGCATAAACCGATTAAAATCAGTCCGACAATTCGCAGGGCGACTTTCATGAAACCCTACTGGGTGGGCGTGGAATAAATAACAGCATTTCCTGAAGTGGGAGCTGGCTCGGCACCGAGGTACGGAAAACGAATTTTCAAAAACGGATCATCCACCCTTGCTGCGCGGTTTGTGTTCGCTGGATAATTTTTTTCGGCCTCTTTGATTATGGAGTCAATGTCTTCATAGCGCGAAACCCATTGCAGAAACGGCGAGACTGTGACTTGGTCTCCAGTGTTTGCGCCCCTGTGTATAACCTCGGTTTTCACTATCGGCACCGTTTTGATGATCACATCTCTCGGTTCGCCGCTTGGGCGCGATTTGGCTTTACCCATCGGGGATAGCTCTTCTGAAAAAGGGAGGCCGTCTGCGGTGCTGGTGCCAGAGTCGAACTGATTGCGCCTAAAATTCGATTCTTTGAACGGTATGCCTGGCGGGTTGAAGCCAGAATTTCCATGGGATGCTGGGACAGGTTTCCCCTCTACAGGCGCAACGGTGACAGGTTCTGAACCAGCCATTGCAGGCATAGCCGCGACTACACTAGCCAACACGATACCCGCCACCGTTCTATTTTTCATTTTAATATCCTTGTGCAGCTTCCTCCCGACTGCTGAAGACTTGGAGGTCTTTGGTTTCTTCGAAAGCCTTGGCCTGCTGAGAAAATTCGCTCGTTCCAACGAAGCGGAAACGGATTCCCAAGTTGTTGGCCTCTTGGACAACCATCAGGATCAACTTGATAACAAGCATGTCTATCTTGACCACTTGGTTGGCATCCAAAATCAGGCGACTCAAGCCAGAGTCGGCCATCTCGCGCATTTTCGGTGCCAAGTGGTGGCTGACCTCGTTGAAAACGAGTTCCCCAACATCCTTCGGCAACTTGAGGAACTGGATGTTGTTTTCCACAGTGAAATAACGGCGGGATGTATCAAGGTTCATCGCACGCGTGAGTCGGTAGCAAAGGTCAACAGGATCAATGGGCTTGGTGATGATACCATTGAAGCCGATAGACTGTGCTTGGCTCTGTTCGTCCAGTGCCGTTTTGACGCTCATGCCAAAAATCGGCACCGCTTTCGTCCTTGAGTTGGCACGCATCATCTGGAAGAAGTTGAATGCGGCTTTTTCTGGCAAAGAGAGGTTGACAAGGATGACATCCGGCAATTCTTTCGAGCTTATGTCAATAGCCTCGCCGCACTGGCCAGTTCCTATGACTTTCCATGGTGTAGTAGAAACAGCCTGTTTGATTTGTTCGATGATGACAGGTTTGTCGTCCACCACCAGAATCAACGCAGGATCATCAATACTTTTGACTTTTGGCCCGCCCGTCCCTTTTGGCTGAAGGTCAATAACGCGACCTGCACGCTCCAAGATGAGCTGTTCGGTGAACGGTTTGATGACATAGTCACGCACGCCGATCCGAGCGATTTTGACCACATTTTCTTTGCCCGCTTCAGCAGTCAGCATGATTACGGGGATATCTTTGAGAGCTGGATCAGATTTGACCTTGGTCAACATTTCCACACCATCCATCACGGGCATGGTCACATCTAATATGATAAGATCAGGATGTTCACGCGAAGCCACGGCCAGCCCTTCGACTCCATTGCTGGCAAAGCACATTTGCACATCGTAATTTTTAAACGCTTTGCCGATGATCGTGTGAATCATCTTGCTATCGTCAACGCTCAGAATCTTGGGGGCGGCCATATTACTTTAATTCTCCATCAAGTTTTGTGAAACAGTCCACGGTGAAAATCTCGCCGAACTCCGCTGATTTGAAGTGGCTCTGCAACGAGATTGGGGCGTCTTTGGGATTAATTTGAACATCTTGTCCGCGTATCACAGTGGGTATGCTCAACGCACAGTTGAAACCTTTGTCTGCCATTTTTGATTTCAGATTGCCAGTGACCATGTTTGTGAGTTCACCGACCACATCGTTGACCTCAGAGTCAGAAAGGCTATCGCTACCCATTATTTTAGCAGCTACCTTATTGGCTAGATTGGCAGTGAAGTTGATGTAAACAGAGCCAGTCATCTTCCCTGTCACACTCACCGTTCCACTCACACCAGAAAGAATCATCTGCGTGGTGAAATTATCATCCTTCGACTCGTCGCAGACCACTTCCGTCCCCACCATCGTGGAAAAAATTTCCCGGACGCCAGCCCTTATAAACCCGCTCATGACATGCATATTTTTTTCTCCTTTTTCTTTAAGCAAGAACCTTGCCAAAAAGTTATTCGCGGTTAATATGAATAAACAAGTTCAAAAGGTAAAGCGAAAAGTGGCACATCAATGAGCACGGCCCCAGTAACCTCAGATACGCCGAAAAAGCGCCCCATTTACGAGTTGCTCTCACACCCGAGAGCCACGCAGGTTCTCCCCTCCCTCACGGCTTTGGTCAAACAGCTCGAAGAAATTGCAAAACAACAGAATGTTGCCGTCCAAGAAATATCAAAGTTTATACGCTACGACCAGAGCATGGCCGTCCGCATCATACGGTTGGCCAACTCTGCTTACTTCGCCCCTGCGCAGCCGATCGTGGATTTGGACGACGCGATCATTTACTTGGGTTTGAGCAATGTCCGCACGGTCATTTTGACCACGCAGTGCATCGAAAAAACATGCGCGGTTCCCTCCGAAGTTTTCCCTTGGCGCGAGTTCTGGCTCCACTCCGCAGCCGTGGGCGCCATATCCCGCACACTCGCTGGGTTCATGAGAAAAACGAGCAACGCCCCGCCGCCAGAAGAACTGCTGTATGTAATGGGACTCCTGCACGACATCGGCAAGCTCGCTCTGGCCTGCCTTTCCCCGTCTGATTTCATAAATGTCATCGAAGAATCTGGGCGCAAGCAGTGCCCGACCTCTGATGTGGAGGGGGAGCTTCTCGGCCTAGATCATGCCACCATCGGCGCGTGGTATCTCCAGCAGCAAGGTATGCCGCCAGAACTATTCGAGGCCGTCAGGCTGCACCATGCTTGGCATCTAGACCCCATCAACAACTGCTATCCGTGCATCCTCAGTTTGGCGGACAAACTCGCCCACCGCACAGGTCTAGGCCATTCTGGCAGCATCCTCTCGCAAGAAGATGAAATAGAGCAGATGCTTGAATGGACGCTGTGTGTGGAAAATTTTTGGGAACCGGAGACATCCCCCCATTTCTACGCCAAAGAGATAGAGAACGAACTCGAAAAGCTGCCGAACCTGATAAGGACGCTAACAAGGTAATTTTTTCCGCCATGACAAACTGCGAACAGTATTTTTTTTCCGCTCTTGGACACGGGTGGATGCCAGTAAGCCCAAACGGGATGCCAGAAAACCCGCCGCCTGATTGGCCGGAGACGATGACGCCGTTTTTTCACGGCGACACCGCCTCTCTGGGGTGGTTTGTTTCTATGGAAAAAGGGCTGCTATTCCCGTCCGTGCGCGTGCAAAAAATTTCAGGCGCAGAAAAAGATTATCTGTTTTGCATCGCGCCGAGCGCGGCCTGCGGCACGCTTGGACAGCCATTCCGCCTCCGCCTAGAAAACCAGATGATCCGCCTTGTAGGGCGTCTTTTGGCTCACGATTTCAACGGTAAAATAATGGGCATCGAAGGCATTTTCTCGGAATGGGAATCGGCTATGCCGTCAGCCGGAACTTTTCGCGATGACCTCGCGCTGATAAACGAATCATTCGGCTCCTTTTCGGAAGGCGTGCGACTCCTCGGCCTTTGCGCGGCGGGCAGCGGCACATTTTCTAGGCCATGCACCCCCCGCGAAGTAGCCGCTTTTGCGCTGCTCCTGCTCTCCAGAATAATGCCTACCTCTACCAAAATACATTTTACCAACCATCCAGAACACGCCTTTTTCGACCCGTTCCACGCGCTGCTCTGCATCGTGTCGCTGGCATCGGCCATACGCGAGGCGGGGGCGCAAGAGACGACATCCCTTTCTATCCAGCTATTGCACGGGGAGGAATCTGAGTCGCTCGAAATACGAGTCTATTCTCCACCGTTCATAAAATTACTGGAATATCCTCACCTAGCTTTAAGCCACAGCCAGCGTGCCGTCTCGGACTGGCTGCTGTTTTTCTGCTCCGAAAAAGGTCGGTTCGCGGTGGACGGTGACGGGGCACTTGTGATCACCCTGCCTCTCATGCACCCTTGCCACGAACCCCCGCCAACCTGCCTCGTGCTTGCGACGGGCGCATCTTCTGCTGATGCGGAATCCACCTCTGACGAAAAACAGATCACGCTTGCTAATCCAGATTTTTCATCCGTTTCAGAGGTGCTGACTCGCCACGCATCCAGCCTGCAAACCGTTGTCTGGAAATTGCCAGAAAATTATCTCAACGCTCAGTTGTTCCGCCAAGCCATCCGAGCCTACGGCATCTTCTAATTTTGCCGACAAGATGTCAGCGTTCCATGCAGGATGCCTGCACTGAATCTAACTATTCGGTACTTTCAAACTTGGAAATATTGTTGCCAGATTTGCAGCTATCCTCGCCAAAAGTGCCCGTTCACTTACAAAACGGGCAAGAGCATGTTTTTTCCCGTCTGAGGTTTCTATTTTCAAAGAATATAATCTGGTGTTGCCCATGAACGCGTCTTCTTCCAGCAACAAACGCGAGAGCTTGCCTGCAGGTAGGACGGTTTCCGATAACCTCCAGTTACCAGAAACAATTTTAATTTCTGATTTTGCGAAAGTGATCTCGCTGGAATAGAAAACCATATCGGCGGTTGCCGACAAAAATAGTGCAGATGCCAAAGCGCAACCCGCCACAAAAATGAATGGGATATTATTCAGATACAAAATAGTTCCTATTCCCCCGATCACTAGCGCGGTAACACCCATAGCAAAGGCGAAAGACGGATTGCGGCACCGGTTGAAACGCCACAGTGTCACACCGCCCAGCAACGCTTCCATATCTATCCCAGCATCCTTCAAGTTTTTTTCTAAATCTTCTTTTGGCTGAAGGGGCGCGAGTTTTTTTATAGCATCCTCTGGGAGCGTAAAAGTTGGTGAGCTTCCAGCAGTTTTAAAGACGGGCACCTCGAATTCGGCCTCGTAATCAACCCCTGGCACATCCGACTCAACATGCAGTCGCCACTCTATTATATGGTCTGGGTCGGATTCGTCCGAGCTGGGCTGGTCGTAGGGGATGGCGAACAACACGGGAACAGCAATCCCGCCGTCTTTGCCGTCCAATAAATCCTTTTTATAAGCCACGGTTTCTTCCCATCCGATACGCTCTTCTGTCCGCCTTTTGCCGCCAGTCGAAACAGTGACACGGTGAACACATCTCAAGCGGACTTGAAATCCCTCAGGCGATTCAAGTTTATCGGGCATCCGAATTATCCCAGACAACGCTCCGCCCACCACGCCAGGCATTGTGGCCATATGAAAAAATGACTGTTTAAATTTGTGTCTGATGATCCAGTAGCGGATAGCCTTCCATGCCAACCAGATGCCTACCAGAGGGAAAATGAGTCCGATCCATGCAAGATGATTCCCTCGCCCCAATTCATCTGGGACAACAAAAAATAGTGGGGCAGAAATGGCATTCCAAAAAACGGCTATAGCAGTACAGAACCCCACTTTAGAAAGCGTGTTTGACGCTATTCGGCCATCCTGCCACTCCCTCTTCCAAAGCCACAGTTCGTCCGGGTGCATCAGAGCATATTTTTCTCTTTCACCTTCGCTCCTCTTCCCTGCAACGGCCAAATAGATCAACCCAGCGCCCGCCCCGCCAAAAACGATGAAGCAAATCGCTTTCAATCCCAACAGTTCCCAACGCATCTCGCGCATGAGGACAGATTCGCTCGGGTTACGCGGATTCACATAGCACGGTAATGGCTCGCCCGACTTTTTGTGTCCGCGCAATTTGCGGTTCCAAGTTTCGTGGAAACTGCGGGCACTGTCTCGGCTATTTTGGAGGGAAAAACTTTTACTTTTGTAGCCCATCCCATCCCACTCGTAAGAATACAGACATTCTATCTCGTATGTTTTCGATCCTTTTGAACCGTGCCTCGTGCGCATGTCAGCCTGCAAAATTCTGGCTGGAGTCTCCACCCATGTGCTGGCATCCCATACACGCCAAACATCTTGCATCACCAAAAACAAGACGAACAGGCCGACACCTGCAAAAGGGAGAGCAAAAAGAATCGCACAACCAAAATTCGATTTTATTTTAGTGTGAGCCATGGCCATTTATTTAACCCAAATTTTGCATTAGGAAATGTAAAATTTGTTTTGGCTACCGACCCAAACATTGCGATTAAGAGGAAAGCTTGTGGTGTTCTCATATCTACTTCGTGTGGCGAACCCGAATCATTACGATGCAGAGGAGGGAAGTAAAAAAATGGTGAAGACCCTCTTTGGGGTGTGATTAAAAGTGGGGGGGTGAGCAAACCAGAGTCCGGAAATAGCGTGCTCTTTGTTTGGCGGTGTGGGAGGCAGACAACCCTGAAAGGGTTGCATCTCTGCTGCACTTCTACCTGTCGAGAATCATGCCGGATAAAGATGCAGACACCGCAACAATACAACTCTTCACGCAGTGCTTTGCTTTGAAAAAACACAAGTGTGGCAGGCA
>JAIFLJ010000080.1 GCA_020049135.1 bacterium | reverse complement strand
TCCTTTTGGTTTGTTTTTTTCCAACCTGATCCTCTCGGATCAGCCATTCGGAGACCACCTCTATTTTTAACAATTATTGGGACGCTTCCTTTTCCAACAGCGTGATTGAGCATGTGGGCTCTTGGGAAAATCAGAAGGCGTTTGCTTCAGAAATCAGACGGGTGGGAAAAAAGTTGTGGGTGCAGACTCCTGCGCGAGAATGTCCCATCGAGCCACACTATTTGACACCATTTATTCACTGGCTTTCTCCTTCTATTCAAAAGCGACTATTGCGATATTTTACGCCGTGGGGGTTAATTTCAAAACCCACAATTCAGGAGATTGAAAAAATGGTGGATACCACACGCCTTTTGACTTTTTTGGAAATGCAGAAACTATTTCCTGACTGTGAGATTCATATTGAGAAATTGGCTTTTGGTATTCCGAAAGCTTATATTGCCATAAGAAAATGAACAACGAACAAATCTTTATCGGAGCCAGTCGTAGTGAATCATCCTGTCACAAAACAGTAGAGGTGGTGATCAAAGAACTGAAGGAGAAATCTAATTTTCAGGGGCATCGCTTGTTGGATGTGGGTTGTGGGGAAGGCGTGTTTACACGGATTTTGGGGGAACACTACGAAGAGGTGCATGGTATAGATGTGCAAGAAAATTACATCCGATCTTTTCGAGAGCTTGTGGGTGCGGAGTCGAGATTTTTTATTCACAACATGTCCGCATCGCAGATGACATTTTCGGACGCTTATTTTGACACCGTGGTAACTATCGAATCGTTTGAACACATTCTCGATATTCAAAGAGCGGCTAGTGAATGTGCTCGCGTGTTGTGCTTGGGCGGAAAGTTGATTATTACTGTGCCCAATAGACTATTCCCTTTTGAAAATCACGGAGTCAAAATTGGGGAGTGGGAATTTCATGGTAGGGTGCCCCTTCTCACTTGGATTCCATTCTTACACGACCGTATCGCCTTAGCCAGAGTGTTTACGGTGGGGGATCTGAACAGACTTTTTAGTCCGTGCGGATTCAAATTACAGAAAGTTGGATTTCTCTGGCCTACCTTTGAGCACGGAGGAAATTGTTTTCAGCGTTTTCTTAAACCCATGTTTTCATTCATGAGAATGATGGAAAAATCTTTGCTGACAATGTTTGGCACTTCAATAGTCGCAGTTTTTGAGCGGGTCGAAAAAGGAAATTGAAAAAAAATTTCCGATAAGTTTTTGCGGAGTATTTTGACTTACAGGTAAAGAGAAGCTTTTTCTGATATGGGCAAGAATCAGTAAGTCAGGCAATTTGTTGAGGCGAGAATAGTTTGATAAAGATTCTGTGCTTTTTTTAATTTTAACTTCAGATATTCGGTGCTTTCGATTTTCTCATGAAGCGTTTGCTTGATTGGCTCTCTTGTCATAGAAGGACAAGGAATCCGATATTCATCGGCGTTGGCTCCATTCCAAGTAGATTTAATAGAGTTTAGTGCAGAACGAGTGGTTTTTTCTGAATTTTCTGGAGGTGAAAACTGGGTGTCGTAGCGGGTGTTGACTTTGCGGATCACGAAGGGGAAATCTGCGGTGACTTCATCGAAAGAAAAAATCGGGAAAAGGGAAAGGTGTGGTAAGAGAAGAGTGTAATAGTCTATGTAAAAATCGAAAGCAAATTCCAGCGGTTTCATTTTGTAAATCGCCCAAGAAATTGCGCTGTCCACTGGTTTTCGGATTAATAAAAAGCCGGGTTTATTGTGTCGCGCCATGTAGATAGGAAAACAGGGGACATGCCAGTGGCTTACGACTTTTGCATCGGGATTGGAAAGGCGAAACAGGGTAACGGCAAAACTGTTGGAGCATCGGGGGGCGCCATCTATCCAAAAGTCGCAGTCGAGATCCATGATGTCTCCTCTACGACGCCATAGCCCAAAAGGGCGATAGAGATGGACGCTCCGCCAAACTGTCTTCCGAAACAGCTTTTTCAAGGCATGGATAGCAATATCTCCAGCTGAAATATTTTTCATTTTCTTAAAAGAATTATTTTTTCATTCAAGGGAGTTTAACATTACTTGCGCAAAAGGGATGTCTCAAGCATTTTTTGATTTACCCTAAAAAGGAAAATGGTATTGCTGTTTGATTGCCAATCCGCTGATTTTCATGCAATTCCCATCGCTCCGTAATGAACCCATTGGGTGACAACTCGTTGGTTGTAAAAGGTTTGATTTATAGACAGTTTCGCATTTTTTGCCACTTTCATTTTCCTTTTTAGGTTTACTTGCCCTGTAAAAGAGCGATGACCGATTCCAGAATGGATGAATTACCATATTCTGGCGAGAACCACGAGCGATGAAAATGAGGAGGGCGAACACACAGGTTCGCCCCTACAGCGAGATTCCACCGCTTCCTTCTGAAGCTCTTGCTTGTCGCTTGACCCTTGTCACTTGCCCCTATTTTCAGATGAGTCACCATGTTCTTTGAACACCACGAGCGATGAAAAAGGTTCAGGTCGGAGACTTTTCCTTACGCGGCACATTCAAAGCCAGAGCGGCACCAATCAAAAGAAGGCCGGCCAAAATACCTTGTTTCAGCGTGATCGTTTCACCGAAAAATATGTAGGAAACAGCCATCGTGCCAATCGGGCATAGAAAAAGTGTGTTCTGGCTCACAGCCACCCCGAACTCGGCTATTGCCCACAGGTAGAGCGTATGGCCAACGCCGATGCAAATGATGGCAGAAAAAACCAGTATAGCGTTGACCTGCCAACTCGTCTGTAGCGGGAGTTCAGGATGCCCAAACCACATCATGAGAGGAAACTGTATCAGCGTCGTGAAAAAGCTGATCGCCGCGAAAGCAAGCCCGGCGTTAATATGGATGACAAACCGTTTCACCATCACGCCGTACAGTGCCCACGAAAAGGCGGCTGTCATCAAAAGCCCTATCAAGACATCGTCCATTTGCTCGCCTCTACCCGATGCATAAAACGGAATCCACCCGCATAGACCAGCCATGCCTGCTAGGCCAAGCCCAACGCCCACTTGGAATTTCCAGTGCCGTATAATATACCTTTCGTCAGGGAAAAATATCAGTGCCATGATGGCGGCCAAGATAACTGAAAACCTTCCCAGCACCATGTATAGTCCAGGCAACATGACGACCACCGCCGTAGTCTGTGCCACCTGATGTATGGCGTTCGGTAGGGCAGGCCAGAGGCAAGCCAGCGCGGATTTACCGTCCATCCGCGCACCTTTTTTTAACTCCCACAATGCCAGCGGCAATATTGAGATAAACCCGATCAGGTAACGATAAAAATTCTGAGTCCAGACATCGTAGTGCCTAGCCAAGTAATGCTGAAAAATTGACGGCAGCGACCAAACAAGCACCACACCTAATAGCGCCCAGGTGCCACGCGATATTTTCATGCGTTATTTCAATTCGCTTTCAAGATGATATTAAATGGCGCAGGATTTTTTGCGGCTGGCTAGGCGCAAGGAGGGCGCGATACCAGTGTGTATCGTAACCGACGCGCAACGACGCCAGACGCAAAAAAGACAAGCCAGTGAGTCTCATTTTGAAAGCAAATTGGAATTAGACGCCGTGGTCACGGCGAAATCTGGAGCCGCTCCTCCGCTGTGTCTGAGCGCATGAGTACGCCCTGCACTTTGTAGCTTTTCAGTATGAAGTGTGTTGCCGTGCCCCTCACACCCTCCAGCGTCGCCAGCTTTTCAGAAACGAAAGATGCTACCTCTCTCAGCGACCGCCCCTCGACGAGCACGAGCAAATCATACGCGCCGCTCATGAGGAAACAAGAGTTGACCTCGGTGTATTTAGCGATGCGCTCTGCTAGACGGTTAAAGCCGCCGCCGCGCTCTGGTGTCAGTTTCACTTCGATCACGGCCTTGACCGTGTCGGCTCCAGTTCGGTCTTCGTCAAGAATGGCTTTGTAAGCCAAAATAATTTTATCTTTTTCGAAATTTTCGATCTTGGCTCGCACATCTTCAGGACTCATGTTGAGCATGGAGGAGATGGTTTCTGGCGATGTTTTTGCATCGTTCTCGAGAATTTTTAATATAGGATCCATGTGGGGAGTTTGCCCGATAAGCTCGCGGAATGAAACTTTTATTTGCGCAGTTTTTTTAGGTGTCCCGCTTGTATATGCGCTGAATCGAGTCGCGGCGTTTGCTGGTGGAATCAATAGAGCCTTTAAAAATGCGTTTCGACGAATCGTAGCGCATCCTGAAAACCCACGCCCCGTCATCCAACGACAACAGAACCGTGAACGGGTTTATGGCCTTCCACGATCCCACTCCCCTCCCGCACGAACCAAACTGGTAGCTGACGCGTCCGTCAGAATAAAAATAGACCACACCTACTGGATTGCCGTTGTCGTACTGCGACAACGGCCCATCAAGCAAAAATTCTTCCATTTGCGATGAGGCAGCTTTTGCCGGGGCGGGCTTGGGGGCGTAGCCTGTTGCAGCGGCAGGCTGTTCACCGCCAGTCTGCGGCGATGCGCTCTGCTGACTCGGCGTGTCGGCTGTCACCAAATCAAAGTTCCTCACCTCGCTGCTTTCCGAACGGATATCGAACGGAGATGGATGAATCTCTCTTTTTTCAACTGCTGGGGGAGGCTGCTGCGCAAATATGGTGGGTGTGGTAACTGGTGTTGGTTCAACAGGTGTGACTGGTGTTGGAGCCTTGATCGGATCTGCTGCAGCCTGAGATTCTGGCTGTGCTGCCACAGGCGATTCGGCTCCAGGCGGCAAAGGGAAATCCTGTGTTTCAGCCACGGCAGGCGACTGGAGCGCAGAAGTTTGCTCGGTTGCCGATGAGGCGACCGAGGCTGGTTCCGCCTGCTGCGTGCTGCATGCCGCGAAATGTATTTTGCTTAGCTCATTTTTGAATACCACCATGTCCGAGTCAAACGATGCTCGCAGTTGCTGTAAATCGGCTGGCACCTTCCTGTCACTTGGATCGAAGCCGAGGGTTTCCTGCTTGTTCTCGTAAGCTTCTTTCTCTGTAACGACCATCAGTGCCTGCTCTATGTTACGCGAGTCCGTCAGCCTTGCTGTCAGCTTTTCCAAATCACGGATGTACTGCTGTTTTCTGGCGCGGATTTTTTGTTCAATTTCAGCTTCTGTGGACTGCGATATTTTAGCGATAATAACTGGTGGTGCCGTAGGCATGAGCACGGTTTTCTGCTGCGTCGGCAGCACAGATTCCGTTGTTTCCACAGGGTCGGATGGCAGGCTCGGGCTGGCTGGCGAATGTATGGCTTCCAGTGCTTTGACTGCGGCGAGGCCGCCTTTGGTCGCCGCTTTTTCGTAGAGCTTGATGGATGTTGCTGTGTTTTTGGAAACGCCAACACCGCTCCAGTACATGGCGGCAAGTGTGGTCGTAGCGTCGGGGTCGCCTTTAGATGCTGCTGACTGCAACTGGTCAACTTTTTTCTTGAAAGACGCAATCATGTTTTTGGCTTCAGGCAACTGGTGATCCGCAGCTTTTTTCAACCACTCGAACGCCAGCCTCTCGTCCTTGACCGTCCCCTGTCCGCTGTAATACATTTTTCCGAGATTAAACTCCGCACGCGCATCCTTTTGCGCAGCGGCTTTGGCGTACCAGCGCAACGCGTCCTCTGGGCTTTTGGTTACTCCATAACCTTTTTCGTGTGCCACACCCATCATGAATTGTGCGTTGGCTACGCCAGCGTCTGCCGCTTTACGAAACCACGATGCAGCCGCCTCGTCGTCCTTGCCTATTCCTTGGCCAGAGGCGTACATGAGGGCAATATCATTTTGCGCTGGGGCGTAGCCCAGTTCCGCCGAACGCAGTGCCCACTTGGCCGCCTCGACATCGTTTTTTACAACGCCTTTGCCCTCGCGGTAAAGGCAGCCTAGGTTGGATTGTGCGCGGGGGTGACCAAGTTCGGCAGCCCGTGAGAAGCACTCGAATGCCTCCACGGGATTAATAGGCATACCGGCACCCAAGCTCGCCATTTCGCCCAAGATGCAGATGGCTTCAGCATCACCCTGCTGAGCTGCTTGGCGATACCATTTTACTGCCTTAGCTGGGTCTTTATCGGCTCCGCCCTTGCCCAGCCTGAAAAGGTCGCCGAGCTTAGTCTGCGCTGCGGCATCGCCAGCGAGAGCTTGGTTCAGGATGTCTTGGTAAAGGCCGCCCTGCGGCTGCGCCCCTAGCGGCTGTAGCGCAAATATGAGCAGGGCACACAGCCGCATGCACGCCCAGAAGCGTAAACTGGCGGGCGCATATAAAATAAATTCGTTGTAATGGCGAGCGATCGTGTTCGTAGGGATGGGTGTTTTATGCCTTCGCCCTCTTTTTTTTCTGTGTGCGAAGGGTGACGGGCTGCTGCGACTGCGGCGCGGACTGCATTCCTGACGCCTCTTTTTTTTCCATGGCACGCTTCAGCTTTCGCAGGCTGATATTCTGGAGCTGACGAATGCGCTCACGGGTGATTTTAAATTTTTTACCAACATCTTCTAGTGTCATGCTGGAGTGGCCTCCGAGCCCATAACGCAGTGTCAGTATTAGCCTTTCCCGTTCATGGAGCATGTTCATGAAACGAAGCATTTCCCGCAAGACATCCTCCTTTTCAAAAATGTCGTCTGGCGATATCGCCGACGGGTCGGCTATGAGTTCGCCCAGCTCTGACTCATCGTCATCACCTATCATGAGGTTCAACGAAATAGGGCGCACGGTAGCGGCCCTCAGTAGGGATATTTTGAGCGGCGAAGTGTGCATTTCATCGGCGAGCTCATCGTCTGTTGGTTCGCGTCCGAGTTCTTCGCTGAGCTGACCCGTGAGTCGGCGCAACCGTGCGGCTTTGTCCGTGAGATGGATTGGTAAACGGATGGTTTTGCCTTGGTTGGCAAGTGCCCTTTTGATGGACTGCTTGATCCACCACGCAGCGTAAGTGCTGAGTTTCGCGCCCTTGCTTGGGTCAAAGCGATCCACGGACTTCATCAAGCCAATGTTACCCTCGGAAATCAAATCCAGCAGAGGCAAACCGTAGTTGGCGTAATCCTGTGCGATTTTCACAACCAGCCGCAAGTTGGCACGAATCATTTTTGCGCGAGCCTCTTTCCCATCGCGCCCACATGCATCCAGTGCTTTGAGTTTTGCCGAATCTTCTTTCGTGGGCTTTTTGCCTTTTAAAGAGGCTTTGAGTTTGCGCAGCTCCGCGTCCGCCGCCGCGCCTTTTTTTATGCGCCTAGCAAGATTATTTTCCTCCTGCACCGTGATCATAGGCTCTTCGCCGATTTCACGGAGATACATTTTCAGAGGTGTGTCGGTGTCGTGAGTCCAATCGAAGTTTAACATGCAACGCCATTTTTCAGACAACTACACTTAAAAGCAATCAGAAATTTGCCGCCATTCAAAATGAATGGACTTGAGCCACGCCAGTTTCTTTTTGGGCTCAATCTGGGAAAAGACTGGAAAGCGGCTCCGTTTTGCTTTATTCCCGCATAGGAAATGCAAATTGAAGAAGGCAGGATAAAGATGCGTTAAGATAAAAGTGCTGAGGGAAGGTTTCACGAAAATGAATCTTCTTGGCGTCACAGTGCCATTCACTCCGCAATTTTAAATCTATAACCTGCAATTCTTAACCACGCTTGTTGCGCGGCATTTGATCGGTGAAGGACTGAAAGAGATAGGATAAATATTTATGGTTTGGGAAATTTTGGTTTGGACAGGTATAGTGTTGGCTGTATTTTTTCTTTTCGGCGTCACAGTTTTTGTTCACGAGCTGGGTCATTACCTGTTCGCGAAATGGCGCGGGCTAGTGGTGGAACGCTTCGCTATCGGCTTTGGCCCACGGGTGCTAGGGTGGAAGGTGGACGGCGTGGACTGGTGCCTATGCGCCATCCCGTTCGGCGGCTATGTTTCCCTGCCCCAACTCGCCGCGATGGATATGCTGGAAGGCAAATCAGAAGTGGACATTTCTCAGATGCCGGAGGCCAAACCGCAAGATAAAATATTGGCCGCTTTCGGTGGCCCATTTTTCAGCGGGATATTCGGCATCTTACTCGCGTTCGTGGTCTGGGGAGTAGGACGCCCAGTTGACGCAGCTAGGGTGACTACTATTGTCGGGTGGGTGGAGCCAGGTAAACCCGCAGCCATCGCAGCCATTCCGCTGGAGCCGGGCGACCGCATATTGGCGGTGGACAACCGCCCCGTTACTGATTTCTCTGCCTCGCACCGCAGCATCACAGAGGCCATAGTTTTTAGCCGTGGAGCCAACATACAATTCGATGTAGAGCGTCCGCACCAAGGCGGAATCCCAGAGCTGATTACCACGCTAGTCAAACCAATCAAAGACGAGAACGGCCTGCGCCGCACGGGCATCATGCCGTCCGTCCGTCTCGTTGTGGGCGAGATAATCCCAAATTCCCCGGCTGAAGCTGGCGGGCTCCAGCCCGGCGATGAAATTTTAGCTCTTGAAAATAAAAAGATGTTCAGCGTGCAACATTTCATTTCCGTCGTTTCAAAAAACCCCGGTCAGCCCCTCGCAGCCACATATATCCGCGATGGCAGCGAACGACTCACGGTTCTCGTGCCGCAAATACCCAAAGACGAAATGAAAGCGTTTGTAGGCATAAGGTTCAAAGCACCAAAACAAGAGAGCGTCCACAACACGCCCTTCCAGCTTTTGCGCGACAGTCTTGTCTCAATGAAAAAAACTGTCTCAGCCGTCACTGACCCCACCTCCGATGTGCAGGTCAAGCATCTGATGGGACCCATCGGAATCATGCAAACATACCTTATGCTTTTGCGCGATGACATCCGCCTCGTCCTCTGGTTCTCAGTGGTGCTCAACATCAACCTCGCCATTCTAAACCTCCTCCCTATCCCAGTCGTGGACGGCGGGCACATCCTCATCTCCATCATAGAATGGATCGCACGCCGCCCCATTCCTGCAGCTATTGTCAATGCGGTGCAGTCGGCGTTTGCCTTTTTACTGATAGGATTTATGTTGTATGTGACTTTCTACGACACGGGGCGTGCCGTAAAAACGGTCGCCGAAGAAAACAAAATGAACGATGCAATCAAAAACCAAAAACAGCTCGAGTTTTTGCCCGAACCACAACCTGCAAAATAATGAACAAAGCACCGCTCCAGTACTGTCGTAACCCTTTCCTGCACGAACGGCGTCCCACACGCATAGTGACAGTCGGCTCAGTCTCCATGGGCGGCGAACACCCAGTTGTGCCGCAGTCCATGATCGTCTGCGACACGATGAACACGCAGGGGGCTGTCAAAGAAACTTTGGCCTTGGTTGAGGCTGGATGCGAAATAGTGCGCATAACCGCCCCCACGGTGAAAGACGCGGCAAACCTCCGCCAAATACGAGCCGAACTGGATGCGCTCGGCGTCAAGGTGCCGCTTGTGGCAGACATACATTTCAAACCCGATGCCGCTATGGAAGCAGCACGATGGATCGAGGCCGTCCGCATAAACCCTGGCAATTTCGCTGACTCTAAAAAATTCAAAACACACGAGTACACTGGAGAAGACTACGCTGAGGAACTGCAACGCGTGGACGAGGCGTTCCGCCCGCTCGTGGAGCTGGCAAAAGAGCGGGGCATCAAGATGCGCATCGGCGTAAATCACGGCTCGCTTTCTGACCGCATCATGAGCCGCTACGGCGACACACCACGAGGCATGGTGGAGAGCGCGATGGAGTTTGCGCGGATAGCTAGGAAATACGGCTTCCACAACTTCGTGTTTTCCATGAAAGCCTCTAACCCAAAAGTGATGATCGCGGCATACCGACTCTTGGCAGCCACGCTTGCCGCTGAAGGGGAAGACTGGAATTACCCGTTCCACACTGGCGTGACAGAAGCGGGCGAAGGCGAAGACGGGAGAATAAAAAGTGCCATAGGCATCGGTGCCCTGCTGGTGGACGGACTCGGCGACACCATCCGCGTGAGCCTCAGCGAAGACAGCCCGCATGAAATACCAGTCTGCCGCGACCTGATCTCAATCATCCCCAGCCTCACGCGGTGCGAGAAAGATATATCCAGCTTCATCATCAAAGAGACGCGTGACCCGTTCTCGTTCTCAAGGCGTGTTTCGGAAATGATAGAGCGCGAAGGCATTTCTTTTGGCGGCGAACAAGTCGTCCGCGTAGTGGTAACAGAAAAAAATTGGGACGCGCTTCCCGCTGCTATGCGCAATGGCGCGGATGTCAGACCAGAAGGCGTTTACGAAAAGCTGGGCGTGATGGAAGTGAACCCGCTCACCGAATTTACACCCGAGTCGGGTCGCATCATCGCCGTTGCCGATAATGTAGGAATCCCGCCAGTAGCGGCCTACCGCATGTTGGCCGCACGGCTTGACGCTATGGGAGCACGCAATCCCATTTTGCTCAAAGACACCTTGGAACCAAGCAGCCAAGACAGCCCGTCTTCGCTCTCGCTTTTAGCCTCTTCCGTGGTCTTGGGAGCACTTCTTTGCGATGGGATTGGCGATGCAATCCTGCTGCGCCGCGACCCTTCGCCTGAGTCAGCCCTAGTGCTTTCTTACAACATCCTTCAAGCCGCAGGCTGCCGCTCCTTCAAAACGGAATATGTGGCGTGCCCGAGCTGCGGACGAACGCTGTACGATTTACAGGCCGTTATAGCCAAAATCAAATCCCGCACACAGCACCTCAAGGGCGTGAAAATCGCTATCATGGGATGCATAGTCAACGGCCCTGGAGAAATGGCAGACGCTGACTTCGGCTATGTGGGCGGCGCACCAGGCAAAATCAACCTCTATGTGGGCAAAACGCCAGTCAAATTTAACATCCCAGAAAACGAGGCCGTTGACCGTCTTGTGGATTTGATACGGGAACACGACAAATGGCGCGACCTGTAATGGAAAAAGAATAAACCTCAAAACCACAATTTTCGTCCATTTCCGATCAAATCTCTCGCAAAACGCGAGAGATTTTTATTTAACCACAAAATTCACAAAAGGCACAAAAAACGGACTGCATCCCAGAGTCTTCATTTCGGGCGTGATTAAAAGTGGGTGAAGTGAATCTCTTTCTTTTCGATAAGGGCATTTAAAAATAGAAAGTGGTTAGCGCATCTTGCCCCTCTGGAATTTGGACATTTCCCCTCTGTA
>JAIFLJ010000178.1 GCA_020049135.1 bacterium | reverse complement strand
AAACGGTTTTTATGGGGGTTTGAGGAAGAAGATCATCGCTTGGGCAGGAACGCCCGAGGGTCGGAGCAACCAGTGGATTGACTATCTCCTGCTCCTGCCAGACCTTTTTCACCTCCTCTGCGCGCTCGCGCTAGACCCCGAAATCCCGTCCAAACACAAGGCGAAGATCGCTGTGGCACTCGCCTACATTGTTAGTCCCTTCGACTTGGTGCCCGAGATCGTGCTTGGTCCGATCGGTCTCTTGGACGACTTGGCACTTGCCGCTTGGATCCTGAACGGGATATTCAACGAAGTGGAACGATCCATCGTGCTCAGGCACTGGAAAGGTCAATCCGACCTGCTGGGAACGATCCAAACCCTCACCGCCACCGCCCACGAAACGCTCGGCGCTGGAGTGTGGAAAAAGATCAAGGAGTTGACTGGGAAAAAGTGAGCTGTTTTGGGAAATATCGGATGTCGAAGGGAAGAGGAAGAATTGCAGAAAGCACAAGGAAAACGGATAACCTGTGGGTTCTCAAAAGTGATTGACAAAGGTGGGAAATCCCACAATCTCTAGGGATGCCTACCATGGAAAATGCTCTAAAAAAACGAACGGCTATCTCTGTTGTTCGGGATTACGATGTCGCGATGGATGCCAAACACCGCATCAGCCTGCGCGGTGCCCCCAACAAATATTTCCATGTGAAGGAGCTTTCTAACGGGTGCTATTTGTTGGAACCTCGCCTGCTCGTCTCCCCCGATCTCCTTTCATCCCGCACGAGAAAGATGTTGGAGCAGTCGGTCACAAACCTGAAAAAAGGTAAAGCCTCCGCCCCCCTCGACCTCGACTCCTTGACGGGATTCTGATGAATCGGGCTTTCCGCATCCGTATGGGACAGCCAGAAATGGAGTCATTCTGGATGGATTTGTTAGCGAGGAAGCGTCTTGAAAAATTAAATCGGGATGAAGATAAGTTCTTTACTAGACTGGTCAAAGCACTCGATTTTTTGAGCCTCAATCCGAGGCACAACAGCCTATCCACCCACGAAATATCCGATCTGAGCCGTAAATACGGGATGAAAATTTTCCAATCGTATCTCGAAAATCATACCCCAAGAGCGGGGCGGATTTTTTGGGCTTACGGTCATGATGTGGGAGATATAACCATTCTGGCAATAGAACCCTATCCTGAAGATAAGCGGGGTGCTTACGAACGCATTCAATTATCTGCCATGCCCAGAACGGCAATCCCGTCCAAAAAGAAGAGGTAGCGGCGAGGGAAGAATTGCAGAAGGGAAGATGGGGGATTGAAGAAGAGAAAAGAGAAAAAGGGGTAAGAGAAAAAGAAGACGCGGAGCGTAAGAGCGTAGCGCAAGCATCCCTGCTTGCGTCTTCTTCAACACTTAAACTTCAAAGGAGAGAGTATACCACGGAGGCGCAGAGGCTCTTGGAAGTGTCTAAGTTTATCTTGTGAAATCGTGTTTATGTGATACTGTGAACCTATGAAGAACATTACCATCGCTCTCGATGACGAAACTTACCGCAAGGCTCGCATCGTCGCCGCCCAGCGGGATGCCTCGGTCTCTGCGCTCGTGAAAAAGTTTATCCTCACGCTCACGGCGGAGACGCCTGCGCCCCGTGATTTGAAACAGGAGCAGGAGATCTTTCTCGATAGCCTCTGGAAAAAATATCCTGACTTTTCATGCCGCGACAATCTATCCCGTGACGCCCTTTACGACCGCAACTGATTTACCGCATGACCTTCGTTGATACTAACATCCTCCTCTACGCCATTTCCCCACTACCTGCCGAGCGGGAAAAGGCTCTCATCGCCAGGAAAATCCTCCAGCGGAACGAGCTTGTTCTGTCCGTCCAGGTGTTGCAGGAGTTCTATGTTCAAGCCACCCGTCCCTCCCGTTCCCTGCCTTATTCGCACGAGGATGCCACCTCCCTCATTCGCCACTGGCTCCGTTTCCACATCATCCCGCTCACCGTGCAAACCGTCCAGGACGCCCTTGACATCAAAAACCGCTACCAGACATCCTACTGGGATGCCGCCATTCTCGCCGCCGCCGCCAGTGCCGGATGCACCGAACTCCTCTCCGAAGACCTCAACCCTGGCCAGTCCTACGACGCCGTCCGTCTCATCAATCCCTTTCTCTAACATCAGATTTCCTGACCCAGTGCCTAAGAACAAGAATTGAAAATTGAAGAAAGGAGAGGCGTGCGTCTCGCCGCCTTCGGAATATCGAACAAGGAATAGCTAATAGCGAAGTGAAGACGCGGGGCGGGGGAATTGCAGAAGGCAGATTGCAAAATGCAGAATGGAAGACGCGGAGCGTAAGAGCGTAGCGCAAGCATCCCTGCTTGCGTCTTCTTCAACACTTAAACTTAAACTTCAAAGGAGAGAGTTCACCACGGAGGAAAATTTTTTTAATAAGGAAAGCAGGAAGGAAGGAAAAGATGGCTTCGCTTTGGGAGGAAGGACTGGAAGGCCGCTTTAAGGATTTGGCCAGAATAAAGGAAATGGGGGCGCAATCGCGCCAGTCATATATAGAAACCCTTTTAAACCCCGCAAAAGAAACAGCCGACTCTGGCAAGCCCACTTTTTCTGGACTTGAGCGCTGGAGTGAGAAAAAAATAAATAGGCAGCCCAGAGAAATCATTGGAAAAAATGGTGAAAAAATATTGATTCAATACTTATCCACAGCAAGTGGTGGATATGTGATGACGGAAAACATCAACGGTGTTCTGCTTCTAAAGAGCGTGGTGTTATTCAATCCTAGTGGCCTGTAACACAAAAGATTTCATGCGAACCTTTTTGTGTTACAGGCCACTAGCTGGAAATTAAACTTCTACTACAATCGAGATGGAAGCATCCGCAAAATAGGCAATATGAACACGGGCAAAGTCATAAATCTAAAAGATGTCTCACCAGAAGTCCTGAAAGAGATTGATGGAGCACAGTAATGCGCATTTCCTAAACAGAAGCAGTCTGTTGGGAAACCCCTGCATTATTCATCTGGGGGGCGACTATTATTTGCATTGGCAATTTTTCTTTTTGACCGTGGCTGAAATCGCTTGATACTGGTTCTTTCAATATAACTTTTGCCGCATAAGAGATGAAAACCCAACCGCCAGATTTGGCCGAGAAGCTGCAGGTGCTTTCACACCGCGCTGGCGTTTATCTTTTCAAAGACCGCCTGAACCGCGTGATCTATGTGGGGAAGGCTCGCGACCTACACCGCCGCGTCCACCAGTACTTCCACCCGTCCCGCCGCGTGAAGGCGGACTTGAAAACCCGCGCCTTGGTCGAAAGCGTTTGGGACATGGAAATACACGAGGTTAAATCGGAGCCAGAAGCACTCCTTCTGGAAGGGCGGCTCATCAAAGAATATCGCCCGAAATACAATGTGAGTTTCCGCGATGACAAACGGTTTCTCATGGTGAAGATCAACGAAAAAGAGCTTTTTCCGCGTTTCGCCATGACGCGTCTGAAAAAAGATGACGGAGCCCGCTATTTCGGGCCGTTTGTTCATTCTGGGGCACTTAGGAAAACGCTGCACGAAATACATAAGCGGTTCCACATCCGCTCGTGCAGGCCGCAGGAACCTGACGAGAAAGAGCATAAACACTGCCTCGATGATGTGATCAAAAACTGTTCTGCTCCGTGCATAGGGCGCGTGACGCGTGAGGAGTACTTGGCCAAAGTCCGCGAGGCGTGCGAGTTCCTCGAAGGTCAGGCTGGGGAACGGCTTGCCACTGTGGAAAAGGAAATGCGCGAAGCTGCGGATAAGCTCAATTTTGAAAAGGCCGCTACACTTAGGAACCTGATCGAAGACATGCGCACAACCATACGCCCCATGCGTCGGTTCGAGAGGGATTTGCCTACGACGGTAATCCCAGAAAAAGATATATTGGAACTCCAATCGGCGTTGGCACTACCGTCGGTGCCTGCGCACATAGAATGTTTCGACATCTCCAACATTTCCAACACGCACATGGTTGCGTCTCTAGTGGTGTTCAGAAACGGGCGTCCTGACCGCTACAACTACAGGCGTTACCGGATACGAACGGTCATTGGACAAAATGATTTCGCCTGCATGAACGAAGTAGTTTTCCGACGATACCGCCGCGTGTTGGGAAGTGTTTCCGGTGTGGGCGTGGGCGGTGCTGGCAGGTTGCCCGATCTTGTGGTGGTGGACGGCGGCAAGGGGCAGCTCGGTGCGGCGCTCGCGGCTTTTGAGAGGCTCGGTGTCGCGCACTGCCCGCTGATAGGGCTGGCCAAGGAAAACGAAGAGGTTTACAGGGTGGGCGAACACCAGCCGCTGGTCATGCCACGCACATCTGGGGCGTTGCGGCTGCTGCAGCGGGTGCGCGATGAGGCGCACCGCGTGGCCAATGAGTACCATCAGTTGCTTTTGAAACGCCGCGTTTCCGAGAGCCTTCTGGACGAGTGCCCTGGCGTGAGCGAGGGGCGCAAAAAAGTGCTCCTTGAGGAGTTCGGTAGCGTCAAAATGTTGCGAGCCGCCACAGTGGAAGAGATCGCCGCTACGCCTGGGATTGGCGGGAAACTTGCGCAACAGATACATGATTTTCTGGCTGCTCAAAAAAGCGAGAAAACCCATGACGGAAGACATTTTTAGAGGCGTTCACCAATAAATATTTCCAAATCTTATTTTTCTTCATTGACCAACACGCAGGCACTTGCAGGCGACAGGGTAAACGAAAATTTCTTCCCAAAACCCGTTTTCGCGCTCTCTTGGATTTTTACATTTAAAGCGTCGCGGTTGGTAATGCGCGGGTTTTCGTGGGACAGCAGGTATTCGGTGTATTCGTTTTTCGGGTCGTAGGGCAGTTCTATAGTAATCTCCTGCGGCGCGGTGAAACTGCGGTTGAGCGCGATGATGCTATGCCGCTTCCCTTCCTTGAATGCGTAGAGGCGCGTGAGAGGACATGCCGGAACCGCGTTGAGGACATTCTTACTCCGCTGGCCCTTGTTGTCCAAGCCCACCGCCTGAATTTCTGGCACATCCACGCGAGCCAACTCGCCTTCCTTGATTTTCAGCATCGCCCCTTTGCAGTAGTTGTTGCGCAAAGCGAGCGCGAGCCAAGTCGTGTGCGGATCCATATTTAGTGAGTGGGATGACCAGTTATTCCCCCGATCATACATGAAGTAATTGCTGTTCCCGTTGTTGGCGATGACAAACAAAAAGTTGTCGAGCGTGGCGATGGCCAACGCAAGGCTTTTGCCTATAATTTCTTCCTGTTCTTGGAATGGTTTTCCTGGGTTGGGCAATGAATAGCCAGGCCCCGCCTCGTATTTGATGATTTCAAACTCGCGGCTCTGGCTCGCCTTGATGTCGGCACGCAGATCGGCGATCTCTTTCATCTTGGGCTCGAACACCTGCGCCGGATAAAGCAGATTGCTCTGGAACATTTCGGTGTCGCTGGCACCAACGGCTGTTTGTCCGTCCCAGCCCCCGATATAGCCGCTCGGCGCGGTCGCCAGCGCGTCCATGTCTTTGCACGCTCGGGCGCAGCGGAATGTCCATAAAGGACTCACGGAATATCCGCCCGTTTTTTTATCTTTTTGTTTGTAGATCGAATGCGCCCAGCCGGGTGACATGCCCATGATGTTCTTGCGTGTGTTGTGGGGACTACCCTTCATTTTGCGAAACACATAGGTGCTCAGCTTGCCGCACAATTCGGGATCGCTTGGAAATGCTTGCGGAGCAAAAATCCCGTTCCACATTTCGTTGGCCACCTCAACATATATCTTGTCAAACACCTCCGTCCAAGGCTGCGTCTGCCCGTGCGCGGCGCGGACTTTTCCAAAACCGACATCCGCTGGGGCGCCGAGATATTCCATCAGGTGATCCAGCTCCTCCTCGGAAGGCAACACATAGGTCATCAGCCACGGGCTGGCTCCAGATTTCTTGCACAGTTCTAGTTGGGAACGGATTCCGATGCCCCCTCCCTCGTTCAGACCATCCTTAGGAGTCCAGAAAAATTTTCGGTTGAACCCTTCGGTGATTTGCACATCGAAGTGCATGAGCATACGCCCGTTCATGGATCGGATAATGCCAGGTTTCCAGTCCACCACTGGGTTTTCCCATTCGGGATAAATGGCGAAGGGGGGCAACCCTTTTTCATAGACGATAAAATTATCAATCCAAAGAGTGCCTGCCGATTTGGATCCGATGAAAAGCGAGGGCACGCCTTTGGTGATCGGGGTAGTGTTATCGAGGCCAAAGCTGAATTTCTGCCACTCGCCCGTCACCTGAACCTCCTTGGAGCCTCGATCGCCTATCTGCACCAGCACTGGCCCGCTCAAGCCACTCTGCTTCAGCCACACTTCGCAGATGTATTCCTTGCCCTTATTGAAGGCCATTTCCTTGCCGCCCCACCGCAGGTATTGGTGTCCAACGCCAGTCGCCTCTCCATTGGCCGATGCACCTGGCAGCGCGAGTTTGAGGCTGGCCGCACTCCCGTTTTCAGGAGCGAACGAGGTGCTGTCCATTTCCCACGGTATTTCCACGCCAGTCTCTCCGTAGCACTTGGACGGAGTGCCAGCGTCCAGCGGCCCAGCCATCAGTTTTTTTGCTTTCGGATTGAGATTTGCCGACGGGATCGTGTTGCGAGTCATTGTCAGCACATAGAGGTCACCTTTTTGCACTGGCTCACCCTCCTTTTCAAAATAGATGCGCTGTTCCGATTCATCGCTCCCGTGATATTTTTTGATCTTCTCTTTGCGCACGAGCCGAATGGAATCTTCCGTTTCACGGTAAACCGCTATTTCTCCACCGTCCCAAAAACCGTCGGTCATCACACTCCAGAACCCAGCGCCCACGGACTTGCTTTTGTCCAAAGGGTTTAGCGCGTTCGGCTCGCCCTTTTTGTCTTCGAGATAATCTGCACCGCCACCAGTCGCCCGATTATTGTGCCGGAAAATGATCGGCTCCATCGAGTAGCCTTGGTTCCAGAAATTCTGGAACCGCGATGAAGTCCACGGGCTGAAGCCTTTCGACTCGAAATTGACCCCGAAATTTTGAGGTTTTTCAAGGTGAATTTCTTTTTCGACGACATACAGGTTTTTGCCGACTTGCGCGGAGAGGGAAGGAAGCAGCAAGACAAGCGACAAAAAAACGGAAATTGGAAATTGGAAATTGGGAACGAGATATTTTCCATTTCTGTTCAAGCCATTCGCTGAGTTTTGCGACGCGACATCGGCTGCCGCTTTTACTCCAATTTCTAATTTCATAGTTTTCTCCAGCGTTTTATTTTTCAGAGGTGATTTTGATTAAAAAGAGTTATGCAAGCAAAGCCAATTGGCTAAGGTTCGCCATTGAAAAGAGAGCAACAAGCAAACGGAAACACCCGCTCGTTTCTTGATTTTTATCCCTCATGTTGTTTGTTGCTCAATGAGCCTTCGATTCAAAATTATGAGATCATTTATGAAACACAAGAGAAAGATTTAAAGCAAACGGGCTGTCAATGGGAGCGCGGAATGAAAACTTATCGCGTTTTGCAGAGGATTTGATCGGCAAGAGACTAAAAGCCGTAGTTGAAAAAATAAAAAGAAGATTTTCATTGGTAGTCCGATCTGCTAGTTGTCTGTCATGAGTTCCAGCCCAGTTTCAGATTTTATAAGGCAGCACTTCCGCCATTTTAACGCCGCCTCCCTAGTGGATGCTGCGGACGGATACCGCAACCATTTAGAAAAAGGCGGCAAAATGCTGGTGACGCTGGCTGGTGCCATGAGCACGGGCGAACTGGGTATTTCCCTCGCCGAAATGATCCGCCGCGACAAGGTTCATGCGATATGCTGCACTGGAGCAAACCTTGAAGAAGATGTCTTCAACCTGGTGGCTCACGATTACTACGAGCGCATACCGCACTACCGCGACCTCACACCCAGCGATGAACTTGCGCTGCTGAACAGGCACATGAACCGCGTGACGGACACCTGCATCCCAGAAATGGAGGCCATGCGCCGCATCGAAAACGAAATACTCGAAGAGTGGGTCGCAGCAGACAACTCGGGGCAGAGCTTTTTCCCGCACGAGTTTTTCTGGAAAATCCTGCGCAGAGACAGCCTAAAAGCATCCTTCCAGATAGACACCAGAAATAGCTGGCTGATAGCCGCCATGGAAAAAGAACTGCCCATGTTCGTGCCAGGCTGGGAAGATTCCACACTCGGCAACATGTACGCCGGACACTGCATAAGCGGCGATGTGAAAAAAGTTCACACCGTCCGAACAGGGATTGAGTACATGATCAAGCTCGCCGAATGGTACACGAATACCACGGCACAGACAGAGATCGGCTTTTTTCAGATCGGCGGCGGCATCGCGGGCGATTTCCCGATATGCGTAGTCCCCATGCTCCACCAAGATTTACGCAGAGAACATGTCCCGCTATGGGGCTATTTCTGCCAAATCAGTGACTCTACGACCAGCTACGGCTCTTATTCTGGTGCAGTCCCAAACGAAAAAATCACATGGGGAAAGCTCGGCATAAATACACCGAAACATCTCATCGAATCCGATGCCACAATTGTTGCCCCACTCATTTTCGCAAGCGTTCTGGGCTGGTAATAAAAAAATGAAACTCACACTCGGCCACAGCCCAGACCCAGACGATGCGTTCATGTTCTACGCCTTGGCGGAACATAAAATACCGACTGGCGAATACGAGTTCGGGCACATCCTGCAAGACATCCAGACATTGAACGAACGGGCTTCGCGTGCGGAATTGGACATCACCGCAGTCTCAATCCATGCCTATGCCTACCTGACACGCGACTACGCACTCCTACCGAGCGGAGCAAGCATGGGCGACAATTACGGCCCGATGCTAGTGGCAAAACATCCGTTTTCAAAAGATGAAATCCGCAAAAAAAAGATCGCCGTGCCAGGCAGAATGACGAGCGCATTTTTGGCCATGCTCCTTTATTTAGACGCCCACGAAAACGAACTGGACTGGGTTTCCATCCCGTTCGATGAGATTTTTCAAGCTCTCCATCGGGGTGAAGCCGAAGTAGGTCTGCTTATCCACGAGGGTCAACTCACCTACCAGAATGAAGGCGTTCACCTTTGCGAAGATTTAGGGAAATGGTGGTTCCAAGAAACCTGTGGGCTCCCACTCCCTCTCGGCGGCAACGCCATCCGCCGCTCTCTCGGAGAAAAAGTTATCGGAGAAGTTTCCGCAATTCTGACTGAGAGCATCCGCTACGGCCTCGCCCACCGCGATGCTGGGGTGACACATGCCATGCCACTCGGGCGCGGCTTGGACAGGGTGCTGGCCGACCATTTTATCGGCATGTATGTGAACGACCTGACTTTGGATTACGGCGAACGCGGCAGGGCTGGCATAACCGAATTTCTGCGCCGCGCCAAAAACGCATCCCTTATCCCCCAAACAGCAGAAATCGCACCGATACAAGCAATATAAATCATCAGGGAATTGTAGGTTGGCATGGCCGATAAATGTGTGCCATCGGCGCACTATCTGATGCCAGTGCTGCCCCACTTTTGACCCTCCAAAAAAGGCGTGCCAAGGGAGAGCCGTTTTCAAAAAAGAGAACGAAAGACGGCAAGTCCTTTGATGGGAAGGAGGTGATGTTTTGGCTCGGTTCCGCTCTGGGCGGGTGACTGAGATTTTCATTTCGCGACAAAAAAGCTTCAAAAAACATTGCGCAGTCAAGTCGTTTCAATAGAGCGAGATGACGGCGATTCTCCTCATTGGCACCCCGCGATGTGTCGCTTGGCATGGGTCTAGTTACTAGGGACACAGATGAAAACAACGATCAACACAGAGGATAAAAAAATGATTTTTATATCATGCTTTACATTTAGTCCATCTTTTTGTATATCACGATTTGATAGTAGAGAGAAAATTTTGGCAAGAGAGAGTTTGCTCTGCGTGGCGGGAGGTTCCGATCGTTTGGCTTTCTGGTGTCAGGCGAAGCGGAAAAACAACTTTGGCCCAACAACTGGCACCAGACGACACTCTCTACTTGAATTGCGATCTGCCTTCGATTGGGGAAATGGTGAGGGATCCCCAATTATTTTTTCGACATTGCAACAAACCCATCGTCGTGCTGGACGAAGTGCACCAGCTCCGCGATCCGTCGCGCTTGTTGAAAGTGGGGGCTGACGAGTTTCCGCAGATCAAAATCCTCGCTACAGGTTCCTCCACACTCGGCGCGAGCAATAAATTTAGCGACTCGCTCACTGGTCGGAAGAGAACCGTCCACCTCACGCCCGTCTTGGAAAGGGAACTCGCCGATTTCGGCACGACTCTACCCCAAAGAATTTTTCAAGGTGGACTCCCGCCAGCCCTGATGTCACGAGACAAAAAAGCTTCTTTCTACCAGTAATGGATGGATTCTTTTTTTGCCCGCGACATTCAGCGTCTTTTTGGTTTTCGTGACATGAACCGATTCAACGCCCTGCTCGAATATCTGCTCCGCCAGAGCGGAGGGCAGTTTGAGGTCACGCGGACTGCCTCGGCTCTCGGCATTACCCGCCCCACGGTAGAAAGCCACTTGGCGGCATTGGAGATCACCCATGCGGTCTCCCTCGTGCGCCCGTTCCACGGAGGCGGACAAAACGAGATCGTGAAACAGCCGAAAATTTATGGGTTCGATACTGGCTTTGTGAGCTTTGTCAGCGGATGGGATCCCCTGCGTCCTGACGATCTCGGCATCTTGTGGGAACATCTAGTGCTGGAACATTTGCAGGCGCACCTGCCCGATCTCTCCCCCCGTTACTGGCGGGATAAAAAGGGGTGCGAGGTGGATTTTGTCCTCGTCCGCAACCGGGATCGGGTGGATGCTATCGAGTGCAAATGGAACCCCGATGCTTTTGATCCCACCGCGCTCGGCACTTTCCGCAAATTTTATCCTCACGGCAATAATTACCTCGTCACTCCTTCGTGCCCCTTGTCCTACTTCAAACGCTTCGCATCGCTCGAAGTGCAAGTGTGCGATCTGGACGCTTTGAGGTCGTAATTCACGAGAGCCAACTTGTGATGCAGAAGGACTGCAACTGCTGTTGCTCGATTCCTGAGCCGTCGAAGTCGCTCGGGCTTTGCAGTCCAGAAACAGATATGCCTGTTCTAAAACTAAAAGGTCACGCAGGTTTTCCGTTAATAATCAGTGTCCATCCGTGTTCATCCGGTGCGTCAGGATAAGTCTGGTGTGTCTAGCAATAAGAAAGGTGATTGCCATGTGAAGAGAATGTGAAACATGAAGCCGAGCGGGCACCC
>JAIFLJ010000236.1 GCA_020049135.1 bacterium | reverse complement strand
AAAACACCTTGGTGAAAAATCAAAGCCGCTTAAATCTGATTTTAGAGAGTCGAGTTTGTTAATGGAGGTTAAAGTCCGACAGGCTCCTAGCCTCAATCAGCGTTACCAGTTTAGCTCCGAATGCGCGATGGTTATCCATCCCTTCCTTAAAAAGATAGACAAGACGATAAGTGGCGCACCGCCACAACGGGAGCCTCAGCAAGGCGATGGAGCCTATCGTCAGGTTAAGAGCCAATATTCGACCATCCTCAATCCAATCTTGTAAAATAAGGAGAAGAAATTATGCCCGCTATACCATCCCAGACGAATGATGTCCCACCACCTGCATCCGCCGGATTGGCTCCCACGCCACCCGCCCACCAGCCTGCACAAAATGCCGGAAACGGAGCATTTCCGAAAAGACAACAGATTACCGTTATGCCCGACACAGGGCATCATGAGATATTTATTCCTTTTGATAATTTTTTTATTCAATCTCCAGATGATAAGGCATGGGCGGATGGACAATGCATACAAGGAACCTCTTGGATACAGGTGAAAGGGGAGCCGTGGATCCGCTACAAATACGCCGCCCGGGGTATGGGCACTAAATCTGAAAATGGAATTCTAGTCTGTATAGAGTCGAATTTGGGAGACATTAACCGCGGGACCGTAGCGGGCGAGACGAAAGCTATTGCGGGTGATGTGGTATGGGACGGACAGCCAGATCCGACTCCTTACGCCTACGAGGATGTGACGCGAATCCCGCAAAATCAAATTCGCGAATTAATAATTGAACTGGGTCCGCAAAATCAGGAAAGACCGTTTGTGATTTTGGAGGTCAGATGGGGAAACCCGATGGGTGATATACCGATTCTGGTAGATGTCATTGTGGATTTTGGCAATACACGGACCGTGGTGCTTTTGACCGAGAGGGCGAATCAATTTGCGGGTGCCAACGCCAACCTCGCCGATATGCTTAAACCCTTGAAATTCGATGATGATGACAAGGTGGATTCATGGTTTTTCCTCAAAGAACCGCCCTTCGCCGAACTCGATCCTCCTCTCGTAAAGCCTGAGGAACTTCCTCAAAAAACCAATCCGGAACAGCGCGATGTGAGAGATACAAATTCAATGTTGCCCTGGGCAAAAAAAACGATCACTGCCGTAGCTAGCAAGACTCCGATGATGCCACAGATGTTTGTGGATGTCAGCCCCGCCGTTTTGGGTAAACCCGCATCGAATGCTCTCCAGCAATTCAATTTCGAGGGGGGGGGGCTGGCGTTCTTGAGTTCTCCCAAACGCTATGCGTGGGACAAGGACCCGCTCCCTAACGGTGTAGGAGCCAACTGGGTCATGGCAGGAGATAACGGCGGGCATTTCATGAATTTACGGCTCAGAGGCAACTGCTTGCGGTTTATGCCTGAAGATGGTAGGGATTGGGATCTAACATCTCCTCCCAACACATGGCCTAGTAACCAAGCACCTTCTGCCAGACCTATCAACCCGATGTATCCGCGGTCAGAAACTATGGTTTGGGCGGCGTTAAGGATTATCGAGAAAGCCTATTTCCAAACTCACAACCACGAGAGCTGGAAGCGTGCAAACCCGTTCGTTCCCCGGAAAATTGAGACCGTTCAAGTTACCTACCCCTCCGGTTGGGTGAGCGACGAGCTGGATGCATACAGGTCTGCATGGCAGAAAGCCGTCAATATATTTGCGCTGACCCATCTCAAGAATCCCCAGGGGGAATGTCCCAAATTGGTGATGGCGACGGACGAAGGGGTGGCATCCCAGCTTCCCTTTATTCGGGCAGAGATCGAGAAGATGCGCGGGTTGGGAGACAACTGGATCAGACTAATGGGGAAAGGCAATAAAGTCCGTGTGATGAGCATAGATATCGGTGGCGGCACAACCGATATCGCCATCGTAGAATACAAGGACAACCTCCCGGGTGTCGGGGTTAGCCTAGATGCCACCCTGCTTTTTAAAAACTCTAACTCCATCGCCGGCGATATGCTGGTCAAAAAACTTATCGAAAAGATACTTCTGCCCAAGATGATGGAGAAAGTTGAGGATAAAGAAAAATTTAAGAATTTTTTTAAAAATCCAGGCAGTGGGAACGCCAAAGAAGAGCGGAAGCGGGTCATCAGGCAGGTGTTGATTGCCAAAGTGACCGAGTGGTTGGAAGCCATCTGCGGGGGTTCTACAATCGGGAACGAATGTGGAGATAAGGTGGATGCGAGCGAAGTAAATACTTTAAATAAGCAGTATGGCGGCGAACCCATTTTCCCCGAACAAATTGAAGTGAACGAGGATAATATCAACGGCGTGATCCGGGAGCATTTTGGTGCCATGATCCAGAAATTGAACTCATACATTTCCGCCTTCGATGTGGACATGGTGGTCGTTTGCGGAAAGCCCTCGGAATTGCCGGTTGTCAACAAGGTGATCTGCGAGGCGCTCCCTCTCTCGAAAGAGAGGATCGTGATGGCTCGGGATTACGAGATTGGCGGATGGTATCCCTTCGTGAAAGGCGGAAAAATCTCTGATGCGAAGACCGTGACGGCCAGCGGTTTGGCAATCAGCAACCTGATCAGGACTGGTTGTTCGGGCGACGGTTGGCAACTCGAATTTAGCATATCCACTGATTTCAGTTGTCGCAACTACTGGCACAAGATGGCGCAGGGTGTTCACGGGGACAGGTTTATGGACGAGAACGAAGATACTGTAGCAACTCTCATCAGCCCGAACGGCACCCGCATTGCCCGCTCTTTCTTGGAGGGCGACATCCCTGAGACTGTCTATGTTTTAGATTGGCGCGGCGATGCGAACCTCCGTCCTGGTTTCATCAATGCTACATTCAAGCGCCATTCAACGGAGGGAACAGACAAGTCTGAAAAACTTGTTTTGGAATCAGTCGAGGGCAAATGCAGAGATGGTTCGCCGGTGACGCTAGACCATGTGGCACTAAAACTATGTCCCATAAACAATCAAGGTTTTTGGATAGACAACCCCTCCCTAGATGTCGAAGAAGCCGAGGCTGAAGCGATTTAGTGCCCCACTTCCAGGGTGGCATCTAGCAAATGATCACGCTGTGCATCGGCGTAATGTGGATGAGTAGTATGAAAAAAACTAGAAAGATATTTTTGTTTAAGTTTGTTTTTTGGGCGTTACTGACAGCAGTTCAGATGCCGGAAATTCTGTGGGCCGAAAGTGACCCATCTGGAAATCAGAATGTTAAACATGAAATAAATCCTCGCGGAGACGAGCCAAAGAGGGATGCTGGTGAAACTGGTGAAAAAAAGACGGATGCCAGCAATATCTCAAATCCTCCAGAGAAGACGGTTAAAATCGAAACAGAACCACCGGTAAATAAAGGTCTCCCAGAGCCTAAAGAAGAACCCAAAAAGCCAGATAAAAATAAAACCACGGGAACTTTGGTGGCATTTCTTTTTGGATTTACCAGTTTAATTTCCTCCGGCTTTGCCATCTATTTCTGGCACAAGACAAAGAAGAAACTGGAGCCAGAAATGGATTCGTTAAAAAAGGATTTAAACGATAAAACTGCACAGTTGGAAGAGATCGAGAAAGAAAACCAGGCCCGAGCGGAAGGGATTAAAAAAAGCAGAGTGGAGATTGAAAGGCTCCAAAAGATCGAAGAAGAGCGGAAGAATCAGATAAGCGCTGTAGAAAAAGAACGGCACGCTGCCCAAAAAGAACTGACAGTCGCCAACACGGAGCTGGCGAAAATCAGGCAAACAAACGCGAGTTTAAACGGTGAACTCCAAAGAATCAAGGATGAGCAAACCGATCTGCTCGGAGTCAGTAACGATGTAGAACGGAAAAAAGGGGATTTGCAAAAACTCAAGAAAGAGATTGAAGACAAGCGGAAAGAAATAGCCGAACTCGACAGCGAACTCAGGCCGCTCAAGCAAGAGAAATCGGGCATCGAAGGTGAAGTGGATGCTGCTAAAAGGACTCTACAGGAAGCCGCTCGGATCAAAAAAGAAATGCAGGAGAATGAAGCGGCAAAAGCTGAACTGGAGCGGGAGCTGGCCGAGGCACGGTCGCAAAACGAAAGTTTAGAAAAAGATATTTCCAGTAAACGGCATCAGCTAGAAATTTTACAGCAACAGATTGGAGACTTGGAACCCAAGCTCGGGAATGCCCGGGCGGAGTTTGAACGGGTTGAGAGAAAACGGCAGGAGACCGAGGCGGCATCGTTAAAAAAATGGGACGAACTCACCAGGGAGCGGGAAGAACTCGAAAAGATCAAAAAACAGAACAGTGATGAAAGGGTAAAGCTCGATAGGGATCGTGCGACATGCCAACAGGAGATGCGCAAGCTCGAACAAGACCAGGCCACACTCGCCAACGATCAACAACGATTAAGCGAGACTCAAAACAGGCTGGCTGAAGAAAAAAAAGAAATGGGCGACGAAAAAGCCCGCCACCAAATGCAAGTGCAAGCGGAGGATGCGCGCCTCAAGATATTTGAAGGGGAATCTAAGCGGCGGTTAGAAAATGCTGTGATACTTGACAAAAACTCCAATGAGCGGGATGCGCAATCTCGCCAGAGATTGGAAGAGACCGACAATAAAATGAGCCAAGTCCGCGTCAAAGAAGCGGAGATCGAGACAAGGGAATCTGATCTGAATGAGAGAGAAAAACGCATCCTAGCCGTTATCTGCAGAGACTTGCCAGCAGAGATGAATCCTAACATCAAGGAGTATTTGGCCACAGAAGTGGAGAAGAACGGTGATACGCTAGAAGGATTAGTCCATGGTCTTCTCACAGTGGCTAAACGCTTAAAAACATCTCCCCCTTTGATTGACCCAGCAGAAGCGGAGGAGTTTTGTTTGCGTCTTTTCCGTAACATAGGTGATGTGGTGTTTAAATGGCTGGGGACGACTTTCCAAGGACCTGACTTAGTTCGGGAGTTTTCTGTGACTGCAAAGAGTCTGGAAGGAAACTATGCGGGGGTCGCCGTTGAATTGCGGGTGCCCAAGATAGGTGAAAACACAAATTCAGAATGGATGATATTTAGCGGCATACAAAGGGTTGGTGGAATCCATAGCTGGGCGGTATTGCTGAACGGGAAGGCCAGGTGGAGAGCGGTTGTCAAATAGATCTCGCGCTGTCAGAGATGGTATAAAACGGGGTGAAACATGAAATTAGAAATTATCAAGAACGGCATCAGGTTGTTATTGGATCAGGGAGACAGGAAAACAAAGGCGGCGCAGGGCGGACTCTTTTTTTGGGACAAAGAAAGCCAGGGATTGATCCGTTCGAAGCTCGGCGAGTTTTTGCCGTCGGTGAACGAGTCAGCAGACGGAAACTCTTGCACTTATTGCCAAGTTGAGGGGGGGAAGGAATTCCTTGTATCAAGTTCTCCGCTTGGGACGAGAAAAATTCCGCTTGCTCTCCATCAGCGTCTCCAGAAAGGCATTGATGACCTGAAGGCCGTGGCTACAGATGCCAGTTCAACCCAAAATGCAAAATTGGTGGCACGCGAGTTCAAGTTTCCCGACCCGAACCGCTCTCCTGAGCTTTACCGCTACAATATGACGATCTGGAAAGGTGCACGGCTGAATATTCTCTGGGGGGTTGAGGGGCGGGGAAGTGGATCGGTTTCGGCGGAGGATGTGCTAAAAGTTCTCAAAACAGAACCTGTTTGGGTGACTTGGACCAAGAGGGTTCTGGCATTCTGGTGGTTACTCATCCCCCTTCTTATTCTATGGATGTATCTCTCTCGTCCTCAGTTGGCGATTGATATCCAACCCAGTGATGAAATTCCGTTAGGGAAGCCCGCTCAGGTCATTCTTCAGGTGACTAATGAGAAAGGATACGAGTTTGTGTTTTATCCGTGCGCGGGGGATGCTGAGGTGGGAGAGATAAGCCCGGAGCCTTCCAGCGGCAAAGAGATACCGATCCGCTGGACCAGCCCGCGTGGGGACAAAAAAGTGCTGCTTGCCTACGGAGAAGCGGGGAACCGCGACTTGCGGTTTGTGGGCAAGAGCCGATTTTTTGGAATCCCTCTCCCTAATTCAGAAGTGAAAAAAACCATCAAGATACTGGCAACGGCACCCGACCATCTGTGGGATTACAAGCAGGTCACGCCGCCCAGGCAACTGCCCGCCGAAGTCAATGTCTGGACGGTGAAGGAAGATGGGGATTTAGCAATTGCTGGATTTCCAAACAAATTCTCGCTTAAACTCAAGGTGAAACAGAAGATCACCTTCCGCAAAGCGGGAGACTACCCGTCCACATTTATCTCAGATAGCCAGAAATCTGAAGTGAAATGGATCCGTATTTGCGGGTCAGGGTCGCTCGTCGCCCATCTGCGCCTGAGCAAGGATAAGGTGGGTGAAGGCGAGCCGGTTCAAGCCGACACGACATCCTCCTTTTCCGAGGGCGGAGGTGTGTTGAAGAAGGAGATATCTTGGGATGGAGGACAGACTTGGAGTTCCATCCAAGATATGGAGAACAAGACTTTTAACGCTCCAGGGAAAAGGGAGATTCATCTCAGGGTGACCGATTCCAAGGGAAACACGGAGACGGATAAAGAATCCCTTAAAGTGGTTCCCGACACTTACGCGCCGCCAGTAGCCGCTATCCATGTATCGCCATCCACGGTTGTGGATGAGGGGACACCTGTCACACTGACCCTTGACCATGCGGCTCGTTGTCCTAATACTAAAATCCAGTCGGTAAAGCTGTCGGTAGATGGTGGAGTTAATTACACGGCTCTCCCATGTGGCGCGGCATCCCAACCTGTTCCGCTAAAACTTGCCGTCACCGCGCAGGCCGGCGATAAAAAAATCATCTTGCAAGTCGCAGATGGCAAAACGGTGTCAACTGCAGAAGTTACACTCGTTGTGACAGCAAAGAAAAATCTGCCTCCCAAGATTCAAGCCTCTGCTAAACAATACATAGTCGAAGGTGACCTTTGGGTGATCGACACCAGTAATGCCCAGACTACTGACCCAGCTTCGGACGGGACAATCAGGCGAGAAATCTCTTGGGATGAAGGCAAGACATTCAATCCCGTCGATGCCAAAAAAGAAATCCAAGGGCTCAAAGTTGGAACACACACCTGCATCGTGAAAGTTACAGACCAAAGAGGGAATGTAGCAACTGAGAGACGGGATGTGACGGTTGAAGCCAAGGTCAGTCATCCGCCAAAGGTAGTAGTGAATCTCAGTAAAAAGGATGTTTACCCCAAAGAGCCTTTCAATTGCGATACGACCAATAGCTTCCCCGATCCTGAAAGCAAGATAGTCGCCAGAGAATACTCGCTCGATGGTGGAAAGAACTGGGTGAAGATGACAGGGGCCAGTCCCAATCTGACATTCCCGGATGAGGCGTTTGGCAACAAAAAAGTCATGGTGAGGGTGAAAGACGAAAAGGTGCGCGTGGGCAAAGGCGAAGCCGACATCCGTATCGATCTCAGTATGCCCAGCGATGATTTATTTGATTCTGGGAAGCACGAGATCAAGCTAGAAGGGAAAATGAAGTTGGGCAAATTTGCTAATCTTATCAAAAATGACACCGTGAAGATCAAGATCGTCGGCCACACCGATGCCCAACCTCTCAAACCATCCGCTATGCAAATCTATCCCGGCGGCAACCAAGAACTCTCGGAACGCCGTGCGCAGGCGGCAAAAGATCATCTGGTCGCCTGCGGCATAGCCCCTGATAGAATAGTCACTTTGGGGCGTGGTGCTAAGGAACCCATAGACCCAAGCAATCATGCACTCAACCGGCGCATTGAGATTAGCCCGATGAACTGATAATAGCGGAGTGTAGAAGGTAAGGAATAAAAAATATGCCTATCGAAATTCAGAAAAACGGGGGTTGCAGACTGCCCCTCAATACGGATGAGTTTGAAAAACTGCACGCGGTGCCTTTCGGTGCCTGTTGCTGGGACATCGAGCCGCAAAACTTGCTCAGGGAGTATCTCGGCGAGTTTTTGCCGCAGGTCTCTTACAATGACACGGAAGCCGTTTTTACCCATGTAGTAGGTGGCAACGAGTTGATAGCCAAAAGCAAACCACTGGGGCAGAACCGGGAGGTGCCGACACAGATAAAAAATCGTCTCCGCGTCGCAATAGAAAACCTACAGAAGGCCGCAGAATCCGCAGGAGCCACGAACAACACCAAGGAGACAGTGAAGAACTTCCGTCTTCCTGACCCTGTTTCATGCCCAGAGTTCTACCGCATTAGTCGAACCCCGTTAGGAGAAGAACGGTTGAGTATATTGTGGGGGATGGCAAGGAAATCTAAAAACAAAGAGGTTACAACGGTCAAGGCTTCGGATGTTGGCGGTAGTCTTAATGAGGAGCCGTTTTACAAAACGCTCTGGAACAAAAGAGTAGGGTGTTTTCCTCTGTGGTTGCTCCTTTTGTTGCTTTTGCTTTTATTGTTGTTGAGTCTGTGTCGTCCCAAGGATGAGATCATCTTCGAACCTCCAAAGCCTGGATCAAATGGCGGTTCATCGGGTGGAACGACAGGTGGCACCCAAACGGCTTCTGGTGGAGGGACTCAATCAGGTGGCGGTTCATCGGGTGGGACGACAGGTGGTTCCCAGACGGCTTCTGGTGGAGGGACTCAATCAGGTGGCGGTTCATCGGATGGGACGACAGGTGGTGCCCAGACGGCTTCTGGTGGAGGGACTCAATCAGGTGGCGGTTCATCGGGTGGAACGACAGGTGGTGCCCAGACGGCTTCTGGTGGAGGTACTCAATCAGGTGGCGGTTCATCGGATGGGACGACAGGTGGTGCCCAGACGACTCCTAGCGGAGGGACACAACCAGGTGGTGATTCAACGGAAGGAACCACCGGGGGAGCCGAAAGAGAGATAATCTCTTTCCAAATTAAAATGCCTTCCAAAGGAGCTATTTCCCCAGACGGCAAGATCCCTGTTAAATTGGAGGTGACCAGTTCTGATGGCCGTGAGTTCAAAGTCGAAAAATGGACGGTAGGCAAGGATGTCCTTCCTCAAAAAAGCCAGTTGGTGGATGCTTTGCTTCCTGTAGGCAAACATCGCGTGATCGCAGACATCGCCTATCAAGACGCTTCAGGTAAGGTCAAGAAAATCAAATCTGAAGCTGATGTTGTGGTCAAGGTCGAGGAGACAAAAAGTATTGGAGGTGATGCCGAGATCATTCCTGTGGAACCCGTCACCACTCCACCTCCTTCAGGTGGCGTGATCAACGGAAATGGGGGGAGAAAGCTGGATTCTGAACAGGTGTTCCAGAGATCGGAACCAGCCACGCTCATGGTGGTATCCTACAAAAAGGGAAAACCCTTTTCTTCTGGAACTGGCTTTGGAGTTAAGGGCAATCTGGCCGTCACCAACGCCCATGTAGTCGAGGGTGCCGATCAGGTTTTCATTCTGCACAGGAATAGGAAACAACCCGTTGAGGTTACTTTCAAGAAGTCGTCGCGTGCTGACTTGGCACTTCTCACACTCAAGTCGGAAAGTGTCCCCGTGTTGCCTCTGGCAAAAACAACGCCGAAGATAGGTGCCAAGGTCTATGCCATCGGTTATCCTGGCACCGGCATGGAAAAAATGGATGGCAAAGTGCCTGAACCTCAAATAACGGGTGGGCTGGTAAGCCATAACGACAGGCAAGGGAAGAATGGTGTCCCTTGTCTCCAGACGGATGCCCCTTTAAATCATGGGAACAGTGGGGGGCCGTTGGTGGATGAATCTGGGAGCGTGGTAGGGGTAAATACTTTTGGAATGAAAGAAAAGCAGGCTATAAACGGAGCGATCAAGATCGAGATAGTCGGGCAAGAGTTTCCCGAGACGAGATAAGAGTATGGAAGAACAAATCGAAAAAAAATCAAACGAGGTTCATCTGCGCTTGATCAACTTGGTCAAGGTCGTCGTCGTCGTCGCTGGACTTTTGGCTGCTTATTACATCTTTGTCTCAAAGACGGATGGATGGCTCGATAAAATTTTCACTTCCAAGGAAAGTTTTGAAAGCGCATTTGGTCAGGTGGTTTCTGAAGAGAGGTTCAGACGGTTGATGTTTCTCCAAAAGAACCAAGTTTGTAATTTCAGGATCGTGCGTTATCGCGGCGAAGATGGGAATAACCAGGATATGACGGAATATTACAAAGACGAATCTGGAAAAACGGATGTTTCTGCTAAGGTGCTTATGAAACAGCGCTGTGAATGGATAGCCCAAGGAACATTCGAATTCAATTTTTACATCGAAATGAGCAACTTGTCGAAATGGGATTTTTATTGGGATAGCAAGATCCAGAAATTGACGCTCTACCCGCCCGATTTAGGTGCTAACACGCCTGCGGAAGTGACTCCCTTGCGCTACACTTGCATTGAGGACAGTGTCACCATAGACGAGGATTACACCAAGGAGCAGTTGGAGAAGGCATTACCTAATCAGAAAAGGAAGTTGGCGGAAGATCAAAAACGCTTTCTCTACGACGAAGCGAGGGTGGCTATCCAAAAGCACTACAAGGAGATGCTCGCTTTAGTGGCGAAAGTGTATGGAGTCGAGTTGGAAAAGATGCCTGAAATAGAAGTCATTTTTCCACATGAAAAGGGAAAACTCAGTATTCCACCTCTACGGTGACAACGAAGAAAAAATAAACAGGAACTTTCCAGAAGAACCGGAGTGCGTGAACCGAGGTTGGTTGCCGTCGAATTACAAATTCTAAAAATATTATTGGAGCAAAACTATGGCAGAACAAGGTTCGACGGGAAATGTGATAGCGGCGTTGGCGAGTTTTTTCATTCCAGGGCTGGGGCAGTTAATCCAAGGGCGGATGATCAAGGCGGGGATTATGTTTGTCTTGGCGGGGGTGATTTGGTTTATCTCCTTCGGGACGATGGGGTGGGTCATCCATCTTTGGTCTATCATTGACGCGGCGCGGTATCGGGCGGGGGAGTAGGGGGAAAGGCGGAAGTTAGAAGTCAGAAGTTAGAAGTTAGAATGAAAGACGAAGAGGATTGAAGAAGAGAAAAGAGAAGAAGGGGTAAGAGAAAAGGAAGAATTGCAGATTTCAGAATGCAGAAGGCAGAAGGGAGGACGCAGGCGTGAAAGAGGCTAGTGCTCTTCATTCTGCGATCTGCAATCTGACTTCTGCAATAAATATTCTTCCTCTGTGTCTCTGAGTCTCTGTGGTGAATTTTTTTCACGGTGCGAAGACAAAACGGAAATTGAGCAAAATCTCGGCTTCTTGGATGAGATGGAGAATTGTTATGAACGAAACGGAAAACGGTTTTTATGGGGGTTTGAGGAAGAAGATCATCGCT
>JAIFLJ010000233.1 GCA_020049135.1 bacterium | reverse complement strand
TATGGGCAGAGGATGGGCAGCAGTTGCCTATCCATGGGTATGAGGAGCGCAAATGGAGGCACTTGGACACCATGCAACTGGAGACGGTTATCCACGCACAGGTGCCCAGGGTGGAGTTATCCCGACGGCAAGACGGCCTGCGTCAGGGTGCCTTGGGCCGAACGCTACAGCCGTTTGAGTCGCATGATGGAAGCATGGGTGATCCAAGTGTTGCGGTCGGCCTCCTCGGTGAGCAAGGCAGCGGAGCTTTTGCATTTGAGTTGGGATGTGGTCGATGGAGTGATGAAGCGTGCAGTGGAGCGCGGGTTATTGCGGCGCGAAAAGGAACCAATCCAACATTTGGGCATTGATGAAAAAAGCATCAGCCAAGGCCATCATTACGCCACGGTGATAAGCGACTTGGATGATAGACGGGCATGGGAGGTAATGGAGCGCCGGGATGGCAGCTCGGCTGATGCTGCCATGGCCAGCTTGAGCCCGGAGCAACGAGAGGCGGTTGAAGCAGTTGCCATGGACATGTGGCCGGCTTACATGCGGGCTGCTGCCGATGCCCTGCCCCATGCGCGGGTGGTCCATGACAAGTTCCATATTGCCAAATATCTCAACGAGGCGGTGGACAAAGTGCGAAGGAAGGAAAACAGCCAGTTGTTGACCAAGGGAGATACAAGGCTCAAGGGTAGTAAATACCTTTGGTTGCGGGGATTTAAAGACCTGCGAAGCACCGATGCCCGCAGCTTCCGCAAACTTTATGCAGCCGCATTGAAAACCAGCCGGGCTTGGGCACTCAAAGAGAGCTTGCCTCCTTCTGGAATTACCGCTATCCCGAGGCAGCACGGAAGTTCTTCAAGGCATGGAAAAAGTCGGCCCTGCTCAGCAGGCTTGATCCCGTGCGCAAGGTGGCCAAAATGCTTTCCGATCATCTGCCCGGGTTGCTCAACTATTGCACCCATCCCATCACCAACGCCGCCAGCGAAGGACTCAATAGCCGAATTGCCGCCATCATCTCCAATGCTCGGGGCTTTCGCTGCTTCAAAAGCCTGCGCTACCGTATTCTCTTTTACTGCGGTAAGCTTGATCTCATGCCCCATCTATCCCCATGGCTCTTCCACGGAAAAACCTGAAGAACCGAAATTTGAAATACTGCCAACCGACGACGCTCAACTGAATAGCACCCATAATTCATCCCTCCCTTATGCGTATTCTAACCATTGTTGGTGCTCGACCGCAGTTTATTAAAGCGGCGACAGTGTCTCGCGTCATTCGTTCCGATTATCCGCACGATCTTCGGGAAATCATTGTCCACACAGGGCAACATTTTGATCAAAGCATGTCGAAGGTATTCTTTGATGATCTGGAGATACCAGTTCCGCACTACAATCTCGGAATTGCGGGCGGAGGACACGGCGCAATGACGGGGCGAATGTTGGAAGCTCTTGAAAAAGTGGTTCTTGCTGAAAAGCCTGATTGGGTTTTAGTCTATGGTGATACAAACTCCACCCTCGCAGGAGCGCTCGCAGCGGCAAAGCTTCACATTCCGATCGTCCATGTCGAAGCAGGACTGCGATCCTTTAATATGAACATGCCGGAGGAAGTGAATCGCATTCTTGCGGATCGAGTTTCCTCGCTTTTGTTTTGCCCGACAGAGGCCGCAGTAAAAAATCTTGCAAAGGAAGGGATGAAAAATGGGGTTTTTAATTTCGGCGATGTTATGTATGATGCTGCATTATTTTACGCAGAGCGAGCCCGATCGGAAAGTCTTGTGCTTCAAAAGCACGCCATACATCTGGGAGAATTTGCGCTCGCAACATGTCATCGTGCAGAAAACACCGATGATCCTCATCGGCTCAAAGAAATTGCAACGGCTCTCGGCTTGATTTCTGAGAAAATGCAAGTTGTTTTCCCTTTGCATCCTCGCACTGGGCGCATCCTTAGAGAAAGAGGATTCCTCAGCCTTCTTAAAAATGTTCGATTATTGGAACCGCTTCCTTTTCTCGATATGGTGGCTCTGGAGCAGGCTGCAAAAATCATTCTGACCGATTCAGGGGGTGTGCAAAAGGAGGCGTTTTTTTACGGCGTTCCTTGCATAACTATGCGCAATGAAACAGAGTGGGTTGAGACCCTTGAGATGGGGGTGAATCAACTTTGTGGGGCGGATGCAGAGAGGATTTGGTGTGCGTTCCAAGATTTGACCTCAATGGATTTTTCTCAATGCAAAAAATCTAGTGGGACAGCCCACAAGTCTGGATTTCCTTACGGAGGAGGTCAAGCGGCTAAATCCATCCTAAAAACCATTCATAATTTTTCGAATTCTGGAGCGGTGGCATCAAATTAAATTGCGTCGATACAAAACACGATATGTTTTTTGAAAAAATCATCAATCATTACAAGCAAGAAAAAAAGAAACTTGGATGCTGTTTTGGCGAGTTTTTCTTGGACTCTGGAGAAAAACTTTTTGTATATGATCAGTATAGAAATAGTGTTAAAGGAGGCTGGAAGCGGTGGAATTGGTATTTGACTGGCATTTTCCTAATACGAGAAAATCTAGTCAGGGATTCTGAGGTGGAAAGGCTTTGCTCTGAACTTGAAACTAGCAGAACAACATGGCCCGCCGAGCCTAAAGTGTTTGCCAAAACACTTCATGATCTGGCCGCGCAGTATCCCGACGAGTTAAAAGTATTGCCTGATGTGTGCAAGGAAACAGGCATGCCTATAATTGCGGCTCGCCTCAAACCCGAAGCCTACGATCGAATGTTTTATTCCTATCAAAGTGCCGCTCAGATGATTGATGGGTATTTGAAGCGCGAAGGATTGAAGCAACAAGAGAAAAGTCGAGTGCTAGAAGTCGGATCTGGAATGGGGTATCTCGTTGGCTGTCTGCGAACGATGGGCTGGGAAAACACGATCGGAGTGGATTTTACTGCTGACGATCCACTCCGGACTACATATGAGAAGCCAGAAATGCTGAGGAGGATATTTCGGTCCAAGGAAAAATTGAGTGAAAAGCCCGTTGCTGTCGTTGGGAATGCTACGCAGATTGAAAATGAATCCGATTCGCTTGATGCGATTTACTCCGTCTCGGTTCTCGAGCACATATGGGATATCCCTCACGCGCTTTCCGAGATGCATCGTGTTCTCAAGCGTGGAGGGATCATGGTTCACTCTTTTGATCACTGGTATGGCTTTGGCGGTGGGCACTCCGTCTGCACGCTCGATACTCCGTTTGGGCATGGAATTGTCAATCGCTCGGAATTTATGCGATATGTGAAGCAGTTCCGTCCCTGCGAAACAGATGTTGCAATGCAGATGTATGACAATGAGTTTACTAGGCCGAGATATACTATCTGCGAGATGGAGAAAATGTGTCAAACTGTCGGATTCAAAACAAAAATTGAACTTTCTTCGGGCAAAAAAAAGCACCTTCCGCTCATAGGAGATTTTCGCCAGAATTTTAAAAAATTGAAAGAACGGCACCCACTGGTAAGCAAACAAGAAGCTATCAGCCGGAACGCTATGCTGATTTGTTCCAAAAGATAGCAAAGGAAACAATGGGTTTTGGAATTATAGTGCGATTCTTGGCGCATGCTGATCGGTTCCGTGAGGTTCTCGATCATTTTCGTGGTGGCAGCATCTTGAAAAAAACCAAAAGATGCGGGATAAATGTCAGGCTGCGCATGCCTTTGGTTGTTTATAACCCAGAAAACATTTCTTTTGGCGACAATGTTGATATCGGAGAGTTTGTTATTCTTCGTGGAGGTGGCGGACTCAGTATTGGGAGTCGTGTCTTGATCGCCGCCGGTGCATGCATCGTTACGAGCGGGCATCCGATCCTGCCGCCGCGCTGGAATTGCAATGTGTCTGAGCCGATCCAGATCGGTGACGATGTGTGGATTGGGGCCAATGAGGCTATTTTGCGATTCCATTCGTTATTCCGCAATTCTTTGGTGCAAACTATGGGGGATCAATTTATTACGCCCAGTGGCTTTGGCTTGCGACGGCGGTGGCGAGCCCTGTTTGCATTTTTAATGCCGTGATCAGTTCTCAGAAGAAGATATCTTTTCTCTATGTGTTCAACATGGGATATCCCTTGTTAGTTTTTATTATTTACTTAGTTCTTGGTCCTTTTGGTGTTGCGGGCATGGTTGCAGGAAAGATCGCTGGGGTTGTTTTAGTTGCGCTATTATATATTTTCAGCTTTTTTATTTATTTAAGAGAAAAAAAGATTTCTACTTTTGGTGATCATCTCGATAGAAATGCGTAAGTTAAAAAGCGTCAGATAGAAGGTTTGGATAACTAATGAGACAACGCTGCGTCAGGGAATGTATTGATTGCGTGCTATTCGCAGAATCAGTATAGACTTGATGTGGAATCAGGAGAAAAATAAATTGATATGAATAAAAGCGGAAAATCAAATAGTTTTTTGATGCGACCTCCAATAAAATGCGATGGCGACATTTTGGATTACATCGTAGTCGAAGACGATTACATAGAAAATTACGAAGTCGTAGCTGGAGATGATTTGAAGAGGAGAATGACGCTGGATGATGTTAGGGATGTGTTGAGAAATCTCTGTGAGATCGCGGCGATTCCGGGTGGCGTGACGATTGATATCGGTTGCGCTGATGGAATGATTATCAAGTCACTTAATGCGAAAACGAAGATTGCAGTTGACATAGCAAGAACATATCTTTCTGTCTTGGAAGGTGTCGATCTTAAAATAAGGGCAAATGCTGAAGATTTGCCACTCGCAGATGCAATTGCAGACACTGTCATTTGCACGGATGTTATAGAGCATGTCAAGGATGTGAAAAAAGTCTCTCAACATTTGATGAGGATACTCCGCCCAGGCGCACGGTTGTTGCTCGCCGCTCCGTGGATGCAAAATCTTGGTGTTTACGAAACCCGCGAATATATTGAGCAATATAAAAAATACAAGTATGTCCATCTTCGGTAGGTGAATGAAGAACTTATCAAAGAATGTTTTGGCGAAGTGAAACTGATTGGATCCACGATTATCCGTATCGGAATGAAACTGATGACGCTTGAACCTTATCCGATCCGTTTTATGTGCTTTGAGAAATCATAAACCCCACGAAAAAGATGTGCTGCATGGTGGTATAGATGAGTCTAGCAGATTTTTATGATGCCTCTGCGCTGTGTCTCAGGGTATCAGAGGGCTCCATGCACTCCTTCGAGGAAGGTCGCTATCCATGAAATCAAAAAACATCTCAAGAAGCATGATTTATCTATTTTCGATCAGTGTTTCTGTTTAACTTACAACCAAACGAATGTTAAAAAATATGAATAAAGTCTTAATTACTGGAGGGGCTGGGTTCGTTGGTTCGAATACAGCCGATCGTCTTTTGGCTCAAGGTTGCGAAGTTGTCGTGATTGACAACTATGCGACTGGACGACGCGATAATCTCAAGCCGCATCCTAAGCTGAAAGTATTTGAGGGAAGCATTGCGGATGCGTCCTTTGTGGAAAGTGTTTTTCAAGACTTTCAGCCTGAAGCAGTTCTTCATGCGGCCGCCTCCTACAAAGATCCCGAGGCATGGATCGAAGATGTGACGACTAATGCTCTTGGATCCATCAATGTGGTTCGGGCTTCGATGGGGTGTAAAGTTGGTCGTCTCGTTTATTTGCAGACCGCGTTATGCTATGGTCTGCATCCTTTAGAGCAGCCGATCACCCTTGTGCATCCGCTGTATTCAGGTAAATACGCGGGCGGAAGTAGTTATGCTATAAGCAAGACGGTAGGAGAGCAATACATTGAGCTAAGCGGGCTAGATTTTATCTCCTTCCGTTTGGCGAATGCCTACGGCCCTCGAAACATTTCTGGTCCTCTGCCTACATTCTACCAAAGGTTGACGACTGGGAAAAAGTGTTTTGTTATGAATACCCGCCGAGATTTCGTTTTCATTAGCGACATGGTTGACGTTATCACCAAGGCATTAGCTGGTGGTGGATCGCGTGGTTACTATCACATATCCAGTGGTGGGGATTATTCGGTAAAAGAGCTATTTGATGCCACAGTGAAGGCACTTGGAATTCAGCTTGAGGAAGAGGTTGAAGTGCGTGCGAGGGGGGATGATGATGTTTTCACGATTCTAATTGATCCTAGCAAGACGCAACGCGATTTTGATTGGCGAACCAAGACCCCTCTGGAGCTGGGTGTAGCACAGACGATCGCCTACTACAAGGAGTTTGGTATCTCCCAAATCTTCACCCATCTCAAGCTGCCGACAGAGAAGAAGCAATGATGAAACTTACAGGAGCAACCATCTTAGTGGTGGGCGGAGCGGGTTTTGTTGGAAGCAATCTGGTAAAGCGTCTTCTCAAAGAGGGAGCCGCTAGCGTCACGATTGTGGATAATCTACTCTCCGCGGATCCGAGTAATATTTCGGAAGATGAAAGAGTGGATTTTCGCAGAGGCTCCATTGCGGATCATAAAATCCTAGATGACATTGATGATAAATATGAGATCGTTTTTCATCTTGCCACTTTTCATGGTAACGAATCATCCATTCACGATCCCCTTGCTGATCACGCTAATAATTTAGTCACAACACTCAATCTGTTTGAGCACCTCAAATCCTTTAAGCGACTTAGGCGTGTCGTCTATAGTTCGACAGGATGCGCTTTGGCACCCAAAGGGGAAGTCGAAGCTGAAGCCGTCTGTGAGGATGGACCCATTCCGATCGACTATGACAGTCCTTATCAAATATCAAAAGTGGTCGGTGAAATGTATGCGACCTATTTCCATCATCGGCACAGACTGCCCGTGGTTCGGGCACGATTCCAAAATGTTTATGGCCCCAGCGAAATCCTTGGGGCTGGTGAATGGAGAGGAACATCTGCTACGATTTGGCGCAATGTTGTTCCCATCTTTGTCTATCGGGCATTGAAGTCGCAACCTCTGCAGGTGCATGGTCGTGGTGAGGCGACACGAGACTTTATTTATGTGGAAGATATCGTTTCTGGCCTGATTCGATGTGCATTAACTCACGGCATTGAAGGGGATGTTTTTAATCTCGCTTCAGGTCACGAAACCTCCATTCGTCGTCTTGCAGAAGCCGTCAATCTGATGACAAAAAACGAAGCTGGAATTAAAGAATTGCCAATGCGGGACTGGGATCGCTCCATTCACCGTTTTGGCTCCACGGAAAAGAGTGAACGATTGCTCAGGTTTAAGGCTCAGACATTGTTTGACGATGGGTTGAAACTGACCGTCAACTGGGCTCGGCAAAATCTTTCTTTGATAGATCGCTGCATACAGCAGCACCATCAATTTTATACTCCTTTGTTTTAAAATCTATGTGTGGGATAGCTGGCATCATATACAAAAACCGCTCTCATGCCGTCGAGCGAGAGCGTCTCGATGCGATGACCGATATTCTTGCTCATCGTGGACCGGACGGGCGCGGCACAAAAATTCTGGGAAACATCGGTCTGGGGCATCGGCGCTTGGCGATCATTGATGTTGATGCAGGGCATCAACCAATGGAATATGCGGATGGGACGCTTACCATTACTTATAATGGTGAGATATACAACTATGTGGAGCTTCGCAGCGAACTTCTCCAGAAAGGCTACCGATTCCGGACGCACACCGACACCGAGGTGCTTCTTGCTCTCTACGAATGTTACGGAGAGCAGATGTTTGCTCATCTTAACGGCATGTTCGCCTTCGCGATCCATGATATCCGAAGGGATCGAGTGCTTTTAAGTCGAGATAGATTCGGAGAAAAACCTCTCTATTACTACGAAGATAAAGAAAAGATTCTTTTTGCATCAGAAATCAAATCCATACTAACTTACCCAGGAATCCCTCGAGAAGTAAATCGTCAGGCGCTGCATGAGTATTTGACATTTCAGTATTGCCTGAGTAACCGCACTCTTTTCAAGGGGATTTACAAGATGCTTCCTTCTCACTATGCCGTGATTTCTGGCGGTGGCGATATCCAATGCCTTTCCGAGTATTGGCACTTGGGGTTCGAGGAGGACTACAGTCGCAATGAGGAGTATTATGTGGATGAGTTACGCTTTCTCATTGAGGATGCTGTTAAAATCCGGTTAAGAAGTGATGTTCCTGTGGGGGCTTATGTCAGTGGAGGGATTGATTCCAGCGTGGTTGCAACGATCGGATCCAAACTTGTCGGCCGCGGTCTTCCCTCCTTCACAGGATATTTCGCCGAAGGCCCTGAATATAGCGAACTGGGGTATGCTGAGGCTGTGGTCAGACAGAATCAGAGCCCGCATTTTACCGTCTGTCCAACAGCCGAGGATTTCGCCGCTTCCATGGAGAAAATATCATGGTATATGGATGAGCCTGCCGCAGGACCAGGCGCGTTTCCTCAATACATGGTTTCAAAGCTTGCGAGCGAACATGTTAAAGTGGTGCTGGGGGGGCAAGGTGGAGATGAAATGTTTGGCGGCTACGCTAGGTATTTGATTGTTTATCTTGAGGAAGCGATCAGAGGCTCGATTTTTGGAACTCAAGATTCCAAGAAACATATTGTCACTTTGGACAGGGTATTGCCCAATCTCTCGATGCTCCAGCAGTATGTCCCTATGCTGAAGCAGTTTTGGAGCCGAGGCCTGTTCGACCCTGTTGAGGAAAGATATTTCAAGTTGGTTTCACGCAATCTTAACCTGTCGAGCTATTACACACCTGAATTTCTAGAGGATCGAAATGAATCCGAAATTTTTGAATCGTTCAAGCAGCAGTTTAACTACATTCTGACGAAAGTTTCCTCGGGTGGATCATCGCTCTTTAATCGGATGACAGCCTACGATTTACAGATGTTTATCCAATCGCTGCTCCATGTGGAAGATCGCATGAGCATGGCCTGTTCGATCGAGTCACGGCTTCCTCTGCTTGACCACCGTCTGGCCGAACTGATGTTCAGGATGCCGCCTTTGTATAAATTCCGCAACGGGAAGCCTAAAGCGGTTCTACTGCAAGCAGTCAAAAATCTTCTTCCAGAGCAGATACTCAGCAGGCAAAATAAAATGGGATTCCCAACCCCCGTTAACGAATGGGCGCAAGGGAGCCTGCGGTATTACTTTTCTGACTGTCTAGTGGGGGACAAAGCGCATACTCGCGGTATTTATTGTGTAAAGTCTCTGGATCGGATTTTGGCCTCAAATGGACCCTTTGGACGTGAGTTGTGGGGTGTTTTTTCTTTAGAAAAGTGGCTGGATCAAAACAAGATCAGTGTATCACTCATCTAAAAAAACATTCCTCCTTTTAGGAAATTATTTCATAAATTTATGTGCGGGATAGCAGGAACTTTAGGGGGCAGATTTGTCGATACATGTGCAATTCATGCTATGTTAGACGCTATGCGGTATAGAGGGCCTGACGGCAAATATCTTTACAGCTCTAGCTTCTACCAAGGAGGGATGATTAGACTGGCAATCAATGATTTGTCGGGTGGAACACAACCCTTTTTTTCGGAGGACAAAAAAATAGTTGCATTCTATAATGGTGAAATATATAATAGCGGTGAAATTAAAAAACGCTTATCAAGCACTCATCATTTTGTTTCAGATTGCGATGGTGAGGTGATTTCTCATCTCTATGAAGAGGTTGGAGAGGAGGTGTTTAGTTATCTCGATGGCATGTATGCAATAGCTATCTGGGATATTACTAAAGAAATGCTTTTTCTTGCAAGAGATATTGCTGGGGAAAAGCCATTATACTACTCGATTAATCCAGACGGTCGCATCACATACTCATCCGAAGTCAAATCTCTGATTGCAAGTCGACTCATTGATACGACCTTGAACTATCAGGCTATCTGGGACTTTCCTACTTTCCTTTGGATTCCTGAGCCAGAGACAATTTATAAATCAGTAAAAGCTCTTCAACCAGGACAGTATATTTCTTACCAGAATGGAAATTTTAAAGTCAAGCAGATTAAAAACAGATTCGAGATAAATATTTCAGGGTTAGATGAAGTTGACTTATTAGAACATACTAGATGTTTAGTGACAAAATCGATTGAAGATAGGCTTCTCGCTGATGTTCCTATTGGATGTTTTCTAAGTGCAGGCCTAGACAGTTCGATAGTATCAACAGTCGCAAGCGCTAAGCGATCTGGTTTATATACATTTAGTATTGGATTCGATGATATAGATGATCCATATCATGGGAAAGCTGATGAGTCAGAAGATGCAAGAAAATACGCTTTAAAATTAGGAACGATACATAAGACCATTCATGTAAAAGCAAGTGATTTCAAAAGGATTTTAGAAGATTTTTGCCACTATGGCGATCAGCCTTTTGCAGTGTCATCAGGACTTGGGATATATACAATCGCACGAGTAGCGCGCGAGAACGGAATAAAAGTTCTGCTATCTGGCGATGGCGCAGATGAATGCTTTGGTGGGTATTCATGGTATTACTGGCTAAATCACCAGTGCAAAATGTCAAAGCCATCCACTATTGGCGACATTAGTTTTCAAAATAACGGAATTCCAATTCAGCAACGGGTAGCCCTGTTAAATGCGTATTCCTCAGTTCAACGAGCTCGATCTTGGCATTATTACGCCTCTGAGTCTGAAAAACGTCGATTATTTCATCCGGATTTCATTCATGAATCCTCTGATCGTTATTTTTCATTATATAAGCTATCAGAACAGTGGTCGGCAGAAGATTTTGTTAAACATGATCGCTATTTTTACTTTCCAAATGAAATGTTAAGAAAGGTAGATCGAATGACCATGGCAAGCTCTGTTGAAGGTAGAGCGCCTTTTGCAGCTGCATCTATACTTGGTTTATCAAATCAACTAAATTATAATCACTTTGTTAAAGATGGACTATTAAAATGGCTGCTGCGGAAGGCTTTTGCTCCCATCTTGCCAGATGAAATTGTATTGCGCGCTAAACACGGATTTAATGTTCCTGTCGATAATTGGCTCAAAAACGAGTGGAATGATTTAGTTCAAGATGCTTTTTCGCCAGATTCTTTCTTGCGAAAGTCTGGGTTGATACATAGCAAGTCTGGTTACCTTGCTACTGCAATGTTAAATGACCAAGAGCGATTGAATGGTCACACTATTTTTTCTTACATAATGCTCAATATGTGGCTAAGCAAAAACCGTTGATAAAATCAATAAATACTTATGATTAAAATAATTGCAGAAATCGGACAGAATCATAATGGTGATATGAGTCTTGCGCGAGAGTTAATTGCGGCCGCAAAGGGGAGTGGGGCAGATGTGGCAAAATTTCAACTCTATGATGCTGCCGCACTTTTTCCTAAGGAGCGCAATGAATGGTATGAGTATAACTGCAAAACT
>JAIFLJ010000027.1 GCA_020049135.1 bacterium | reverse complement strand
CTGTTTGCCGGTCCATTCCTGCTCGTCGAAATCAAATTGCGATGTGGCATCCGTCGGGTTGCCCGTCTTGCCAACAACGGTATAGCCCATCTTTGGAGGCATTTCCCGACTGCCCTTTCCTAGCGGCATGAACACATTATCGCCCGCCCAAGTCCGGGTGAGGGCGAACCACGCGGCATCAAGAAGAAAAGTTTTTCCAAGGCCGTTGTCGCCCGTGATGATGTTCAGGCGCGGGCCGAACTCGACCTCCATCTTGGGTGCCGGGCCGATATTTTCGAGTGAGAGTTTTGTGATCATAATTTGATTGTATCATGCCCGCGGACGGCGACGAGCCGAAATGCGGGTGGGCTGGTTGGAGAGAGAGACTAGTGCCGCTTTTGCCGCCGAGCTGGTGCGTTCGGCGATGAGGCGGTCGAGTTCGGATTTGGGAACGGTCTTTGACCGGTATTTGCCTGCCTTCTCCGGGTCGGGTTCCCAAAAAATCTCGTCCAGCCCGTGGGCGATGGCGAGGGATCGGTCGCTGGCGCATTTCGCGATGACCCGCTCGGGCCAAAGATGCATCGCCAGATGCGCCCAATCGTAGTCGCCTTTCACCAGTTCTTCCCAGCAAGCGGCCACATCCTTGCGCCATTTCGGGTGCGCGATGAGGCGGTGGAACGGGGCGAAGTTGATGATCACGCCGTCGTTGAGGTCCGGGTTCCAGAGTGGCAGGACGCGGGCGACTTCGGTGTGGAATTCGCGCAGTTCTTCGACGAATTTGGACTGCTCGGCTATGGCTTTGGCCTCGCGTGTGCTCGGGTTCGGCCCGGCTTCCTGCTGGAGTGTGAAAAGTTTCCGCTCTTCGTGCTGGAGCTTCTCGTCGGCCAATTCCCGCACCCGAAAAAAGGTGTCTTTGTGGAAACGGTGGTAGTAGAGCCAGATGGTGTAGCTGCCGCTGTTCGTGGAGAGCGGCCAGTAGATGGGCGCTTGCCGGCGGCTCTTGGAATAGCGTTTCAGGTGGTCGGCGAAGAAGCCGGCGGGCTTGCGGAAATAGTCGCGCAACGACTTCACGCCGAGGATTTCGCAGGCTTCGTGTTCGATGGCCTCGGCCGTGGGGCCGCCCGCTTGGCCACTCCAGATGATTTCGATGACCTCGCGGACGCGGCGCTCGAGGTCCAGCGGATGATTCGGGTCATCCACGAGGATGCCGTCCCACGGGATGCGGACGGGATACGCGGCGGGCACGTCCTCCGGGCGGGCGGGCAAGCCCTGCGCGTTCTGCAACTGGCCGGGCGGACAGACCGGCAACGGCGCAAACGGGTCGGGCAACTCCGGCGCGTCCTGCTCACCCGTCGCATACCGGATGTCCCACCGGCCAAAGGTGACGCCGAAAAGATAAGAAGCGATTGCCTCGACGGCATCTGATTCCGAAGGCGCTCCAATACCTTCGCTCTCTTCCTCGTCACTGAGAATAATTTGGCCTAGCGGTCTTTTGTCTGTGCCGCCAACTCCACTCATTACAATTTGCCTGTCTTCTGGGGCTATGCGAAATAGCTTAAAAGCAATATTATCTATCAGGTGCTGTTGCTCTTCGATTTCTTTCAGGATCATTAAACTCTTCACCGCGCAATCGGCTGATCCTGCATCAAGTGAGACATTGGGCTTTTGCAGTAGTGCTGGAATGGAAAACAAGTGAGACAGCTCATTGCCTCCACTATCACTACGCAGCAAGTCCGCAGATTTCATAACTGCGTTGGCAAGCACTTCAACATCGGCACCATCAGCTTGAGGCAGAGGCGCTTTTTCAACATAGCCAACTTCGTAGGTCATGGTTTGACCAGCTCCCTCCGACCCTCTTGAGAATTGGAACTGAACAAAATATGCGAAGGCAGAAGAATTTAGAAGGGCGAGAGTGGCCAACACACTTTCAGAATTGCCGCTCCCAAATGCTGAGCAGCTGTTTACGCCGAAAATTGCGCCGCTCGGGAGAATGCGGAAGTGACCTCGCTTCATTGGACGTCGCGGCCAAGTGATTCCGGCTTTGAAGAAATATCGTTGAGCCGTGCCTTCTAGCATCCAGATATTAGATTTAACCTTGCCGTCAGGATTAACGCTCGTCTTTAACTCCTCGCCTCCTTTGAACCAATTTACTACCAAAGTAAGATCCAAATAGAATGGCGCATTTCCACCTTTCGTGAATGGAACCCACTTGGAGGATAAGTCGGCGTTGATCTCAGCATCGTCGGTATTCTGGAGCCCTTTGCTGACGGACGCGTTAAAGGCAGATACTTCCCACCAAGTCCGTAAGTAGCGAAAATCGTCGGCGGTTGCTAAACCCTGTTTCCCAACCCATTCGTTGGAGCGGAAAGCGGGCAATTCAGAAAAGCGGGTAAGCAAGCGATTAGGAACCCAATAAGCAAACGGGCTTCCTGGAACCGCCGCAAAATCCAGCGGCTTAAGGTTGAAAGTGTAGGAAGAAAGGACGCCGATTTGAATCTGGTCGACAATCTCCGAAAGTGCCGCCGCTTTATCTTCACGATTGAGCAGACCAAAAAAGAGCGACTGATCCATCCTTCTGGTGCCGAGGCAATAGGCCGCAGTTTCTACCATTGCAGAATCGAGAACGCCAAAACCTAAATCCGCTACCACTGTAGGCTGTGCCCGATCCAACAGAATGTCCTCTCGCCATTTCCTTAACGAACTCAGGAAAAATCCCGTGCGAGAAGAGATTACTCCAACCATCCCGTCCGAGTAGAGCAACGCAACACAACGTTCTACGAACGCAGCGTAGAGGTCGCTTTTTGAGCGTGAGTAGGCTTCTTCAAATGATGCCTTCCATTCCTTACTTGCCGCTCCAAACGGCGGATTCATCAGCGCCACATCATAGCGTTTGCGGCAGACATCAATGAAGGCGAAGCCCCGCGCCGCGTCCTCGGCAAAGAGCCGGCGCTGGAAGCCGCCGCCGTTCTCGGCCTGCTCGGCGTAGTCGCGCAGGGCGGCGTAGATGCGTTCCTCGATGCGCTCCCAGAAGTCGGTGGTCAGGGGCCGGGGGTCGGTGGTCAGGGAGGACACGGCCTGTTCCAGTCCGGTCAGTTCGGGGGCGGTGGAGAGTTGGTTCAGTTCCGTGGTGGTGAAGAGCTCCGCTGGTTTGGTGGCGAGTTTCTGCCACGCGTCCCGGGCGTCCTCGATGGCGCTGCGGATTTCTTCCTCGATCTTGAGCAGCGAGCCAGCCTCGCCAGCCAGTTGCATCTTGTCGAAGATGGCCTCCAGCAGCCGCAGGCAGACGGCGCGTTCCGCCGCCGGGAATTCGCGCTCGACGAATTCGCGCAGCAGCTCCTTCTCGCCGGGCATCGGCTCGGCGCAGACGATGTTCGAGCGTTTGATGGCCGGGCGCTCCGCCGGCTTGAGGCCGAGCCGCTGCCACGCCTTCTGCGCCCGCAGCCAGAGCGAGAGCCCCGCGATCTGGGCGCAGCGCGGGTCGATGTCGATGCCGTGGAGGTTGTGCTCGATGATGAGGCGGGGCACGTCCTTCAGGAAGGCGTCCTTGCCGGCATAGGTGTCGTGCAGGGATTTCATCCCCGGCGGACGGATCAGGGCGTCCGCGCCGAGCTTTTCCTCCAGCGCCCACGCTTCGTCGTAGATGACCTCGAACAGGTCGAAGGCGTAGAGGCCGAAGTGCATCGAGCCGCAGGCGGGATCGAGCATCAGGATGGTGCGCGGGTCTTTGAGCGGTCGGTGCGGGATGAAGACGGGCTGTTTGAGCAGGTCTTCCTGGGAGAGGTTGTCCTGCTTCGGCTCTTCCGGCGTGGTTTCGCCCGGCTGGAGGAAGATTTCGTTCGGACGCCGGACGAGGTAGCGGCACTGCTCCTTTAGCTTGGTTTCGCCCCGCGTCATTTCATACCAGATGCGCCCCAGTGTATTGTCGGTGAGGAACTGGACGACATAGCGCGGGGTGAAGAACTGGTTGCGGACGGCGAGTTCGCGGCTGTTGCGCGGCGCGGATGATTCCTCGCGCATCTTTTTCCGTTCAGTTTCGTCATTGTAATACTGGTAAATCCATCCAATGGTTTCATCCTCCGTCCAGATGGTCGCCAGAGCAGAGCGATTCAAGATTTCCAGCAGTTCCAGCAGAGCCGGACGGCGCGGCCAGAGCAGGCTGGAAGGGTGCCTGCGGTCGAACAGGGCGCCGACCTCCACGCCGATCTCGTCGAACAGGCATTCAAGGTAAAGCCGGTAGCCGTGGTCGGGCAGATCGCCCAAGCCTGGTGCGAGACCGGAAAATTCGCGGAACCCGCCAGATTGCTCCCCCTTCGAAACGCATTCCTGCACGATGCGGCGTGCCTCCATGAGCTTGAGGGCAGCGAAGCGGTTGAGCGTGGTGAATGAAGCCTCCCGGAGATAGGCCACAATCGCGTCCTTGTCCGTTGCTACCTTGGCCCGCTCATGCCCGATGGACGCCACGATCCGCTCGCGGATGAACCGGCCTTCGGCATCGAGATGCGCGCCGGGCACGGCGCCGATATGACCCGAGTCCGGCAACACATCGTAAAGAGCCTCCAGTTGCTCGGCGTATTCGTGTTCGAGCAGCCGCCGGGCGTCCTGCGTGGCGCGCTGTATTAAGTTGCGGGCCTCTTTATCCATTAACAGCGTCCTTGGTAAGAGTCAGACCACCTACGGCCCGAAGTTTCAAAAATGTGGAGAAAGCAAAATCAGCCGCGTGTTTATGCACTTCCTCCGGACGGCTGAAGTGAATCTCGGTCTGGAATGCAGGCCAGTCGCCATCCTGTCGGATGCGAAAAACAATTTCGGCCTCAATACACTTTGCATCGCGTTCGCTCCAAGGCGCCTGTTCGCTACCAGTGAATACGTGGAGAAAGGCATTTTGCATTTTCTCTTTGAATCGATAACCGGCAAATCCGCCGATCCGCCGTTCTGGTGTGGGCCGAAATCCGCCGCCAAGCCGAAGGCCCAAGGGCTGGGTGGTCATGCCTACGTAGAACGGCCATCGGCCATCGGAGAAGACATAGACTTTTCCAGTCAATTTCTCAGAGGCTGGTTTTTTGAACCCCCTCGCTTCCTGCCAAGAATCACCATCGAGCCACTTCCTCTTGAGGATCGCGGTGTTATTAAAATCGAGGTGATAAGTCTGAAAGACAACATTCATTGAATCAGCACCTTTTTTCCTTGGCCGATTTGGTGGACAATACGTTCCCGGAGGGCACCTAGCGCCGAATCGAGCTGCTCCTCATTTTCAATTCCTGTCTGGAAAAACTCACTCACCGGGATACGAACAAGCCTATGGCCATCTACAATGCGCATCATCGCCTCGATGGCCTTCTTGAGGCGCCCATCGCAGGCATCGGTATCGGCGCGGAGCTGGGGGATCGGAGCTGTTTCGGGAGCCGGTTGCGCGAACGACTCCAAAGGCGACACCACTTCCTGTTGTTGCTCTGCGGTAAGCTGAGGCCAGGATGTATGCCCTTTCACCTGAGCGATGGCGTCGGTGTAGGCTGTAAGGCGGGAATCCGCTGCAGATTGGTGACGTGCCCGATAGTCTTCCTCGATTTTGCGGGCATTTTGGTCGATGGCCGGGAACTCGCGAAAGAAGGTTTCCTTCCGCATCACGTCATCTAGCAGCGTGAATGCATCTTTCGTTGATTCTTCGATATCTGCCTCATCTTGCAAAAAGGGCCAGGCCGACCGGATAGCTGTCTGCGCCCGCTTCCAATCGAGGATATGCGGCTCGGTGAGGGCCTGGCGCAGGTCATTTGCGCGCTGAATGCCTTCCTTGATCTGGGTGTAGGTGGCACGGAAACCAGTGATGGTCTGTTCGTCGTTGCCCCGGCGGATGGCATGAATTTGGTCGAGGCATTCTTTGAGCACTGATGCGCCTGGGAATTGATGAGTAACCATCGTGGTGTGGATGTTCTGCAGATCACCTTCCACTTCACTCACTCCCTCACGAATAGCGCCAGCAACCACGCCTTGTTCGATCTCGCTCACTTCCTTGCCAAACACCGTTTTGTAGTCCTCTGCGGCCTGTGCCCAATCAGCGAAGGTGAGTCCGGACTGTTTGGGCCGGAACGAGGCAGCTCGGAAGAAATTGTTGTTACCGAAGGTGTTCCGCGCTTCTAGGCTGAGGGCCGAATCGATGGTCTGGCCCTGGCTTGTTGCTTCAATCAGCCCCGCACGGAGCAGACACCCAATGAACAAGCGGACAACATCGAAGTCCCATCCAAACGGTTCCTTTTCAAACTCATCAGTGAGGTAGCGACCGTTGGCTGTTTCGCCATAAGTCGTGCGGCTCTGGATTTTTCCAAGGATCTCGAACAGCGGTCCCGAGCCTGTTTCAAACGCGGTCTGAGTTCCTTGGGTCTTTGTCAGGCTGAGATCGGTGAAGACCTGAGGAAGCCCCCTGAGATTCTCCATGGTGAGCAGTGCGGTGAGATCGGCCGCCTTGACCTTCGCGGCGCCCTTATTGAAGCGATGGAACACGTCAGGAAGAACCGTCGCCAAGATGGCTTCCGCAGCTGGCTTAATTTCGGTATCGCCTGCTCCGGGACTGCGGTCATTACCGCGAAAGAAGACGCTGCCGGAAAGCAGAGTGGATTTTGCCAGCAACCGCAGCTCGTCAGTGGCAGCCCGGAGGCGTTTCTTTTCCTCTGCAACGAGACGGCCCTCTTCCTGCGTCTGGGCACCGCGTTCCTTCTTTGAGAGAATCTCTCGGGAACGATATACTTCGCGAACTTTCTGACCAATCGCATTGTTGGTCGCACCGACCCAGAACACACCCTTGGTGTCGGTCTGACTCCGGGCGCGCATCTCGGTTTCCTGGCTGGTAAAGTCCGCACCTTCTTCGGCGAGCGTCACGTAGAAATCGATGTCGCCTTCGACGAGTTTGCGCGCATTGAAAAAGAGGCCTCCCTTAAAAAGTTTGGTTGAGGCAAGGCTATGGGAGGGCTGTGTATCCCAGAGGTCTTTGATCGTGTCCCCCAGGATGCGGCTTTCATCGGCTGGCTGTGGGGAGAATTGAGCACGCAAGCGTTCCCAGTCGTCCTCGGCAGGTGTCGGGATGCGGAACCCATCGTCGCCTTGGCGTATGTAATGCCCTTTGAGCAATTCCACGATGGCGTCCTTGACGGTCGGAAGCACGGAATCGGAATCGACGGAGGGATGCAGGGATGCGGCGATGTTCTCTGCCGTGCGATGGACGCTCTTCACGAACTGGAGCAGGCAGATTGCCTTGGCCACCTTTTGAGCCATTGGGTGCGCGACCTTGGTCGCGATGTCTTGAATCTTCCCTCGGATTTCGGAGGAAATATTCCCCGAAACGAGGTCGTAAATCTGGTCAATGGTCGCCAGTGTTCCGAGGGGACGGTCGGCAATGTTGGTCGCGGGATTGATCAGGAGCTGCTGGGCGATCTTGATGATCGTGCGGTTTGCTCCACCTACGTGGGCGCTTGCACCGCCTTGCGTGCGAAGGCCGGAAACGATTTGGATGATCAGATCGATCTGGTAGGGCAGCAGCGGGTAAAGATTGATGAACCGCTCGGCGCTGAGATCCGGAAGCTTGATGTCGGCACTGATGCGGGTCTGTTCGGTGAGCCTTGCCCGATTGGCATCGAATAGATTGCGCAAGGTCGCTTCTCCTGCAGCGTTCTTGGCAAGCACCCGTTTGCTCGTCACCTCGGAAATGTCAGATGGTTCGAGGTGGACCTGAAGCTCCTGTGGAAACCGATCCATCAAACGAGCAAGTTCAACCCGGCGGTCGCCGATTCCGCTTACCAGCTCGGTAAGTTTTTCCTGCGAAGTGACAACCACCCACATCTTGCCCCGCCCGACCCGACCGAGATTTTGAACGATGGCCTGTAGATCGAGCATTTTCTGCACATCACGCGCAACGAACTGCCCCACCTCATCCACCACAAAAGCGAGGGTTTGTCCTGGCCGCCGACGATCCATTAGTAGCTTGCAGCGCTCTGCGAGCAGGCCAGGTGTGATGTCCGCTCGCTCCTTCGCAGCTTGGAGCCATGTATCCGGTGTGGGGAACCGCTTCTTGTCGAGGCTATTCATTACCGCGCTCGCGGCTGAGAGCGCAAATGCAGGGCGCTCCTTGTCCCTGTCCCATTCTTTGTCGAACTCCTTCTGGTAGGCTGCTTTGAACGCATCCAATTGCCCGGTCTCTTCCAATGTAATCTCCAGTTCGGCGAGATCGAGATCGCGCGCATAGCCAAGTTCCCGCAGGAACAGCTTATACATGATCTCGGTAAGGGTTTGATTCCCGGATCGGATACCGCGATCCGTGGAGACATCGAATATTACCGAAGTCGTCGGGATATGTTCCGAGATATTCTTGAGGACAACCTGAATTTTTTGGTCGGCAAGTTTCTGGCCGATTTGTTCGGCGGCTCCTGTGCCGAGAATGTCCTGGTTTTCGAGAGCCAAGCCTAGCAATTTCGCGAAGCTGGACTTGCCTGAGCCGAAGAATCCCGAAACCCAAACAGCGATTCCCTCGTGGGGATGATTCGGCGTTTCGTAGTAGCGCTCGAAAATCTGGGTGTAGTGTCGCTTGATCGAATCCGTCGGGACATATTCACTGATCTCGTCACGGATGATCTGCTTATCGGTCTGATCGACCTTGATCACCTCTTCGATGCGTCGGTCGATCTGGCCGTGGAATAGTTGGCGTATGGTCATCGGGTTCTCCTCAGAAGATTTTTGGGCGGTAATTGGGTTCGGCATCGTGGGCATCCATGAAACTGAGTCCGGTTACACCGTCAAAGGTGCCGGGGTAGAAAAGAACGCCCGGGATGTTTGTTCTGCCCATCAACTGCTCGCAAATGGCCGATGTGCGGTAAAAAGGGAACAGTGATCCGGCGCGAGTCAGGAAGAATATGTCGCGGTGTGGATCGCCTTCCGTTGGCAATTGCCGCGCCATAACTTCCGTCAACAAACCCTGTTCGCATCCGGGCTCGCCGCCCAAAATTTGCGACAGAGTCTCGGACATTTTGAATACGCCTGCTTTGATCTCGTCAGCTGCGATCCGCGCATGCTCCGTTCTGTCCTCCGCGAGAGCGGTGTTAAGGCATTCGGCAAGCGAAATGACCGTCACTCTTTTTCCATCACGTTCAAGCCGCGTCCGCAGCAGGCCGATTTCTTTGCGGACGGCCAATTCCTCGTCCGGGGGGTAATAGAAGATCGCGTAAGGCATGTTATCGTAGGCGCTGATAGCCTTGCGTGGATCATGCAAGCGGAGGTGTGGTTCAAGGCCACGGGTAAGGCGGTGTTTCCAATCGCTCATGGGATTTGTGAAAGAATGCTACGAAGGTAACTCATTGAGTCGGCGAAAGGCAGTTTGAGTTGCGAGAGCGACCCCGCAGTCTGGTAATCGAGTTTCTGAAACTGATGCAGGTCGAGGATCTCGCGCTCGACTGCAGCTGGGGAAAGAAGAAACAGCCGCCACGATGGATCGTGGATCACCTTTAACGCGTTGGGGGTGCGGGAATAGAGATCGTGCAGTGCCCACAGGAAAGCGCTCTCGGGCACATGAGCAGGAGCAAAGTTCTTCGAAGCCTTACCCTCGACTAGACCGAACTCAGATGCCATACGAAGAAGGTCACGACCGCCCCGAATGACGCCGTAGTCGGAAATCTCCTTGTGCTTTGCCCCTATATCACGAGCCATATTCCGAAAAAATGGAGCCACCTGTTCGGAGCGCATGTTATTGGAGCCCTTCTCAAAATGTGGAAAGAGCCATTCAAGAACGAAGTGGCGAAAAAACAGGTCTGTAGTCTGGATGCGCCAGAGTAAAAACCAGCGCCACTCCGAAATGCGCATCTTCGCTTTGGCTAAAACGGCCAGCGGTTCGGCCATATCGTTAGAGCGAAATCTGCTGGAGAGAGTCACCGTGATCTCGCGGAGCCATGCCGCATTCGTGGCTCCGATGGAGTTGGATTGACCCACCATGTCCAAGTTTTCGCGCACCGACTTTCTGGGATCCCAACCCGCTAAGATCTGGTAGGTTTCGCTGACAAGGGCTCCTTTGCGGAGGAGGCGCGTGGATGCTTCCCTAACTGGTTCCAGGCATGCGATCATTTCGCGCGCCCTCCCTTGATGGGTGCGACTGGCAAGAGCAGGGAATCGGGCGAGCTTCGCGAAAAGGCCATGGCGAGCATGGCCAATGACTCATCGGTAATTTCGCTGACCTCAGAAAGACGGATCGATTTGCCTTCCGGGCCTGTCTTCAGGCGGGGCAACTGAGCTACGGAGGAGGATGAAAGCACCCCCGCTAGATTTAGGGCGGATTCCAGCCCGCCAAGTTTTAACTCAATGAGCAGTTTATCAATCTCCAGCCATTCGCGGTTCTCATGTGCCCACCGAAGCATGGATTCGTCCAAGGCATTCTCGATGTGAGGAGGCAGTGACCAGAGCGTGTAGGAGTCAGGAGGGGAGAAGAATTCCCGAGTGCGATGACTTGCAACTGCAAACAGGGCTCGCGCCCGGCCATAAAACTCCGTCCTCGGCAAGCCGCGGGATGCGACTTTCGAGCCGAGTTGTGATAATATGCCAGAGGTGTTCCACCACTTGGCAAGATCCATCTCGCCATAGCGACCGACAATCAGTCGGCATTTGAAAAGTGTTTCCATGTTCAACGCTTAAATTGAGATTTCCGAGTTCTCGAGTCAACCCATTTTGCGGTGGTGGTGGACTGAAAAAATTTTCATATCCTTGCTGTGTAGCCGATGACAGCGGGTTGACTGTGGGCAATTGGTTTCATGCCGTGTTCGTAAAAGACCTTTTAATAGGGTGAACCAAGTTCGGGAGGATCACTTTTTTCGACGGTCTGTCCCATCGTTCTATCAGCCCTACATTTTCCGCAAGGGTGCGGAATTCGTCAAGCGTGGTATCTTGTTCCATTGAACTCATGGTTCATAATATTCTTATGAAACTGACGAAATAGTCAATGAAAGTTTCGGTTTATCTCCCAGATTTTGGTTGTTTCTCCGAAAACACTGTTCCTTCCATAAAATCAGCATGGTTTTTAAAAACCCTCTCATTTTTGATATTTTTCTGTTGATATATTGTAAATTGTTTATCTATAACATTTTCCGTGCCTGCCAAAATACCGACCCAGCACAAAACGCCCTTCGCCATCGATGCCCGGCCCTTGATCGAAACGACCACCTCCCAAGCCAGTCTGCTGGCCTTCTCCCGGGCGCTCCGCTCGCTCCACCTCCCCGGGCTGGCCGAGGCCACCCTCAGACATCCTGACCTCTCTGGGAGCGAAGCGTTGGGGAGAGGAAAATGAATGAACCGGATTGCCAGGAAA
>JAIFLJ010000057.1 GCA_020049135.1 bacterium | reverse complement strand
AGGGATATTGTTTTTGATTGCCCAGTCCAACGCGGCGCGGTCCGCGCCCGTCTGCCCACCCGATACGATTTTGATTTCTTGCATCCCCCATAATTGCGGTATGCAGAGGGACAAAACCTGTCTCTGGCCTAAAACTCGCCCAAAATATAAACCAACTTGCTTGGCAAAGTGAAATGTGCTCGGGAGATTATGGCTATACGGACGGCCAGTCTTGCGTGATCTGAAAAATTTCTCTCAGTGCCTCTTTGTCCTCGTAGAGACATCTTTCGTGCTCGTCCCATTTCCAAGAAGATTTGCCACAGACACCGAAAAGGCGTTCCACCTCTTGTCGGGCGACCATCCCTTGGAAATCATCACCGTGATAGATGGCATAAATCCTCCCCTTTTTTTCTAAACGGCCTCTCGGGAATGCGTAAATCTGTTCTTTGATCTCTTCCAGCAACCCCTCTTTTCCGAAGAGTCTGGAGAGGTGGGGGGCGACGATCTCGGGGCCAGAGGGTCGAGTGATCCCACGAGCCCATTTGATCTCTCCTAGCGACAAACACTTTCCAAGAATGATCGGGGTGCGGGATGATGTAGAAAATACCAGCGGACGGGGGCAAGTTTTTGGCGTGGCGTGCTATTTTTTCTTTCTCCATAGAAGTCGTAGCGGCGAATCTCGCCTCCATAATACCAAATAATAAAGAGCGAGTAGAGACAAAATCGGTCCCCGATCTCCAAGATGTGCACATCTTCTCTCCAGCTACTTGAGTTGACAATCGAATAAGTGATGGTATGAATGATGGTGTGCCGACAATGACTCATCGAACCACATTCGCTTTGGATGAAGGAACTGCGCAGAGGCTCAAGCGTCTCTCTGTCCGCTGGAAAGTCTCGCAAGCGGAGGTCGTCCGCCGTTCGGTCGAACAGGCCGAGAAACATGCGTCGGCTCAGCCAGGCGATGTCGAGAAACGGATTGAAATGGCCAGACAACTTCGTGCGAGCATTAGGAAGCGAAATGTGGACACCGCCGCGTGGATGGCCACCGCGCAGGACTCCCGCCGCTGACCCCCAGTATGGACTCCCCAGTTCATCTCGACACGAATTACCTCATCGCCTACGCAGGCGAAGCCAATGCCGATGTGGTGACCCGCGTTGAGGGCTGGATTCTCGAAGACCGAAAGTTCTGCTGTAGCGCCATAGCTTGGGCCGAGTTCCTCTGCGGCCCAGTCCTGTCCGAAGAGATTGCCGCGATGGAAAGCTTGTTGCACACCGTCGTTCCGCTGACTCCCGAGTTGGCATCGGAAGGGGCGCGCTTGTTTCGTGAAACTGGACGCCGCTCCCGCTCCCTGCCAGACTGCATCGTTGCCGCCACTGCTATCGCGTCTGACTCCCCGCTTGCCACCAACAACCGCAACGACTTTACGCCGTTCATCCCCCACGGTTTGAAACTCGTCTGATTGATGGACAAGATCACCGCCCAAAACCTCATTCGCAAGACTGACCCAAAAGGACGAGGTGGAGAGGGTGGAGAGACCATTCTCCGCGACGAGACACCCGCCGCCCCCCACGCAGATGCACTGATGCGCCTCCGTCACGGTTATCACCTCGGCGATCAACCTCTGACTCGCGAACAAGCCCATGCCCGCTAATCGTTTTCTCGATACCAATATCCTCCTCTACGGCTACGATCTGAATGCCCCGTCCAACCCCGACCTACGCCCCCCCCAGCGCACGGGCTAAACGCTGACCGAATTTAATCAACCGTGAGTCTCGTAAAGTTCCAATGTCTTTTCACGCCTCGTTTAAGGCATTGACTATTTATTCACGCTAAATTTCCATCCATTCGCTAGGTTATCGCGTGGATCTCGTATTTGACCCCGTTTTGTTGGAATTGTTTTGCCAGATTTGTTATCTTGCTTTTTGTGTCCACGGCAGCAAGTGCGTGTCCGACATCTTCGGCTTCTGCAATTATTTTGTTGGCAAGCGCCAACTCGCTGTCGCTCATCCCTAGGTAGGCTTGCAGAGGCCTGACTGCGGCATAGACCTCAACCCCAGAGTCGAACAGGACGAGTTCGTATATTTTTTCTTCCTCCATTTTAACATTATACATCCAGCCCCTCAAATTTTAAGTAAAATCTTGCGTTGTGTTTTTGCGAGATTAATATGCCCTGAATGCACGAATTGCGAACACTGCGGATGAAAATATCAGACCTGTTTGAGTTTTATGTTTCACGACCAGATGTATTGCCCGACTTAGCGGAGATTACCGCACTCGTGCTCAAACAGTTCAGCTTTCTTCCTCAACCTATTTTGGTGCAAATCGAAGGTGATGAGGTTGTCATCCAACACCCGGAAGAGGGCGTCGATGCCAGAACTGAAGCCGCCAGGCTTGCGGACAAAGCGGCTAAACGCTCCGCTCAAGGCGAGTTCCGAAAAGCCATCGGCATCCTGCAACGAGTTTTGGAGTTGCAGCCCTCGCTATACACCGCCCGTCGTGATCTGGCGATGGCTTATGTTGAGATTGGTGATGTGGATAACGCCACAAATCACTTGATTGAAGTTCTCCGCCTGAACCCAGGCGATGCGTGGAGTTGGGTGGTGCTTGCCAACCTCTACATACGCGAGAAATCGGATAAAGAGACAGGTGAAAAGTTTCTTCGCAAGGCACTGGAAATAGCACCGAATGATGCGTGGGCGTTGAACAGTCTCGCCGTAGTGCATCAGGAACGGGGGGAAACCGATCAAGCTATCCAGTGTTTTGAGCGTGCCATCGTATCTAATCCAGAATTTGCCAACGCCTACTACGGCGAGGCGATTGTCCATCAGACAACCCACAAGCCAGAGCTTGCGGTGGAATCGCTCAAACGGATGTTTGCCAGAGCGAAAATGCAAGACGCTCGTTCGAAGCCAGTTTACGAGGGCGCGCGAAAACTTTTTGCCCATCTTCAAGCAGATATTGCGGAGCGCACCCATTCCGAAGCATTCAAGATTGTCCAAAACTATAAGGCGAAGATGGAATCGCTATCTGGTTATCCGATTCGGATTCAGGAAGAAGACTTTGAGAACCAGATCGGGGCGACCATCCAGATGGCATGGAAACATCAACGCGACTTTCACTTGATGAAGGTGAGGGCAAATTACCCCCCCCCCATTGGTTTGTCACTTAGAGATGCACGAACTCACCCATCTCAAGCTCGAATCCGAAGCCCGCGAGGTTGGAAAAAATCTGTTTTATGCAACGACACCCCAGACACGGGAAACGGCGATTCGCTCGGTTGCCAATGATATTCGCAAGTGGGAAAAAGCTGCTTATCCTGAAGAAAAAATCACCGAAATTACGCTGACTCTAGTCCGTGGAATTTGCGAGATCCTGTTCAACTGTCCGATAGACATGTTGATCGAGCGGCATATCCGCGATGCCTTTGGGCTGATCCATCCCTCACAATTTCTCTCCGTCCAAAAGCTGGCGCTTGAAGCCCAAAAGATGGTGCTCGATCCAAAAATCTCTCGCCTCACGCCACGGAAGATTTTTCAGGCGAGCCTCGCGCTGAATGGTGCTTATGCTTTGTTTCTCGACGACCTTTTCGAAGGAGCTTCGGAATTTGCCGTCCCGTATCGCAGTGCGGGGAATTTTACTCTGTCTGAGAAGCTCTGGAAACACTGGCAGGAGCGGGCGAAGAATCTCAGTCCAGGAGACGAGTATCGTTTGGTGGATGAGTTTGCCGATATGCTCGGACTGCGCGGCTGGTATGAATGGCAACCAGACCTTGGCCATCATGAGTCAACTGCCGAACCCCTCAAGGAAGGCACGACCAACTCCGCTTTGCTGAAGGAAAAGCAACCCGCGGCCGTTTTCTACTTTCTCGATGTTTTCAAACGCTTCGAGACCATGACGCTAGAGGAAGTGCGAAATGTCTCTTTGGAAATTGCGATCCTCGGAAGGAACGGTCTTGACTACGCTTCACCCGATGAAAAATACGAACTCCGCAGTCTTCCAGACCGAAAATTTTCAGGACTGCACCTGATGTGTCTGATGTTCGCTGGCTTCAAACGCATCGCCCCCGAGCACGATGTGGGGATGAATTTGCACGATTCATTTCTGGCGGCATTGAGCCTGTTTGGAAAGCAATAATCAGATTAATCAATAGGAGGTATCCAGAGCCTGACCTCTAATTCTCTAGAATATGTAGCCCCTCGATCAGACAGTTGAACGCATAAGGAACTTCCGCGATGCTGGAGAAACATGACGAGGACAGGCGCGATGAGTAAAACCATCGAAGAAATCCTAGTGCCCAAGACCTCATTCGCAAGACTGACCCAAAAGGACGAGGCGGAGAGATTAGCTCTGCGCGAAGGGACGAAGGAATACGGGCAGAAAAAAGGAGAGGGCGAGTGAAATTTGAACTCAAGGATTTTCGGGCAACTCCTGCGAAGAGTATCCCCTCCGAGAAACCCGCACCATCCGTGTGAACGGTTTTTGGCATTTTTTCCAGTGCTGTCAACGGGCACAAAACGGCAGATGAACCGAAACTTCCGTTGACGGTTTTTGTCGGTTTCATGTAGGATGAAGGGAACCATGAGCCCGACGGAACAAGAGGATGTATTGCGTGGGGACTACTCCCATATCAACACGCGGGATGCGCTGAAGGGATGAAAGAGATTGTCTATATCGAAACGAGCTTTATCAGCCTGCTGGTGGCCAGCCCGAGCCGGAACCTCGTGATGGCTGGAAACCAGCAGGTGACGCTGGATTGGGAGAGCAAGGATTGCCCGATGCGGCTGGCCGTTGATCAACTGGACACGCCCTTTGACTACACGCTCACCCTGCGGCGGGAGTCGGGCACGGTGACGGTGAAGCCGGATTTGCCGGAGACCTTCGCCTATCTCATCGGCCTGCACACGCGGCGGCGTTTCCGCACTGAGCGGGACGGCGCGAGCGCCATCGCGGGGCATCACAGTCTGGATGCGGAGTTCAAAAACCGGATGCACGGAGGGACGAACTGACCATGGAAGGCACACTGCAAATCCTGAACGAATTGGAACGCGAGGGCGTGCTGGGCCGCTATGCCATCGGCGGTGCGATGGGAGCGACTTTTTATGTGGAACCACTGCTGACATTTGACCTGGATGTCTTCATCGTCCTGCCGCAGACGGGGGGAGGTTTGCTGACGCTAACCCCGCTTTACGAGGCACTGCGCCAGCGCGGCTATGCGGAGGAAGGCGATTGTGTGAACATCGAGGGCGTGCCGGTGCAGTTCCTCCCCGCCTACAACGCGCTGCTGGAGGAGGCGCTCGCGGAGGCCGATGAAACGCTTTATGAGCAAACCCCCACCCGGGTGCTCCGTGCCGAGCATCTGGCCGCCATCTGCGTGCAGACTGGCCGGGAGAAAGACCGCCAGCGGGTGCGCGTGTTTTTGGAAGAGGCCGTGCTGGACATGGCGCGGTTGGACGCCGTGCTAACGCGGCATAACCTGAAGGAAAAATGGAACCAATGGACGACTTGAACCCGGAAATCACCCGGCTGCTTCGCGCGAAGGAAGCACGCCGCCACCGCCTGGCCCGGCTGCCCTTTCCGGAGAAAGTGCAGGCGGTCATTCAAATGCAGCGCATGGCGGCACCGCTCCTGCGTTCGCGAGGGCACGCTGTGCGCGCGTGGCAATTGGAACCTTTGACATCCTGACCAATGCCCGCCACCCGACGACTACGCTGCGCCGCCACCCGTGCCACCCATACGGTGCAAGGGGAGACGCTGCTCCAGCGCCTGTTTCTGCTCCGCTTTCTCCATGCCGAGTTCGGCTTTCGTCCCGATGTCGCCCAAGCGCATGACTTGCGCGGGGACTCCGTGGCTCTCACTCCGGAAGTGGCGGAACTCGCTGCCACATTTCTGGAAACCGGAGAGCATTGCCCGCCCTTGCAACCTCCGATGCAACGCACCTGGCCGCGGCCACATTGGCCAAGGCGGATTACCTCCTGACATGGAATTGCAGGCATCTGGCGAATGAACAAATTTTGCGACGGCTGGAAATGGAGGCTTTGCGCCGTGGTTGGAAGTTACCGAATGTTTGCACCCCACACGCATTGATGGGAGGATTATCTTATGAAGACGAACCCAATTCTTGAGGAGCTGTGGAAGATTAAAGAAGATCTGGCCCGCGAGGCTGGTTACGATGTGCGTCGCCTTTGCGAAAACGCCCGACGATGGGCCGCGGAACATCCGCATCCCCGTCCGGCAGGGAACAGCACAGAGAGGGGGCTCACGGATGCGTCGAAGCGGGAGGGGGTGGAGTTGCTGCCGCTTCGCGAGGAGCCGCCGGAATACGGGCAGAAAAAAGGAGAGGGCGCATGAAATTTGAACTCAAGGATTTTCGGACAACTCCTGCGAAGAGTATCCCCTCCGAGAGATCCGTGCCCTCATCGAGGCCGACCTCGTGGACTGCATGGTTGCCTTCCCCGGCCAGCTCTTCTACAGCACGCAGATTCCCGTCTGCCTCGGGTTCCTCGCGAAAAACAAAAACACGGACGCCAAACGCGGCTTCCGCGACCGCCGGCACATAATCGCATCATCCCATATCACATCATGAGCAAGAGTAAAACCAGCACCATCGCCGTTCGCGGAACAGCCGTGTCAATTCTCACCGACAAGAATGGCGATTATATCTCCCTGACCGACATGTTGAGGGCGAAGGATGGTGATTTCTTCATCTCCGACTGGCTCCGCAACCGGAATACCGTGGAGTTCCTTGGCATTTGGGAATCCGTATTCAACCCAGATTTTAATTATGGCGAATTCGCCATAATTAAATCCGCCTCAGCCCTCTAACTAACATTATGAGCAAAGCCAAAACGACCAGCATCGCAGTCAAGGGCACTGCCGTAACCGTGCTTTCCCAACAACAGCAGGATTTCATCTCCCTGACTGATATTGCCCGTTACAAAGATGCCGAGCGCACGGACTATCTCATCTCCAATTGGCTCCGCAATCGGGAGACTGTCGAGTTCCTCGGCATCTGGGAGCAACTTCACAACCCCGGTTTTAATCCCATCGAATTCGATGGGATTAAAAAACAGGCGGGACTGAACAGCTTCATCCTCACAGCCAAGCGATGGATCGATTCAACGGGTGCCATCGGTCTGATCTCAAAACCCGGTCGCTACGGTGGCACCTACGCCCACAAGGACATCGCCTTCGAGTTCGCCTCCTGGGTCTCGGTCGAATTCAAGCTCTACCTCATCAAGGAATTTCAGCGCCTCAAGGACGAGGAAAACGACCGCCTCCAGCTCGGTTGGAACCTCCAGCGCACCCTCGCCAAGATCAACTACCGCATCCACACCGACGCAATCAAGGAGACGCTGCTGCCGCCCGCCATCACCAAGGCTCAAGCGTCCCTCGTCTATGCCAACGAAGCCGATCTGCTCAATGTCGCCCTCTTCGGCCAGACCGCGAAACAATGGCGCGACGCCCACCCCGATGCCGAGGGCAACATCCGCGACCACGCTCCGCTGGAACAACTCGTCGTCCTCACCAACCTCGAAAGCCTCAACTCCGTCCTCATTCGCCAGGGCCTGCCCCAGTCCGAACGCCTGCTCAAGCTGAACGAAATTGCCATCACCCAAATGCGCACCCTACTCTCCGCCAACAATGTCAAACGCCTGAAGTGATGCTCGACACCGCCACCATCCGCCGCGCCCTCCAACCCGACCTGCGCGCCGACTATGTGCTCGCCAACCCGCCCTTCAACGACTCCGACTGGTTCCGCAAGGACGACGATGTGCGCTGGCAGTTCGGCGTCCCGCCCAAGGGCAACGCCAACTTTGCCTGGGTGTATCATTATACTCATCACCTTTCGCTCTAGGCGCATGCTCGATGAAAAGAAAGTCCGCAGCATGGCAGAACTTGCTCGACTTGGGAGCGTATCCCGCGCAAGAATCACGCAGATTATGAACCTCAACAACCTGTCGCCGGAGATTCAGGAGAAACTCCTGTTCCTGCCCCGCGTCGAGCGCGGGCGCGACCCGGTCAACGAATATGACCTGCGAGCTGTCGCAGCGGAGATGGATTGGGGGAGGCAGAGTGTTCAATCAACAATATGAAAACGGCGATCAGACGAGCAGCAGGGATAAAGGAAGAAAAATTTCTAAATGTCCTCCGCACCCTTTTTGTCGGTGCGAAGGTGGATGGACAGTCGGGCTACATCAATCTCATGCGCCTCAAGGCGGCCTACTACGAGCACCAGGTCGGTCCCCAACTGCTCGAAGACGTGGCCAAGGCACTGAAGGAGTTCCCTGAATTTCGCGAAGAGCTGTTCGACAAACTCCATGCCTTTTTCTCCCGGTATTTCAGCAAATCCGGCTCGATCTGCTTCGCCTATACCCCCGGCCACATGAGCGTTTACGAGAAGGTCTATACCGATGAGCAGGATGTCGTCCTCTTCTGGAAGACGCACATGCTCTACTACGTGAAGACCGACCGGCTCTTCCGCGACCTCAAAGTTGAAATGGACGGGCAAACCTTCTTCTTCGATTGCGCCACACTGGAACACAAGAAGAACAACGAAAAGCGGCAGCTTGTCTTCGACTTTCAGAAAGTAGAGCGTGACGGCACCATCCGTATGGGCGTGGTCTATTCCGAGCGCGGTCGAATCACGAAAACGGAGGACATCCTCAAGGCTTTGAAAAAAGCCGAACACCCAGTCAAGGAAACCGTCCTGGAAAAGGCCATGGCCGTCTTTGAGCGGCAAAGCGAGGTGGATTACTTCATCAACAAAGACGCCCGCGGATTTCTCCGGGAACAATTTGACCTGTGGATGTATCAATACCTCTTCAAAGACGGCACCGACTGGACCCCGGCCCGTATCAAGCAATTGCAGGCACTCAAGGACATCGCCCTCAAACTCATCGACTTCATTGCCCAATTTGAGGACGAACTCGTCCGCATCTGGAACAAGCCGAAGTTCGTCCGCGGCTCGCATTACGTCATCACCCTCGACCGCGTGGCCGGACAGGAGGGCGGTCTCGATCTGCTCGCGGACTTTATCAAGCACACGGGCATGAAAGCCCAGGTGGACGAGTGGGAGGAGCTTGGCATCGTGGAAAAGAGCTTCGATCCCAAGGAGATCGTGGAAGGTCGCGGCAAGGATCGCAAGCTGGCTGCGGCATGGCGGTCGTTGCCACTGGATACTCGCCATTTCCCTTCGCTGGTAATCCGTTTGCTCGGACTTTTCGACAACCTCGACGAAGCCCTCGATGGGCGACTCATCAAAAGCGAAAATTATCAGGCGCTCAATACGCTGCGCGATAAATACAAAAAAAGGGTGAAGTGCTGCTATATCGACCCACCTTACAACACAGGCCAAGACGAATTTATTTATGACGACGCGATTATGTCTTCGTCATGGCTATCCATGCTACGTGACCGGGTCGATGCTGCGCGGACACTACTTGCAGATGAAGGCTCATTTGCGATCAGCATTGATGAAAACGAACTACCTCATTGTATTCGTGCTTTGGATGACATTTTTGGAAAGGATAATCGTGGGGCACTCGCCGTTGTAAAGCGCGGGTCTGTTACGGGACATAAGGCTATAAATCCAGGGCTAGTAAACGTCACTGAGTTTCTTCCAATCTATGCTCGTAATAAGAAATCCTGGAAACCAGCAAGGTTGTTTCGTCAACGCCCGCGTAATGACCGTTACAACAATTTTATTGTAAACCGCGCCGAACCTTTCTCAAAGTGGCAGTTTACGTCTCTCCTCGACGCTTTTGCAGCCCACAAAGGAATCGAAAAGCGGTTACTACGAAAAGAGCTCGGCTTCGATTTTGAGGAAGAGCTATTCAAGTTCATCTGCGAGAATCGCACTGCTGTAGTTCAGTTTGCTAGGCCAGATGCAGATAAAGTCAGCGAGGAAGCACGTGAGGCAATTCAGAAATCAAAGCTGACTCCTGAACTAATTATTCATGTCCCGCGGACTGATGAACTCGATTTTTATCTACTCGATGGCGAACGACTATTGTTTTATGCGGATCGATTGCGCGAAATTAACGGAAAGTGGGTAACAGTTGAGCCGATGTCAGACATTTGGGACGATGTAAGCCCAAACGATCTTCATAATGAAGGTGGGGTTGAACTGAAAAAAGGCAAGAAACCTGAAAGCCTTATTCATCGCTTGGCAGAACTTGTTACAGAACGCGGAGACATTATTGCGGATGTGTTCGCTGGTTCTGGAACATCATTAGCAGTTGCACACAAGTATGGGCGAAAATGGCTGGGATCTGAAATGGCCAGCCATTTTGAGACAAAATGTTTACCCCGATTGAAGAAAGTTCTTTCTGGAGAACAATCTGGAGTGTCCAATGCCTGCAAATGGAAAGGTGGCGGTTTCTTTAAGTACTTTGCACTAGAGCAATATGAAGAGGCAGTCGGGGCGGCACTGTATTACAACGAGGACAATCAGGACCTTTTCCGCAACACGAAGACCGATCCCTACAGTCAGTATGTTTTCTTCCGAGATCAGAAGATGTCGCGCGCACTGGAACTCGATTACAAGAAAGATGAAGTCGAAATCCACCTCGACCGCCTCTATCCCGACATCGACCTTGCGGAGACCTTGTCTTGTATCACTGGAAAGTGGATCAAAAGGGTGACTGCCGACGAAGTCGTTTTCGCTGATGGGAGCAAACAGAGCCTCTCCAAACCAGATTGGAAGCTTATCAAGCCACTCATTTTCTGGGGGCCGGTCGTTTAGCTTATGCCGCTACGCACCCTCGAGCATCTGGCGGTCAAGACGCCGTTTGAAACGCTTCCGGCGAACTGGAGCACGTTCGACCTGGCGCGTTTTTCCCCCGGCAAGCGGCTTTGGGATTACCAGCAGAAGTCGCTTCAGCTCGCGCTGGGCGTGCTCTTCAAATTCTACGAGGACTTCCGGGATTTTGAGCCAGGTGAAAACACAGAGGCAGATGTCGAGCGCAAGGCGAAGATGGCGGACTGGTATCGGGACGGAATGGGCCTAAGCGACAAGGAACGGACTACGCTCAATCTAAGCCTCAAAAAAACAAAATCGTCGCTGCGTACCCTCGTGCGGGAGTTTTTTCCGCTCGATGAAGACGAGCCGGTGGTTGATTTCGTCGACATCTGCAACCGGATGGGATTCTGGATGGCGACCGGCAGTGGCAAGACCATCGTGCTGGTGAAGTTGCTGGAAATCCTGCACCAGCTCATGCGGCGGGAGGAAATCCCGGTGCGGGACGTTCTTTTTCTGACCTGCCGGGAGGATCTCATCGAGCAGTTCCAGGCGACGATCCATGAGTTCAACCACGCGCCAGACAGCACGGTTCATATCG
>JAIFLJ010000113.1 GCA_020049135.1 bacterium | reverse complement strand
TCACAACTTATTCCAAAACAGACTGTTGCATCCAGTTATACAGGAGAATCTCTTTTCTTCTCACGCCAAGACACGAAAATACCAAGAATGAATCACGAAGGGGACGAAGATCACGAAGCTGAAGAGTTTAAGTTGAAGTGTTTATAAAAATATTTCTCTGTGTTCTATGTGCTCCATGTGGTTAAGTTTCTTTTTTTCTCTCACGGAGGGAAGATTTTTTGAATATCGAACAAGGAATCACGAATAACGAAGGGAGGACGCATCGCGTAAAAATAGCTGTGCCATTATGTCTGCGCTTGCCGTCTTCCCTTTTCTCTTACCACTTTTATTTTTTTCTCTTCTTCATTTCGTTATTCGATTTCATCCCCACATCTAAAGACCCTGATGTTTCTGCTTCGAGCTGCTCTTGCAACTTTGAGATGTCAGAGCCATCTTTACGCTCCATCTCTCTCTCCTTGATCAGGCTGCTTCCATCGCTCGCTTCCCAGATACCCTTTCTTTCTAGCATGGCAGCGGCTTCGCAGTCGCTCAATCTAGCCTGCACTTCAGCCCTAGATGTGCCGTTCGGAAGTGCTTTCCCAACGCCTCGGTTGCGTGCCAGCCCGTTCCGCACGAGCATTTCGGCCAGCGGCACTCCTTTTACTTCTATCCAGCTATAAATGCGTCCGTCCTTCGAGCGCCCGAGTGCGTTGGCGAAAGATGTGTGAAGCGTAAAAGGACTGGAACAAAGCTGTTCGCGGGTGAAGTTGGCGGCTGTTTTTCCCCAGTGTATAACCTTTTTTAATTCGCTGAGGCCGAAATAGCGCATCTGCTCCCTTATGCGGATTAGCAGCATTGTGTCTGCCACGCTTTCTGGGCAATCCACAAAATAGAGTCGGATGCGCTGCTCGGCTCCATCGAGAACGACTGTGAAACTGTCGCCGTCATTGCTAGCGTCCTCTGACCAAGTGGCAGCATCGAAAGTTTTCCAGTTAGCCGCATAGGCCGATAAAACAGAACAAGCAAGACAGGCCAGCAGGATGACCCATCTTGCATTGTTCCCCCATAGTTTCATTGCTTATAAGCTGGTGCTTTGAGATGCGAGGAAGTCGGCCACACCGGATGCTGTGGCTTTCATCGCCTTTTTACCTTTTTGCCAGTTGGCTGGGCAGACTTCCCCATGTTTTTCAAAATGCTGGAGGGCGTCTAGCACGCGCAACATTTCGTCCACATTGCGTCCTAGCGGGAGGTTATTGACGACCTGATGCTGGACGATGCCCTTCTTATCTATCAGGAAAGATGCTCGCAGAGCTACGCCGGCAGCCGGGTGCTCTATCCCGTAGAGTTTAGTGATCTCGTGTTTGACATCGGCCACGATCGGAAATTTTACCGAACCGATTCCGCCTTTTTCCACCGGGGTGTTGCGCCATGCGAAGTGCGTGTATTGCGAGTCTATTGAGACGCCGATGATTTCGGCTCCGCGCTCTTGGAATGCTTCCACCCTGTTGTCGTGGGCGATGATTTCTGTCGGGCAGACGAATGTGAAATCGAGCGGCCAGAAAAACAGGACGATATATTTATCGCGGTAGCTAGATAGCGAAAAATGTTCTTTGATGGTTCCGTCTGGCATTACAGCCGGAGCCGTGAAATCGGGTGCTTCTTGTGTTACTAAAATATTATTCATAGGCGAAAAGTATAGCTTCTTTTTTTACCTTCGTCAAATGGCACATCTTGCAAGCTAATGATTTGGGCGTGATTTTTCATTGCAAAAAAAGCTTTTCATTTCTCATGTTTCCACTAAATGGGTGTCAGTGGTTTTTATTGTGTCATGTTGGACGCAAGTAAAAATTAGAAAAAAACAAAGGATGCGATGAACAGGATGAAGTCGGGCAAACTAAATGCCGGGATGATCCAGATATTGGCAGCAGTCATGCTGGTCATGGCCGCTATGTATTTTATCAAGAAACATGTCCAGAGCGAAAAATCCAAAGTTGAAGCACTCGCCAAAAAAAATCAGGTAGTCACTGAGATGGCCACGGTGGTTATGAGTAAAGTGGGTATCCCACCGCAAATGGAGATCAAACCAGAAATGTTGACCGTCAAAAAAGTGCCGAAAAATTTCTTGCCATCTGATGCGATAAAATCGCTTGAAGATGTGAAAGGTATGTATTCGAAAATGGAAATGGTTTCGGATGAAATACTGCGCCAGTCTAAAATAGATACCAAGGATAAGGCGCTGAATTTAAATTTCAGAATCCCTGCTGGTAAAAGAGCCGTCACGATCGCCGTTTCACCAGTTAAGGCGGTTGCGTTTGCTGTAAACCCGCACGACCGTATAGATTTGATCGGTCTTTTTGTGCAAGAGGGCGATAACAAGGCCATGACGGTTTTGGAGGATATTGAAGTTTTGGAAATAACTACAGCACCCACAACTGGAGACCCGAAAGCAAAGAGGACGGCAGCACCTGTGGCCACTTTGGCTCTCTCGCCAACTGAGTCTGAGATCGTAGCACTGGTGGAGCAGTATGCACAATGGGTCATTGTTTTGCGCCCAGTCGGTGAGAAAGATAAATCGGATTCGGCTGGTATTACCTTAGCTCAGGTGATGGGCAAGGAGGTCGTCGCCCAGGCTCCATCAGCAGCACCAGCAGCTCCGAAGCGTAACATTCAAATCATCAAAGGTGGGAGTGGCAAATAATGAAACGGTCACTTTATTTTAATTGGACGGTTGTGGTTGTAGCGTTGTCGTTGGCCACACTGGTTTCTGCACAGCAGCCTTCGCCTGCTCCAGAAGAAAAATCTACAGAACCAGTTTCAGTTCCTGACAACAGTGACGCCGAAAAATCGGCAAACGAAAAAACTCCGCCGCGTGCTGAGCCCGTTATGCAGCCTGAACCGCAAGAGCAGCCCCAAGAACAAGGTCAATCTTCCTCTGCCGCCTATGCGTCAATGGGTGGCGATGCCAGCCAAACCGTGATGATATTCCTCGGGGAATCACACAAAATTTCGGCCAAGAATGTGACCCGAGTTGTTGTCTCCGACCCTGAAATCGTGGAAGCCATGCCATTTACCAGTGAAGATTTGGGGCGCGAAGGTGGCGATGATGTTATAGTGCTCAACGCTAGAAAATCGGGATCTACGATTCTGACGATTTTCGAAGGGGCAAAAGAGCGCGTGCTCAGGATAGTTGTCGCGCAGAACAATGTCGAACTTTCCGAACGAGTTCGTTCATCAATCGAAGCCGTGATCGGTCAAGAGAAATTGAAGGGCGTGCGCGGCGTAAGAGTTATCGTGGCAGAGCGAAACTTTATTTTGGATGGCGAGGTGGATAGCGAGGAAGATCGGAATAAAGCTGTTACCGTTGCTTCTGCATTTATCGGAGCGATTCGGACTGAAACGGGCGGGGCACCTGCAGCAGCACCTGCTGCAGCAGCTAATAATGTGGTTAACTCATCGCAATTTTCGAGCGGAGCCACAACGGGTTGTGGTGCAGTGCCTGATGCGACTTCTTACAAACGAACAACGCCCGAAGGCATCATTGACTGCTTGAGCATCAAAAACACCAAACAAATTAGGATTCGTGTCCAAATCGTGAGGATTAACCCGAGTGCGAGCAAAGATTTTGGGCTTCGTTTTGGTAGCCAAGTCGAGTATGGCGTTGGTTATATTGAGGGTGGGACTGGACCAGGCACAAAACCAGGGGATGATGTTGCTGTAGCAAACCAAAGTGGTGAAAATGTCTCTGCTCCGACGCTCGGCCCTTTGACTCGAGCCATTGCTCACGGTGGGTTGACTGATGGTGCTGCTTCATGGACTGTAGGCAACACGACATTTGCCAATGCCTATCGCGTCGCTCTTCGGACGCTTGAATCCAAGGGGGACATTAAAATGTTGGCTCGCCCTGTTTTGACCACTTTGGACGGTGCTGAATCATCTGTCTTGGCGGGTGGTATCGTAGTTCTTCCTTTGACAACTGTGGTGGGTGGGGTGGCAACGACCGCTTCTACAGAGTATGAATTTGGCGTGAAGCTCTTTTTCCGACCAAAAATCATGACCAACGGAAGAGTGAACTTATGGGTGACGCCTCGTGTTACTGAAATTCCTTCGGCGTTTGCGGCTGGTGGTAATGGCGCGATTAGGATTGATTCGAGAAACAGCAGAGTCAATATGGAAATGAAGAGCGGAGACACGGCTGTTTTAGCAGGGTTATTTTCAGTGACAGATTCTCTAACCATCAATAAATTCCCGTGGCTGGCGGACATTCCGATTATTGGCGAGATTTTTAAAAACAGGGTCAAAAACCAAGAGAAAAACGAGTTGGTATTTTTTATATCTCCAGAAATCATTGGAAATCCAGAGGCTGCAGCTATTAAAAACAGCCGTTTCCAGACAGGTATTCCTGAAACCAAGAAGTATATTGAGCAACACAGAGTTATCGCCCCCATGCAACCTGCGGGTGAAAACCCGTTGGCGGTTCCAGAAATACCTATTCAACCTGACGCTACCCATCCCGTAAGGAAGCTTTATTTGCCGCCCCAGAAAGTTGTGCTACCATCACCGAATTCGAGCAAGCTCGAACCGAAGCCGGGATATCGCAGTAAGTGATTTAGAAGACCATGCACCCTATCATTGTAGCCAGCGACAACCCAGAAAAGCTCAAAGAGTTAGTAGCCGTTTTCTCATCGGTTCCCGGCTGTGAAATCGTTGCGCAAGTGAAGTCTTCCAGAGAGATGATGCTTCTATTGGGCACGACAAAAGCCACAGGTGTCGTCATACACATGGGCATCGAAGGCGGGTCGGCACTAAGCCTTATAGATATGATCAAGCAGCAGCGCCAGCACATGCATGTCATGGTGGCACTGGACGGGACGGAACAGGCGGATGTATGGCAACAGATCGTCATGTCTGGCCTACGCACCATTTTGACCCCTCCTTACGCCCCAGACAAGGCTGCGCAACTGCTATCCCAATGGGTTGTCCCATCTCAAAATGCAGCGCATGGAGCCGAGAAAAAATCGTTTCTTGTCTCGGTGACATCGCCTAGAAGTGGTTTGGGCAAAACACTGGTGTCCGTCAACATGGCGGCGGCACTTGCGCAGTGGAACAAAAAGGTTGGATTGATAGATTTCACGGGGCAGTCTGGCGACTTTTCCATGATGCTGGACGATGTGCCTAAAAACAGCATTTTAGACCTCATCAAGGCTGGGGAATTTGATGTAGATTTGGTAGAAACCGTAATGGCGACACACTCCAAAATACACGGGCTGCGCTATCTCTCTTCCCCTGGTAACGAGTTTAATATCGGAGACTTAACCAAGCCAATGGCTTTGGAAATGATAAAAGGGCTGCGCCAAGTCTGTGATTATATTGTGGTAGATATGGCTGACTGGAGCAAACCAGCTACCGAGCCCACCATAAAAGAGAGCGACATAGTTTTCGTGGTCACCACGCGCGACATCATCCGTATCTCAGCCACGCAAAAATACTTGGCTAAACTCAAAGACGCAGATGTTGATATGTCCAAAGTTAAGGTGCTAGTCAACTGCGCCGAGGTGGGCGTAGAAATATCGGAGAGCGAAATAGAATCTATTTTGGAGCATCCGGTCACAGCCTATTTGCCGCTAGATATAGAACCCGCTACTTATTCGGTTAATGCGGGTAAGCCCTTGGTAATACACGATCCCAAACTGCCTTTGTCCGACATTATAATCCGTATAGCAAAGCTGGTTTTCAACCAGTGGCAGGACACATCCAAGGCTGTCGTCCAAGCCCCCCCAAAGCTGGGCAAGAAATAACCCTAATCTGTCCAATGGAAGAAGTGGTAAGGGACAAGGGAAGATAAAAGAGAAAAGGTGTAAGAGAAAAGTAAGATGCGAAGCACGAGAACTGTGCGCGGGCGTCTGTTTACCGTGTCGCACAGGCAGGTCTCGCCCACGGTATCCAATTCTTCGCAGCGGTGCTGGCTGGCATCCTTCCCAGCCTGATGCCGTATTTTCAGAATGGTGATACTAATGATTCGGGCGCGGGTGCAGAAAACAATCTTTGACCATGAGCACACATCTCCTCTAGCATGATGCCCATGATCACAATTGAGGCAGCCCAAAATAAAATAGATAACAAAACCAAACCTGTCGGTTCATTGGGTCTGCTTGAGGAAACAGCCATTCAGCTCGCCCTTGTCCAGAACACGCTACAGCCGTGCGTGGCCAAAAAAAGGATGCTCGTCTATGCCGCAAGCCACGGCATAGCAGAAGAGGGTGTGAGCGCGTTTCCCGCTGCCGTTACTGGGCAGATGGTTGAAAATTTTTTACATGGTGGCGCGGCGATCAATATCTTGTGCAGGCACGGCGGCATCGAAGTGCATGTCATTGATGTGGGTGTTGACGCCGATTTCGGCTCGACCGTTAAATTCAACCCCGTTTTTTTTGATAGGCGCGTGCGTCGCGGAACAAGGAACTTTGCGAAGGAAGCGGCCATGACAGAAGACGAGTGCCAGCAAGCGATGGATGCAGGCAGGGAACAGGTGCGTCTCGCCCGCGAAAACGGGGTGCAGATGCTTGGTATCGGCGAAATGGGCATTGCCAACACGACATCTGCCGCAGCAATTTACGCTGCGCTTTTGGGTATCCCGCCAGAGAAAGTCGCTGGGCGAGGGACAGGAGTTAGCGATGAAGGTTTGCAAAAAAAACAGCAAGTTATTAAAAACGCGCTCATCTCCCACCACCCCACGCATACGGAGCCGCTGGCACTCTATTGGCTTTCCGCCGTTGGCGGGTTCGAGATAGCAGCAATGGCTGGCACGATCCTTGAGGCCGCGCACATGCGAGTGCCAGTGGTGGTGGACGGTTTCATAGCCACAGCAGCAGCCGCTGTGGCCATGGCACTAGATGAAAAAGTGAAGCCAGTCTGTTTCTTCGCACACTGTTCCAACGAGCAGGCGCACGCAGAGGCTCTCGAATGTCTGCAAGCCAGACCACTGCTGAACCTCGAAATGCGTCTCGGCGAAGGCACGGGTGCGGCACTGGCCATGCACCTGATTGATTCTGCTGCAAAAATCATGTGCGATATGGCTACTTTTGAGTCTGCGGGAGTATCCAACCAGAACCAGTCATGAGCGACGGCTTCCGCGAAGATAAACATGAGCCCGGCTGGCTGGTCACACAGTTCCAGATTTTCCTGACGGCTCTAGCATTTTTGACACGCCTGCCCATTGCTCAGTTTTTGAATTTTCGACCTGAGTACCAACCTAAGACTATCGCCTATTTCCCTGCCGTTGGCTTCATCGTAGGGCTTATCGGTGCAGCCACGCTTTTCTTGGCATATCACATATTCACGCCAGCCATTGCCGTCATCATCTCAATGCTGGCCACGGTGCTGGTGACTGGAGGCATCCACGAGGATGGACTCACGGACACCTTGGACGGTCTCGGCTCCGGGCGCGACCCTTCGGGCTGCATGGAGATCATGCGAGACAGCCGAATCGGTTCTTTCGGTGCAATAGGTCTCTGGTTCTCTCTCACGCTCAAGTTCGCAATACTTTCGGAGATGCTTTTCATCAGCCTGCCACTCACATGCGCGATCATCGTAGCGGCGCACAGCTTAGGGCGTTCGGCTACAGTGGCTCTTTTTTACAAGTGCCCATATATTTCTGGGAAAACTTCCAAGTCCGAACACCTCGTAAAAGGTGTGCAGCGCATCCATGTTTTAGCCGCCTTGGTTTGCCTCGTCGCTGGCCTTTTTTTGATTTTGGGGACTCAGGCCGCATACCTTTTTGTCACGGGCTCGGCTCTCACACTCTTGATAGGTAAATATTTCATGAGAAAGCTTGAGGGCATAACTGGCGACTGCCTCGGAGCCGCCAGCCAGATTGTCGAAATGGGCTGCTACATCAGTTTCTGGATTCAAATAAAAATGCAACTGCCATGACGCTATGTCTGATGAGGCATCCGCCCATCTCTCCAGAATACGCTGGGCGATGCCTCGGACAGACCGATGCCGCACTGCATCCTTCGGCGGCAGACACGATCTCACTGATGCAAAATATAGCGGCCATTTTCGCGCCGCAAAAAATCGTTTCTAGCGACTTATCAAGATGCAGTATCCCAGCCGCAGAAATAGCCGCGAATCTTGGGCTTTCTCACGAGGTAAACGCAGGCTGGCGCGAGATTTATTTCGGTGAATGGGAGAACCGCACATGGGATGGTATAAGGCAGCAGGATGCTGGGCTTTTCGATGCGTGGGCGGATGACTTCGCGGCTCATTCACCGCCCGGAGGGGAAACGCTGGAAGATTTTAAAAACAGAGTTTTACATCAAGCATCAGCTCTTCGCGAAGGAGATCAGGAAGCATCCAAATGCCTAGTCGTCACGCACGCTGGAGTCATACGCGTCATGCTCTGCTTAGCCCAACAGAGGCCACTTTCTCAGGTCTTCGATTTTCAGGTGGAATACGGTGCTGCCTTCTACTTCGCATGAAGTTCTTCGGGAGAATTGCGTTCAACCTGAAAACATTGCGTGAGGCTTGGGAGCAACGATGTGCAAGGCGATCACTGGAGAGAAACCTCCTGCTGCGACGGATCGGAATGGGGACGAGGACGAGTTCGAGTAGTTGGGCTACCGAAACATTTCTGGGTATAGCGAAAAGTTTTTGCTGGCGGTGGACTGGGCATTGCGGGTGAAAGGGGGCGAGAGACCGCAGAGCATCGGGGAATGGCGTGCGACACTTGAAAAGGTTCCTGAAACCGCCAATGACCCCACAACGGTAGTTCTCCCACCCGCTCCTCCCATGCTTCCTATTCATCCCATCGCTCGTTAAAAGCCTATTTTGGTGTTGTCTATTTGTATGCGATGTGGCTTTGTGGAGTGATAAATGAATATTTCTGATGTTCTTATACAGCGGACGGTCGTCCATCCAGAATGGACAGAATGGCATTTAACCAGTGTTCCAGGCGCACAGTCGCCTGTGGAGTGGCGCGAGGCCGTCCGATGCGCGATAGACGACAACGACCTTTCAGTCCTTTCCATTGACTTGTTCGGCTCCGCAGAGTTTCTTTCGTCGCTTTCGCCAAGCTTTGTCCATCTGTTCGAATCTATGGCACCGTGCAGTGGGCTAGTGAGCGGGGCAGCATCGGACAGCCCTGCTGGGCTCAGGCTTCACGCGGTTTCTGGTATCCATACGCACCCCATAGAGTCCAAAGGGAGGATTATAGGTCATTCTTTTGTTGATGGGCAGGCAGGTTATTGCGTTTTGGGCGACATCCGTCCAGAGAACCTATCAGATGATCCATCGGAGCAGTGCAGGGAGGTTTTTACAGTTCTGGAAAACGCCCTCGCTCAGGCTGGCATGGACTTCAAAGATGTGGTTCGCACATGGTTTTATCTCGACCACATCTTGGATTGGTACAACGACTTCAACAGAGTGCGAACGGATTTTTTTAATTCGCACGGCGTTTTCGGCGGAGTGGTTCCAGCGAGCACTGGGATCGGAACGGGCAATAGGACTGGTGCTGGACTCCTCGCAAAAGCGCACGCTGTAAGGGCGCTATCCACAGGCGTTCAGGCGCGGCGTGTCGAGTCGCCTTTGCAGTGCGAGGCATCGCTTTATGGCAGTTCTTTCAGCCGCGCAGTGGAGGTGCAAGACAGTGCCACGCGCAACCTTTACATATCAGGCACGGCCAGCATTGAACCAGGCGGGAAAACGGTTTATGCAGACGATGTTTTCGCGCAGATGCAGCTCACGGCAGAAGTTGTCGGGGCGATTTTGAAATCTCGCGGCATGTCGTGGGAGGACACCCTCAGTGCGATAGCGTATTTCAGGCGTGCAGAAGATATTGCTCTATGGGAAAAGCTCGCTCCCGCCGTGAAAAGCGTGCCAGTCACGCTGACACAATGCGTGGTATGCCGCGATGACTTGCTTTTTGAAATGGAACTGCAAGCTGCAAAATAAATTGGTTCACCCTGATGTAGCGTGAAATTATTAAACGCCGCAAAAAAGGCTTCGCATTTTTTTATTTTTTCATTAATTTTTAGAGCATGGCAGGACATTCTCACTGGGCAAAAGTAAAACGGGCCAAGGGTGCTTCGGACGCGAAAAGGGGCAAGCTCTTCAGTAGGCTCGCGCGAGAAATTGCGATGGCGGCCAAGCTCGGCGGTGGCGATTCATCTTTTAACCCACGGCTAAGGCAGGCCATTTTAACGGCTAAAAGCGAGTCTGTGCCCAACGACACGATCGAACGCGCTGTCAAAAAAGGGACGGGTGAACTGGGCGGTATAGCCATCGAAGAGATGCTTTACGAAGGGTATGGAACAGGTGGCGTGGCTATGATCGTGGAAGCTGCTACGGACAACAAAAATCGCGCGGCAGCAGAAATCAGAAGTTTATTTTCGAAAAATAACGGGAGCCTCGCAGCTCCTGGCAGCGTGGCGTGGATGTTCCAGTACAGGGGGCTTATCCTAATACCGCAAGGCAGTGCCAGCGAGGAGGCTATAATGGAAGCCGCTCTTGATGCAGGTGCTGAAGATATACGGACATCGGAAAGTCATTTTGAAGTCATCACGCCCACGGACAAACTGTACGCCGTGGACGATGCTCTGAAAAAGGGAGGCATAGCATCCGAATCGAGCAAGTTTTCTTATTTGCCCAACAACCTGACGCCTGTTACAGATGAATCTGCGGCTAGGCAAGTGCTGGCTCTTTTGGACGCGCTGGAGGATCACGAGGATGTTCAAAATGTCTATTCTAACCTCGACATCTCCGAAGAGTTGGCGGCCAAGTTGGCGGGTTGAGTGCTGCCATTTACAGCCGTTGCACAACCAGAGAGAAAAAACGCCTTGTCAGGCAGTTGTTTTTGGCCTAGTCGTTTACGAAAGAACCAGCCCAAAAGAACGGGTTGGAATATAAGATTTTAGCAAGGATATCATGAGTGAAACGCAGAGCGATGAGGCAGTAGCGCACCTAAAAAATGCGCTAAAAAGGTGTAGCGCGGAAACTATCGAGGCGGCGATCCAGTTTAGGACGAGCCGCGATCCGCGACTTATTTCAACGATTGTTTACGGAGTCATTGAACGGTATTTATCGGCTCCGCCAGCGAAGCCGCTTTCCGAAATGAGCCCAGACACGAAGCTGATTGAGGATTTGGGTGTAGATTCCCTCACGATGCTTGAGATCGTCATGGACATTGAGGAATCGCTGACAGTCAAAATCGAAAACGATGCGCTGAGAACCATCCGCACGCTTGGAGATGTGAAAACATTTTTAGAGGAGCAGATCGCCAAAAAGCCCGAAGAGGATGCGGCGGATGCGGCCACATCCAAATCGCGCAAGATGGGGCTGGACGAAATCGCTGCCATTTTGCCGCAACAGATGCCATTTTTGTTTATCAACTCTGCGGAGCTTTCTGGGGATGTTGTGCGTGCGTCCTACCAAGTGTCGGGCGAGGAATATTTTTTGGAAGGGCATTTTAAAGGCGACCCCGTTTTCCCTGCATCCATCATTTTTGAAGCACTGGGTCAGGCCGCGTGTCTGCACCTGCTGGTTTCGCAGAGTCCCAGCGAATCTGTCGGCTACAAAGGAAAGATATATTTTGGATCCATGGAGGGCGGGCACTTTTTCCGTCCTGCACGCCCGGGCGACCTGTTGGAGTTTGAGTTGAAGATGACCCGATTCCATGCGCCTATCGCGGTTTACGAGGGGGCGTGTTCATGCGGGGGCAAAAAAGTTTGTCGCGTGGAGGGGCTTACCCTTGTGATGGGCGACGGGATTCTTGAGCCCGACCAAGCCGATAAATCGGCGGTTTGATCGCTGTGCGGCGCATGTTTCGCACAGCAATGAGGTCAAAATGAAAAGAGTAGCGGTAACTGGGCTGGGGTTTATAACCAGCATCGGCAATGACAAGGCTCAAGTGGCCGACTCATTGATTAACGCCAAAACAGGTGTTGGACTTTTTCACGAGTTTGAAGGTGCTGACATCCCAGTGAAGCTGGCTGGAACCGTGAAGGGTTTTTCTTTTCCATCTAGCGATTTTGAAGATTGGATACTCCCGCAGCCCTACCGCCTGACGCGGGAGCAGAAGCGTCCTATGGCACCGAATTCCGTTTACGCTTATTGCGCCATGCAGCAGGCGATCGGCGATGCCGCGCTCGACCCCGCCATGGTTTCTGACCCAATGACAGGTCTGATGACTGCATCAGGAGGCTCCATGTGGATGGCTTACGAAAACTTGCACACCATGCTGACGCGAGGCGTGGCCAAGTGCCCGCCTATGGGCGTGGTGAACGGGATTCCAGGCTCGCTTTATATCAATCTGGTCTCTTGTTTTAAAATTTTAGGGGCATCTCTCGGTGTTTCTAGTGCGTGCGCATCTTCAGCGCACGCCGTTGGTTTGGCTGCTGATCTTATACGGCTGGGACGCCAAAACACAGTCTTTGTAGTAGGGGCAGAGGATTGCAGTAAAATGACGCTCCTCCCGTTTGCCGGGCCGAGGACTCTGAGTGTGCAGACCGATCCGCGCCTTTCTCCGTGCGCGTTTGATGTGAAGCGCGATGGCTTTGTGGGGACGGGTGGTGCAGCCGTTCTGGTGCTTGAAGAGATGGAGCATGCGCTCGCTAGGAAAGTGCCCATTTACGCTGAGGTGGCAGGCTGGGGGCAGTCCTCCGATGGTTATAATGTGGTGGCTCCGCACCCGAAGGGTGAAGGTTTGGACAGGGCGATGAAAGCGGCCATGCAGGATGCAGGGATCAAGCCCGAAGATGTTGATTATATCAATGCTCACGCGACTTCTACGCAGCCGGGAGACGCGGCAGAAATTGCTGCAATCAAGGCGGCTTTTCCGGGGAAACGGCCTTTTGTTAGCAGCACCAAAAGCCTGACAGGGCATGGGCTTTCTCTAGCTGGCGCCATGGAGGCCGCATTTTGCTGCTTATCAATCCGCAATAAATTCATGCCTGTTTCGGCCAACATCACGGAACTTGATCCCATGTGTGACGGAGTGCCAGTAATCACTGCCCCGATACAAGATGTGCCGCGCACTGTCATGAGCAATTCGAGCGGCTTTGGCGGCACCAATGTGGCATTGGTTTTTAAGCCTGTGCCCGAAACTGCCACCTGATGCCGTTGCAATGAAAAAAGTATTGCTCACTGGAGCTAGTGCAGGAATAGGACTGGAAACCGCAAAGGAACTCGTTGCAGCAGGTCATGAGGTGTGGGGCGTGGCACGCTCGCTGGAGAGGCTTCCAGTCATGGAACGGTTTCACCCTGTTGTCATGGATTTGACGGACGCAGCATCTATGGAGAGAGCCTTCTGCAAAGCGTCTGCAGAGTCTGGCGGTTTCGATGTTTTGATAAATAATGCTGGGAGCGGTATCCTTGGGCGTTCCGATCTCCTTTCTGCTGCGGATTGGGCGGAGCAGTTTCACCTGCTCTGCGTGGCACCCATGCAGATGGTGCGGCTGGCCATGCCTGGCATGATCGGGCGTGGCAGGGGACTTATCGTAAATGTAACTTCGCTGGCAGCACGATTCTCGATTCCTTGCATGGGTGCTTATAGTGCGGCCAAGGCCGCACTAGGGAACGCGACCAGTGCGTTACGGATGGAATTTGCAGGCACTCCTATACGCATTGTCGAACTGCAGCCGGGCGATGTGAACACGGGTTTCAACCATGCCATGCGCCGCGTAGTTTCTGGCAAACGGGATGAAGGGGTTGTTGATGAGGATTTTTTGTTCGGGCGTCACGAGCGTAATTTGGCCACAGCGCCGCCGCCGCGCAAGGTTGCGCGGAAGATGCTTGATATTGTTGAAGGCCGCGAGACTGCGACAGTGGTGGCCTGCGGCGACTGGTTCCAAGCGTGCCTCGCCCCGCTTTTGGCTAGGCTCTCGCCACATGGTTGGGTGGAGTGGGGGATAAGAAAATTTTATCGCATCCGCTAATCGGCAGACAGCAATAATTAGAAAATTAAAAGTTGAAAAATGGAAATAAAAATGGGTAGAGCAAGTTGTAATTTTATTAAAATAGTCTGTTTTGCGATTTCCGTATTTGCTGCGCTGGCGGTATCGGAGGTGGAGGCGTGCAATGTCCCTGTTTTCAAGTACGCCACGCAGTGGTGGTCTGCTGGCACTTTTCGCCTGATGATTTTCCAAGACCGCGATTTCACGCCCGAAGAGGATAAAAAATTGCAGCAGGCACAGGATAAAATCCGCCGGCTTACGCACCCATCGGTTTTGGAGATTATGCCTATCCGTGTTGGCGATGGGGCATTAGATGGGGACGAAGCTGGTGTGTGGGCTGGCAAAAAACCGCTTGAAATGCCGTGGGGCGTTTTGGTGGAGCCGATGGAGTCTGGACGGGCGCAAGAGATTTGGGAGGGAGGGCTGGATCAGCTTGATGCCCTTTTGAAACCTAGCCCGAAGGTGGCTGAAATGGCTGGTTTGCTGGGAAAAGGGAATGCAGCGGTGTGGCTTGTGCTGAAGCGTGGAAATGAGGAGAAGCACGCGGCCATGGTGGTGTCTTTAGAGGGGTGGCTTAAAGATTTGGAAAGCCGTCTGGAGCTTCCATCAGATATGCTGGATGGATTAGACCCTGATAAAGCCAGCGTAGCAGAGCAGTTCGTGGGAGAACTCAAGATCAAGTTCGCTGTTCTTTCGCTGGACGAGAAGGATGCTGACGAAACTGTTTTGGTTCGGACAATTTTGAAAAATATCGGGGAGTCCGATGAGGCATCCGATGAGCCCGTGGCCGTTCCAGTCTATGGGCGGGGCAGGGCACTTGTCGCGTTGATGGGTAAATCTTTCGAAAAAAGAACGATTGAGAGTGCCTGCCAATTTTTGGTAGGGCCATGCTCGTGCGAGATAAAGGGACAGAACCCGGGCGTGGATCTGTTTTGCCCTGTGGATTGGGATGCTCTCATCGAAGAACCAGGCAAGCCAATAGCACCGCCTGAGTTAGTTGGACCTACGGCTGCACCGCGTGTTGTGCAACCGCAACAACCTGCACAGCAGTCAAAGATGCCCGCCCCTGCTAAACGGGCAGGCCAGACAATTTCTGGCTCGAGAGATAACGGCCTGCCAATAGCTGGGATTTTGGCGGCGGTTTTTTTGGTGGGTGCCGCCGGGCTGTCCGGCTGGGCGTTCGGCAATTTGGGAAAAAAAAATAAAAGGCGTGTTTGATGTGTTGCGAAAGCCAAAGAAAAGCGATTTGGCACGCAGAACATATTTTGAAAATAAATGGCTGATTTTGGAACGCCGTTTGCTATGTTGGCAAAAAAGGTGTTATGTTGGCAAATAGACTTGATGTAAATGGAGGTATGGCATGAACAATATCATGCACCGTTTCATTTTGATGACAGGTCTGGCGGGGTTGCTGATAGGAGCGTTGATCGGTATCAGCAATGATGAATCAGCCGGGGTGGCTTTGCTAAGGGTAGCAGCGTTGGGTGTCTGTTTTGCCTTGGCTGCGAGGTATTTGACGAGGTTGTTTATGAAAGCTTGGCTGGAGCATAGGATTGAGATGTACGCCAAGCAGCGAGAGGAAGCTAGGAAGGCAGCCGAAAAAGCAGCCGCAGAGGCCGATAAGGAAAAGGAAAGTTTTGCCGCAAGTAAAAAAGCGGCCAAGGCGGGGGCGAAAAAGTAACTGACTAAAAACGCATGTCGCAAGAAACAAAGAATTCTGATTTTGATATAGAACAGCCCATGCCTGGGTCGGGTATGAATAGGGAGGATACTATTGACTCCCTTCTCCCACTGGTGCGGCATGTGGTTTCGCGGATGGCTATTTTCTTGCCCGCTTTTGTTTCTTCAGACGACCTGCTTAGCGCGGGCGTGGTGGGGCTGATGCAGGCGGTTGACCGTTTCGACCCGCTTAAAGGGGCGAGCCTGAAAACATATTGCACGATCAGGATACGCGGGGCGGTGCTGGACGAACTGCGTCGCCTAGCCGGGACATCAAGGTCTGTTTTTCGAGAGACCCGCGAGCTGATGGAGGCGCAAGAGGTGCTGGCGCAGAAGCTTGGGCGTGAGCCGATCGAAGAGGAGATCATGGAGCACATGGGGTTGCAGCCCGAAGAGTTTCAATCACTTATCGAGCGGGTCAAGCCAGTGAGTTGTTTTTCGTTGAACCAAGCGGCATTTGACGGGGATGAGCCAGAGCCCTTGATGTATGAGGAGATTTTGCCAGATACCAAAGCGTTGACCGCCTCAGAGAATTCACTGAAGCATGAAGACTCAAAAATTTTGACCGAGCAACTCAACAGGCTGCCAAAACAACAGTTGCAAGTCCTGCTTTTGTATTATATGGAAGATTTGAGGCTGAAAGAAATTGCGGAGGTTATGGGGCTTACCGAGTCTCGCGTTTCGCAAATCCATACGCTGGCTATCAGCCGTTTGCGGTCAACCATCGAAAAAATTAGAAGACGGTAGGACGAAAAGGGAGTTCACATGTTTTTGCTATTAGGATGGGCTACTGTGCTTGGTGCTGTGCTTGGTGGATATATTTTTTCTCACGGGCAAATGGCTATGCTTTGGGTGCCAGGTGAATACATGCTCATTGGTGGTGCCGCCGTAGGTTTCGCAGTGGCGGCGTGCCCGCCAGCCGTGCTCAAACTCATGGGGGCGCAAGTGATGCAGGCCATCAAGGGTTCCCCGTACTCGAAAGATGCATACATGGATTTGATGAAAGCACTCTACGAGCTGCTGCTTGTAGCACGCGAGCAGGGCGTGGTCGGTATTGAAGAACATGTTTCAGACCCTACAGCCAGTTCTATTTTCAGCAAATATCCTACATTCTTGGGCAATCATCACGCTGTCGCATTTATGCAGGATGCTCTCAGGCCGCTCATTGACGGCAAAGTCAAAGGGGATCAACTCCGCAACACGCTCAACGATGACATCGGGCGCATGCACCACCACCACCAAGCTCCGATAGGCGTCTTAAATAAAATCGGCGATGCTATGCCAGCCATCGGTATCGTGGCTGCGGTGGAAGGCATCATCATTACTATGGGCTTCATCGCCGCCGATAAAGCCACCATCGGGATAATGGTCGGTCACGCATTGGTTGGCACCATGTTTGGTATTTTGGCTAGCTACGGTTTTATACAGCCCTTGGCCGTGAATATGGATTTTATCATGGAAGACGAGATTGCTTACTACGATGTCATGTCGAATATAATCGTGAGTTACGCCACGGGAGCACCTCCAGGCATGGCTGCTGAGGCAGGGCGTCGTGCAGTCCCATCGGATAGGCAACCATCTGCCGAGGAACTTGAAACACTTCTGAAATCACTAGGCAAGAAAGGTTGATTATATTGCATGGCTAAACGCGCCAAACATGTGGCTCACGGTGGTGCTTGGAAAGTGGCTTACGCTGACTTTACAACATCCATGATGTGCCTTTTTCTGGTGCTTTGGCTGGTCAGTAGCGACTCAGAAACTAGAGCTGCCATCCAACAGTATTTCCGGGGCGACATCAAGGAGGTCGGACACAAAGGCACCTTCCTCATGCCGAATGAAAAGCCGCGTCCCAATAACCCGACGGAGCAGGCCACCGACACGCTTATGTCGCGGCAGCAGCTCAACCGTGTAGCCAAACGCTTGCAGGAACAGTTCAGCAGTGCGCAGGACGCCGATGAGCTGATCCGTTTTGAGTTTATGGCCGACGGCATACGGATTACTGCTCTTGATAAGGCTAAAAAACCGTTCTTTGATCCAGGCACGCCAAACTTAACAGAGTTCGGTAAATGGGTGCTGCAAACGATCGCGTGGGAGGTGGAGCGCTTCCCGTTCAATGTTGAGGTGGAGGGTCACACGCAGCAGGTTGGCGATGGCAAACTCGTCGTTTCGGAGTCATGGAACCTGTCATCTTCCAGAGCCGTTTCGGCTCGCGATGCACTGCAATCTGGCGGGATAAAAACTGACCAGTTTTATCGCGTGGCAGGTTATGGCGACCGCTCGCCTATTGACGAAGTTCATCCTGAAGCGGAAGAGAATAGGCGTATTACTGTCGTTGTCCGTCCAAAGGGTGGGGTAGAAATGCAAGATTTATCAAATGAACTACAAAAGCGTTGAACGATGAACGAAAGCACTCTTGTTCGTGTTAGAAAGGCTTCTACAGAAAGCGGTGGCCAACCCGAAGTCAGAACCATTGCGGAACATCTCCACAAGAACGATGATAAGCAAGTAGAAATACCGAAGGTGGAACCTTCCGCTCAATTGGTGGAAGTGCAGCCTGGTGTTTACGATGTGATAATCACATGCTCTTGCGGCGAAAGATGGGTTGCTAGGTGCGAGGCGTTGGAAGGCTGATTTCCATCAGGATTTCGTGGTTGAATCCACGAAAACCTTGTCAAAAATGAGCGTGGCTCGCCCTTCGTCAGGTATCCGCCTAGCATCGGTCATCTCGAACTTGTGAGACTCATCGCCCATTTCAACGCGAATTTTGCCGCATCGCAGAAGTTTCGTGAAAATTATCTTCAAGTGGGATGGTTCATGACCATCATCTATCCATGTGCGAACTTGTTGGCAGAAATTAACTATTTTAGCGGATTGCACCAGCGTGCCCGCCTGTTCCGTCAAATGCCAGACCATCAATTTATCAAACTTTACTATGAGTTGTGTCATAACATGTCTTTTCAGCTTTTTAAATTAGCCGCACTTTTGTTTATTGCAAATAAGCTTATCACTTAGAATATGGGTGTATTTCATCCCATGCTCAAAGACGCTACCATTCCTGCCGCTTTATGCTCGGTCTCCTCGAATTCTTTGGCTGGGTCTGATTCTATAGTGATGCCGCCGCCTACGCCGAAACTCACCTCTCCACCGCCGATTGACATGGTTCGTATCGCTATGTTGAATTGGCTTTCGCCCCAAGCACCGAAATACCCAATGGCTCCCGTGTAAATCCCGCGACGGTGCGGCTCGAGTTCCGCTATGATTTCCATGGCTCTTTTTTTGGGTGCCCCCGTGATTGACCCTCCAGGAAAACACGCCCGCAGCGCATCGAGGTGTGAGACGCCATCCCGCAGACGCCCTTCCACCGTACTCACCAGATGGTGGACTTGCGCGAAGGAATGGCGGCCCGCCAGTTCTGTGACGCGGATTGACCCGAACTCGCACACTTTGCCGAGGTCGTTCCTTTCAAGATCCGTTATCATGATCAACTCAGCTTTTTCCTTTTCACTCTCGACCAGCTCCTGCGCCGAAATACGGTCTTGTTCTGCGTCTGCAAAACGGGGGCGCGTTCCCTTGATCGGGCGCGTGACTACCGCACGCCCATCCATGCGTAAAAAAAGTTCTGGCGAAGATGAGACGATGGCGATCTCAGGCGTTTCCAGATACGCTGAAAAGGGGGCAGGGGAGACGGCTTTCAGGGCGGTAAAAAGAGCCATGCTTGAACCAGAGAACGAGCCGCGCAGCATCCGCGTGAGGTTGGCCTGATAAATATCTCCGGCACGGATGAAATCACGGATGGTTTCAACCCTTTCGCAAAATGCGGCTGCATCCAGAGATGAGAGCAGCGGCCCCGCGTGAAAGGCGTCTTTTTCGCTCCATGAATCAGCGTTTGTCCACTCTGTTTTTGGATACCATGCAAACAAGTAGTCACCCCCGTAGCCCACATGCCCGATGACGGCACCTGTCGCAGTCGAAGTGAGTTTTTCTAAAAGTTTCAGCAGCGGGGCATCATTTAAAAAAATGTGACCCGACGCCACTTCCGCTGGGTTCCATGCGTGCAGGGCGGCGGGTTTCCCGTTGGCGAAACTCCCGCCCCCTTCAATCCATGCCTTCCATTGCTGCATGGATTTTCTCAGTTGAAAAATCAGGGGCGATCAGCGAGACGGAAAAAAGGTCTGCGCGAAAAAAATCTTGTGCAGCCGACTGTATTTGGGCGGCTGTTACAGCCTCCGTTTTTTGCACCAACTCTTCGGGTGTCCATATTTTTTCGTAGCCGAGTATTGATTCGCCAGCCCAGAGCATCTGCCCAGAAACGCTTTCCATCCCCATCCAGACTAAGCCCGCCGCGTAGTCCTGCGCCCGTCGCAGTTCATCGCGGCTGACTGGGCGGCTTTTTAGTTTGCCGAGTTCCTTGGTGATGCAACGGATGGCTGGGGCGACTTGCCTGGCGTCAAGCCCGGCGTAAATGCCGATCATTCCGGTGTCGGCGAAGTGGCTCGTGCTAGAATTGACGGCATAGGCGAGGCCGCGTTTTTCCCTGATTTCTTGGAAGAGGCGCGAACTCATGTTCTCGCCCAAAATCACATTGAGCAGGCGCAGCGCATAACGCCTCTCATCATGTCTTGAACATGCCCGCCAGCCGAGTGCCAAGTGGGCTTGCTCGGTCTCTTTGCGCTGAAAAAACTGTGCGCACGGGCGGAGCTTCTGCGGCGTGCGGCGCGGTGCTTTTGTTGTGCGCGGACGCCATTTGGCGAAAGTCTCTTTCACGGCCTGCACAAAAGTTTCATGTTCAATTTTACCAGAGGCACAGATTACGGTGTCCGATGGCAAATAGTGGCGTCCACGAAATCCTGCCAGCAATTTTTTGTCTATGGATGCTACGGACTCTGGCGTGCCGAGGAGTGGGCGTCCCAGCGGGTGCTCAGGCCACAGGCAAGCGGAGAGCATCTCGCTGACATGCTGAGAGGGCTGATCCAAGCCCATTCTTATCTCTTCTAGGATCACGCCCCGTTCGCGCTCGATCTCTTCTGGTGGCAGGTGAGCGTTTTTAAACATGTCAGACAACACATCAAGGAGCCTGGGCCAATGCCCGTGGCAGGCTCGTGCGTAGTAGCATGTGAATTCTTCGGAAGTCATGGCGTTCAAATCGCCGCCCACACCTTCCACAGCCTCGGAGATTTGCCGTGCCGAACGCGTTGGCGTTCCCTTAAAAAGTATGTGCTCCAAAAAATGTGCGACACCTTCTTCGCCGGCTGCTTCGTGGCGTCCTCCAGCACCGGCCCAGATGCCCACACTGACAGTTTGCATAGAGGGCATCTCCGCCGTGACAACCCTCAAACCGTTTTTCAAAACTGTAATTTTAGCGTCCATCATCCTGCCATATTCTAGCGTAAGTTTTCTTTTCCGAAACATTTATTGCGATTTTTTTGGTTCCTCGACATTTGTAAAGTAACAGGGATTTTTTAAAAACAAGCGTCAAAGTTTTCTTTTGAAAGACTGGGCTGCATCTGGCTGCTTGTCCGTAGTGGAAGGGACAAGCGGAACAGAATGAGAAGCGGATTTTTCCTCGCATAAGCTCATTTTGCGGTTTCATACACATTGTCTTTTGGCACACTTCTTGAGGGAGAGCGTTTTTCAAGCACTTGTGAAAAGTTTCTGAGCTTACGCGAGGATTTGGGGGGGACGCTGGCGATCCCAGCATGGTGATGCTAATGATTCGAGGCACGATATAGACTATACCGAATCAGGTTGACATTTACCGAGAAGACTCGGAGTATAGCAACATGAAATCTGCTTACGCTGCTCTGTTTGGTATGTTAATGATGTTGCTGTCTGGCTGCGCCTCGGTGAGCGTCACCAAAGTAAATCAGGTCAAAGGCATTACGCCTCAGGCGAAGCCGAAAGCTGTGTACATCGCAGACTTCGATACATCCAAAGGCGTGTTTCGCGTGGATCGCGAAGGTGAGGAGTTGCTGGCGTTCAAGAACGAGCTTGCCACATTTCTTACGCAGGTGATGGTCAAACGCATGAGCGAGCGCGTGGCACCAGCTTCAGAGTTTAAACAAGGAGATAAACTTCCTAAATCTGGCTGGCTCGTGAAAGGCAGTTTTACCCGTGTAAATCAAGGCAGCCGTGCGCTACGGGCTGGTATAGGCTTCGGACTTGGTGGCACCAAGGTGGAAACGCAGGTTGAATTTTACGACCTTGCACTTAGCCACACACGCCCGTTCATCCGATTTGGCACCACTGGCGGCAGCAACGCAGAACCTGGAGCTGTGACTAGCACGACGGTTTATGGAGTCGGTGCTGGGCTCTTGGTTGGTGCCATGAAGGGGTTGAGCGAGGATACATCTAGGACGGCTCGCATGATCACAGCAATGGGTTCGCAATATCTTTACGATAGGAAATGGATCAAAAAAGATCAGCTATTACCCGTCAAAATAGAGGGTGAGATGGGCGAAGTAATTGCTTTTGATCGTATGGACGAAATTACAGACGAAATTTTCAGCAGCGATGAGGAAAGCACGAAAAAGCCTGTTAAAAAAGCAGCTCCAACACCAGTGCAGGAAAAGCCGTCTTACATGTCGAAATAGAGTTTTTGGACGCCTCTTTCCGCTTCATCATGTCCTGATCTGGTGGGTAGGTGCTTTTGCAGCACAATAATAATTTTGTGCCATCGAAATCAAAACCCAGCGAACAGGTCTTCTGGCGGGGCGGCATTTTTCTTTTTCCGTTTTTTGCGGGCGGGCGGTTTCGACTGTGTTTTTACGGATGCCTTGTGCTCTATCAGCATCTGGCCTTCCTCTAGTTGCTGCAAAAGCGATTTGGCTCGCTGCAATACAGTTTTAGGTAGCCCGGCCAACCTCGCCACTTGTATGCCGTAACTCTTGTCGGCTGGTCCAGCTATAATTTTGCGCAGAAAAATAACTTGGTCGTTCCATTCACGCACAGCCACATTCACTAGGCGTGCGGCACGCAGCTTGTGGCTCAGCGTGGTGGTCTCGTGGTAGTGCGTGGCAAAAAGTGTCATGGCTCGTATTTCGCTGTGCAGATGCTCTGCCACAGCCCAAGCGATAGAAAGCCCGTCGAAAGTGCTGGTGCCGCGCCCTATCTCGTCCAGCACTACGAGGCTCCTGCCTGTGGCATGGTTCAGGATGTTGGCCGTCTCGTTCATTTCCACCATGAAAGTGCTCTGCCCCCTAGAGAGATCATCGGATGCTCCCACCCTCGTGAAAATGCGATCCACGAGCCCGATGCGTGCAGTCTGGCACGGCAGGTATGAACCTATGTGAGCCAAGAGAGTCAGCAGTGCAACTTGGCGCAGGTAGGTGCTTTTCCCAGCCATATTTGGCCCTGTCAGTATCACGAGGCGTGCTGTGTCGGCGTTCATCGAAGTGTCATTGGGAACGAACCGTTCATCCATGGCGAGCTGTTCTAGGACTGGGTGGCGTCCCTCTGTAATTTCGACCACCGCATTTTCGACTATTTCTGGGCGTTTGTAGTTTCGCTGCTTGGCGACTTCCGCCAAACTTCCTAGGGCATCGAGTTCCGCCAGTGCTGCGGCTGTCAACTGTATGCGTGATGCGTGTTTGAGCACATCTTGACGCACGCGATGGAACAGCTCGGCCTCAAGTGCTTTGGCCCTGTCTTCCGCCCCGAGTATTTTCGACTCCATCTCTTTGAGTTCAGGCGTTACAAAACGCTCGCCGTTGGCGGTGGTCTGGCGACGGATGTAATCCTGAGGGACGCTGGAGAGGTTCGACTTGGTGATTTCGATGTAGTACCCAAAAACAGAATTGTAACGCACTTTGAGAGACTTGATGCCAGTGCGTTCCTGCTCCTGCTGCTGCAGTTGCGCCACCCAGTCTTTGCCGCTTGCGGCGGCGGAACGGAGGTCGTCCAATGCTGCGTCAAACCCAGCGGCGATCACACCGCCATCCCGGAGAACTGGCGGACAATCCTCCTGTATGCTCCGCTGGATCATATCTACAGCCTCGGGCAAAGGGTCAAGCTTCGAAGGTATCCCACCCAGCAAGCCTGGAAGCGGTTCGGAAAGAAGCGAAAGTAATTTGGGTATTTGCAGGAGCGAACTTTTCAATGAGAGCAGGTCGCGCCCGTTGCCAGAACCTTGCGCGAGCCGCCCAAGCGCACGCTCCATGTCGCGGACTTCACCCAGCGTTTCTCTGAGTTCTGCTAGTGGAAATTCCATTTCCAGCAAGCGTTTCAGAGCTGTTTGGCGAGATAAAATCTGGTTTAGAGAGCGGAGCGGATGGAGCACCCAGTGGCGCAGCAGGCGGGCACCCATGCCTGTCCTTGTTTTGTCCAAAACCCCCAGCAAAGTGTGCTCTTGCGGAGTGTGGCGGTGAGCTGGCTCTGTGAGTTCGAGCGTCTGGCGCGTGGTTTCGTCCAGCATCATGAACGCCCCAGAATTGAATGCGCGCAGCGTCTGGACATGTTCCAGCGAGCGACGCAGCGTCTGTTTCACATAATGCAACAGAGCACCTGCCGCTCCTACCCCGACCGTAATGTCCTGACACCCGAAACCGTCCAACGACTGTGTCTGAAAATGTTCGCGCAAAGCCGCCGCAGCGTTTTCTGGCTGAAAAGTCCAACCCTCGTGCGCGGTAGCCATCACATGGGTGGCAGCCAAAAACGGGGGGCGCGGCGTCCAGTTGTCGGGAAAGATGATTTCTGGCGGGGCGTTTTTGCGTATTTCGTCGAGCAACTCCTCGGCGGTTTCACATTCCGTAACACAAAAATCGCCCGTGGTCGTCTCTAGGAACGCGACGCCGTATTTCGATGGGGCAGATTTTGAAGGCATGTTGGCATATACAGCGGCCATGAAATGCGGGCGGCCAGCCGCGATAGTTTCGGAATCAATCAGGCTTCCTGGTGAAAGCACCTGCGTGATTTCGCGTCTGACGACTTGACCGGGGCGAGCCTCCTCCATCTGGTCGCAGATGGCGACTCTGTGACCAGCGTTTACGAGACGAGAAACATAGTTTTTGGCAGCGTGGAAAGGAACCCCGCACATCGGCGTTCCGTTGCGTTGCGTGAGAGCCACATTCAAAATGTGCGAACCAACCTTGGCGTCCTCGAAAAACATCTCGTAAAAGTCGCCAAGCCTGAAAAGGAGTATCGTGTCCGACGGAATTTGTTTTTTTATCTGTCGGTACTGCTGCATCATCGGTGTCAACGGTATCTCTGACATGCTGCCGGCACTATGCAGCAACATGGCCTAATAAAAAAGCGAAACTTAATAAAAAAGTTTTGCGTCTTGAAAGCTCATTGGAATTAGAAAGGCAAAAGTTCCGAAAGCGCGACTGGCTCGAAGCCATCGTCCATGAGCCTATCTAGCATCGCCCCCATCACGCGCCCTGTCGGCGGCTGGCAATCGTGCATGACCACGATGCTGCCTGGCTCTATTTTCTTGGAGACGCGGGGAATGAGTGCTGCACCGTCAGGCGCGATGCCTTTCCAGTCCTTCGAGTTCACATGCCACAAAACGGGGTGCAAACCACAGGCCAAAGCCAAAGGCTCTTGCCTACGGCGGAAAGAACCGAACGGCGGACGGAAATAGCGCGGGCAGATGCCGATGGCTCGTTCCACAGAATCCTGAGTCCTGAGCAGTTCAGAGGTAACAACACCGTCTTCCAACCACGCTAGGCGCGTGTGGGAGTAGGAATGGTTGCAGATGTCGTGTCCTTCATCGAAGGCACGCCTAACCAAATCCGTGGCGGATTGGACACGGTTCCCAATCATGAAAAAAGAAGCTTTCAAAGAGCGTGCCTTGAAAGCGTCCAAAACTTGTTCTGTCACTCCAGGAAAAGGGCCATCATCAAATGTGATAGCCACTGGTTTGCGGCCTGACGGTCTAGCTGGAAAAGGAAGGCGTTTCCATCTGAAAAAAAATAACGAGGAATACTGGAAGGGATCCCATTCCCTGCGTAAAGCCGTGGCAGAAAATATCTCAGGCATGAGACTGCTGCTGGATATACTGTATGAGGAGCAGAAGGCCATTTTTCTGACCATCTTTCAGGGAAGAATTGGCTAGGCACGCCTCAGCCTGTTTGAACAGGTCTCGCACACGCTGCTGCAACACGGTTTCCGCGCCCGATTTCAGAATGAGTTCGCGGAGCTTATGGATGTAGGACTCGCCGTGCGATGGGGAATTGAGGCATAGCCTGAGAAAAGAGCGATCCGTCTCTCCAAGACTGTCAAACGCAGCCCTGACGAGAAGTGTTTTTTTGCCCTCCAATAAGTCGCTTTGGAACATCAGATCAGAAATGTCGAAATGCTTAAATTCCTGCAAGTCGTTCTGTATTTGAAAGGCCAGCCCTATTGGCTCAGAAAAACGCTGTATAGTCTCCACCGACTCGCACGGTGCCCCGCCAAGTATCGCGCCGAGCACGAGCGGACACTCAATCGTGTATCTGGTCGTTTTGTGCGCGTACATGTGCTCGATTTCGTCCGTTGAAACACAGGAGATGTCCCGCGTGCCGAGCATAATGTCCTGTATCTCGCCGCATCCCGTATCGGCCACATAGGACAAAAACTTTCTCAGTGCCGCCCGTGCCTGCGTCGGGTGGAAATCGGACTCAAGCAGAGTCTCTGTAGCAAACGAAAAAACGATGTCACCCATGACAAGTGCCATGTTCTGCCCTATGCGTGCCTTGTTCGGACGGTTTGCCATCCTTGCCTCCATCAGCTTGTGGAATGTGGGCAGGCCGCGCCGTTTTTCACTCTGGTCTATTATATCGTCATGAATGAGGATGAATGAATGGAGGAGTTCAATGGCCGTGGCAGCATCCATGGCAGCCGAAAAATTTTTTATCGGGGTTTCCGAAAACAGATCCAACGCAGAGAGGAAAAGAACTGGCCTGATGCGTTTTGCCTTGCGCGAAACAAACTCGGCCAAGTCCATGTATAGCGGCAGGAAAAATTCGCCGTAATCGTAACGCTCCCGCCGTGCCAAAAAAAATTTCTGGAGATGGTTTTCAAAAGCAGGCTGTATCAAGGCTACCGCGTCACGATCCAGATGTTTCTTCTCCAACATGGCACATATAATATGGCAATTTTCAAGAAAAGCAAACGGTGTTTCGTAGGGAAAGCATCTGCAAGGCAAAGCGCACACATTCACGATAGAGAGTCAGAACAACTGGATACGGGCATGCTTGGCGAGGCTGCGCCGCAAAACGCACTGCTACAGCAAAAAACAGGAAAATTTAGCTGCAAGCACCCTTCTGTATTTGATCAGAAAAAACCATCAACACCTATTCAGCAATCCCCAAGATTCGGTAAACTTTTTAGCAAAACCAAGTTTGTCCCCCAGCATTTTCACAGAAACTTGCTAGACGCAGAAGATTTATCGCGGCACAAAGACCACCTCAAATAACGACCTGCACCTGATGTTCGCCTTGGCGTTTGTCTGGTAAAATATTCCCCGTGATTTTTTCCCCGTTGATAGAGACCTCTCTGACACCGATGCAGCGCCCCGCAGTGTTGTCGAGAGCTATGTGATACAGGGCACCGCGAAACCTACGGGTGATTTTGACATGCGGGATGGTTTTTGTGATGCAAGGGTCTATCTCCAGTCCCGCGAAATTTCTTCGGGCACCGAGGATGTGTTCGATGAGAAGCAGCGTGGCCCAGCCAGCCGTGCCTGTTCTCCAAGGATAGCCTGCCTGACCGTAACAGTGGGGAACGGAACTGTAGCTATTAGTGAACGAGAAGGGTTCTATTTTTGACTGAGAGACAGGGTTGTTAGGATTGTCCGGTGCTAGTTTCAAAAGAGTCTCCCATGCTTTTTCAGATCGTCCCGCCACGCAGTCTGCGACTCCTTTGAAAGCAGAGGCGTGGCAGTAGCAACCGGCGTTCTCGATATGCCCTGGCATACCGTTGGAAATTTTCCCCACTCGGGGATCGTATTGCGTAAAAGCTGGCGCACAGATGCGGTAGCCGATGGGTTCGTTCAACCACTCTTCCACGGCGTCCATGCAGGATTGTGCGCGGTCTGGCGGCGCAATGCGAGAAAGTATGGCCCAGCTCTGTGTATTGACAAAGATGCGTCCTTCATTGTTTTGGCTGGAACCGATACGGTAGCCATCGCCGCAGATGGTTCTCACATACCACTGCCCATCCCAAGCCACATCGTTGATGCGTCGGGCGAATGTATCGTAAATCTGTCGCGCTTCTTTGGAAACAGCGGTGTCGCCGATTAGCCCAGCCATACGCTCCATTTGCAGGAGTCCGTAGCAAAATTGTTGGGACACCATGACGCTCTCCCTTTCGCCCGCTTCGTGAGTGGCTTCTAGGCCGTCGTTCCAATCAGCAATGCGCTGGTTGCAAAGGCCGTTGGCCCCCAGATCGCCCGCCAGATAGCGCATACAGCGGATGAGATGTTGCCAGACAGAACCCGTTTCATCGCTTTCAAAAAAAGGAACCGCACGATCGAGGATGCTCAGGTCTCCCGTCTCATCCACCAAACCGGGGATCGTGAGCAGGGGGTAGGTCGGTTGATCTGAAAACTTGTGTTTGCGTGCCGGACGAAACCCCAACGGAAACGAGCCGTCTGCGTATTGAGAAGAGAGCTGGAAGAGCGTGTTTTTCAGATGGGCATCGGTATCCACCAGAGCACCCGCGTTGTCATTTTGTAGGTTGTCCCTGAAACCAACACCTTCGATCAGGTAACGGGATAATTGGTTTTTAACGAAAATATTAAATAACGAATCTAAATTTTTGTGTCCCGTGTCTATATGGAAGGAGGCAGTCCTCTTGGCTCGCGCCAACCTCTGGATTTCCATCTGCTCGTCTATGGTGGCTGGCGTCAGAACCGAGCGGATTTTTTTTATCTCTTCCAATCCAGAACATTGACCGTGCAAAAAATCTTCGCGAGCAGAACTCTTCGGAGCTATGCCTAGAGTGGTCTGAACGACCGCGCAACAATCTGGGCCGTAGCCTGATTCGTTCCCGCAATTCCAACCCCACAAAATCTTGGGGGCACCGTAACCCAAATCAGCGCGGGTAAAATGATCCCGGTATCCGCATCCACCCGCAAATTGACCGAGTGCTACCAAGTATCCCTTGAACCGATCCGAGGGAACCAGCGTGTTGCGGTTGGTCACTAGCACGCCGCCGATTTCTGGAAATACTTCGGACACATTCTCTGCCGGGACAAAAGCGTTGTTCTCGTCGCGTCCTGAGAGGTTAAACTTTGAATATGCAAAGAGCGAAATCTTGCGGGGACGATCAGAAAGGTTATCTACGCGCACGCTCCATATCTCTCCGACCATGTGATCACGGGGGACAAAAATAGTTTGCGTGACACGCAACTCATCGCAAACGCACGAAATCACCGTTTTTTCTGTGTAATAATGGCACAGCCGTTCCGTGACTTCCGTGGCTACTGGACAACCCCACGGATTAAACACCCTTCCTGAATCTTCATCTCGAATGTAAAGATATTGAGCATCCCAAACGCTCAAAGTCACCGTGCGCCCCACGGAATCGCGAACAAAGAGTTGTCCATCTCCCAGATTGGAAACTTCGCAAACCACTTCGTGTTCACCCACACTGTTAAAGTGAAAATTGCGCCATTTACGGGGTGGCTCTTCCGTCAAAACAAAACAACCTTTTTTCTGGTCAAAGAATCCGTAATCATCAATTTTTTTCATAGCATACACCCGTTCAAAAAAATCGCCGCTCCCAAGAGTCAGACGAGAAAATATAATCGCTTCTTGGAATCAAAGACGAGATAAATTTTTAAATCTGAGGGGGATGGTCATGGTTGGAGAGTCTCGGTGGACGGTTTTTCTTTTTGGGAAAGGAGGTCGTCTTGGATGGTGGCGTTGAGCACGCCTTCGCCTAGATGCACCAGAGGTTCCTCGGGTGCGAGGGGGTAGCGGGTGCTCTGGATGATCTGGTTGCCAGTGACCGTCAACCCGTCCACCCCGTGGGCGTGGAGGAAGCGGCCGCGGTGGCGGATGACGGTGTTGTCGGCGATGAGCACTTGGCGCAGAACCCCTTGGGCCACGCCTTTCTTTTCGCCGCCCGCTTGATGCAGTGCCCCCTGCCTCGGGTCTGCGCCATCGGGGAGTTCGGGGCCGAGGAAAATCGTATCGCCCCCACAGGGGCCGTAGCCGCAATCCTCGAAGGTGTTGCCACGGATGGTGAGGTTTTGGACGGGAGAGCCTTCCCACCAGTAGTTCGCGTCGGGGAGCGACTCGATTGCGCGACCGCTCACATGGATGTGGTTGCCCTCCACTACGGTGCGGTGCTCGCGGTTGATGAGGAGTCCCCTGCCGCGGTTGGCGCCGAAACGGCATCCGCGCACCTCGATCGTGCTGCCCGTGTCAAAACGCGAGCAGATGAGGGCGGATGCCTCGGCGGGGAGATCGTCCTCCACGGTGATGTCGCAAAATTCTTGGTTGATTGCTCTCGACTCCAGCACGCGAGTGACGAGCAGTCGCTCCATGTCGCGGTGGCGGAAAAAGGCGACTTGAGAGCCAGCGGACAGAGGGCTGGACCCCCACCGCTGGGGGTGCACCACCTGCACGCGGGCCTGTCTCGGGGCGGGGTGGCTGACCACGCGAAAGAAGGTGGAGTGGATGTTGCACGCGTCGTCAAACTGCCCCCGCAGATCGCAGTCTATCAGGCGGGTCGTGCCCCCGCAGTCGTTGAAGTGGGTAGCATCTACCCAAGAGGAAAAGAGGCGGTCGCCCGAGGGCGCGACGCAGATGCGCTCCAAGGTGATATCCGAGGAGTTTTGCGCGACGATGCCCATCGCGGGGGCGTGGTGGAGGGTGATGTCGCGGAGAACGATGTCGCGGGAATCTTCCACCCAGATGCCAGGGGCAACGCGGTTGCCGTGCATCAGCACGATCGGGGTGCCCGAGGGGTAATTTTCCGCAAAGGCTGCCTCGATGCGGATGGAGTCCTCCCCTTCCCGAGAGGCGCGGTGCCAGCGTCCGAGATGCCAGTTTTCCCTCCGCGAAGAGACCTCTCTGCGGGCGGGGTCAAAGGGGAGCAGGTTCCACAACGCTTCCGTCTGCCATCCGAGTCCGTCGTGGGCGATCAGCCGCCCGCCATCCACCCGCAGGGGGTAGCGCGAGGGGTCGTAAAGGAAGGTGATCCATCCATCCCCGCTTTCCTTCACGGTGGCTTGGGTGAAAAAAGGGCGGTGCCAGTCAATCGTGAGGTGGCGTAGGGTCACACCAGTGCTTCGTCCGACGCGGATGGGCATGACTTCGCCGAAAAAGAGGAGCGAGGCTCCTTGTCCGTCCACGGAGAGGTTTTCTGCTCCCTCAAAATCGAGCAGGATGCGCTTGAGCCCATGGTCGTTGTTGGTCACATGGCAAAAGCGTTCGGGCAACCACGCGCCTTGGATGCGGTGTTCTCCAGAGGGCAGGAGCAGTTCGCGTTTTCCGCTCTGGATCGCGTCTCGGACGAGGTCATGGAGGCGGGTCGCTACTTCAGGATCGGGCAAACTCATTTCCGTTGGGTTGGGTTGCTGATGCTTCATCGCAGAGAGACTAATTCAAGAGGGATTTCTGTAAAGTTTTAACGAAATAGGGGGCAGGCTACAAATTTTGAGAAGTGCTCTTAGGAGCTTAGCAAGAATAAGTTGATACAAACTAGGATTCTTTGGGGGTGATGGAATAATTCCACTCGCCATGAAAAGAATCTGGG
>JAIFLJ010000166.1 GCA_020049135.1 bacterium | reverse complement strand
CTTTCATTCGGCTTTCTCGATGTGCCAGCATAGCTGACAACCTAACACCGTTTTACTTTTGTATCAAGTTGTTTTTGCTAGGAGCCTTAGCTGCCTTACCACCTTTGGCACGACGCACGGGACGGAACCCGATATTGTGGTTGCCGTAGTAGGGCTTGTCGCCGTAGGGCGAAGCGGAGATTTTCATCGGCTCGGTCGGATACTCGAACCCGCCGCCCACCGCCGTGATCTGGGCGGGATCGGGATCCATCTTGTCGCCGTAAGTCCAGACTAGCTCCCAAGCATTTCCTGCCATGTCATGAAGACCGTTGGCGTTGGCTGCGCTCTTTCCGACGGGCTGGGTGCCATCGCCAGATTTGAGGCTGGAAATTTGAGATTTGAAATCGCCACCTGCCGCAGCACTCCACTCCGACGGCGTAGGCAGACGGAACCCGTCCGCATTCCACTTCACGAAGATGGCGGGGCGTTTTCTGAGGTTGTCGTCGCCATTGAACGGGCTATAAACCACCGTGCGAAAAACGGTGTCGCGAGTTTTCTGGACGACATCTTTGGCGATCAGGCTACCACCTTCACGGATATGTTCATATTCGTCACCCCGCGCAAAAGAGGCATCCGTGTAGTAAACGGGTTCCCGTCCTTCGTATTCGGACAGGGCGTTGAGCCACGCCAGCGCGTCGTAGATGGTCACGCAGGTGAGAGGTTCTGCTTGGTTGTGAGCACGGTTGCCATATTTCATGCTCCCCATATCTCCGTCCATATCGTAAGTCATCGGGCGCGGTTGCACAGCCCACTGTCCTTGATTATTAGACCACTGATAAACCGCACGCCAGAGGTCATAAGCACACTCCGTGGTGGCAATATAGAAATTCCCATCGGCTCCTTTGATCTCTTTCATCTCCGTGAGGACGCTCGGATAAGCGGGGCGGGTCACGGTGGCATAAGCCTCAAAAGATTCCCATTTACAGGCGGTCGGCACTTTGTCGAGGGTGTCCTTAAACAGATACCAGCCCAAGGCACGGACATCGTTGAACTTCACCTCTTCCGTGGGTGTCTTGGCATCAAAGCCGAAATTGAAATCCCCTTCTTTGGGGTTCCATTTAGACCACTTGCCTTTGGGTGGAGTGATCGTGCGAAAATCGAAGAGCCCCGAACCACCCGCAGAATCCTTCGGATCGTTGGGCAACATCTCGGAAATATAGAACTGCTCGCCCTCCTGAACGATGAAGCGAACGCCTTCCCACCCTTGCCAGTAGCGCTGGGTGTAGAGACCGATCAGGCTCGTATCGTCGAGAGAGACCTTGGCGGCAGGATCGGCGGCACCCGCACCCCAGTTCTCTTTTTTGTAAATCCACGCGGCAAAAGCGCGATAGGGAGTCGGTTTGACCTTGGTCGGCAAGTGATGCAAAGCCCAGTCGTTGGCGGGTTGCTGGTTGCCCACGGATTCATTGCTGTTCACATACTTTTCCGAAGTCCCGCCATCTTTCGGGTTTCGACTAGAGTAGAGGAACGAGTAGCCGCCAAAAAATTTCGTGCCTATCAGATGATCGGGATAAAGAGGGACGCTCGGGCTCCACGGCTCTTTCATATTAAATTTAATGGACTCGACCCAATCCGAAGTGCCTGGGTTGCCGTCCACATCGAAATCCAAAACATCTTCGGTCATGGAAGACCCCGACATGGTGCCAGTCGTATAGCGTTGGCCAAACGCCACGCGCTCGCGCTCGGCTCCACCACGGCAGTTCGAGTGGCGGTAGTTTTGCACGCGGGCACGAACCGACTCCGTAGGTGCGCCAGAGGGCAGAGGCTTCGGATCCCATGCTTGCGCAGGACGGGGAGGAGTGACCCAGAGCACGCCCTTGACGCCACCTTTGCCCCCGCCTTTGCCGCCTTTTTTCTTACCCCCGCCACCTTCTTCGCCTTCTCCTGTGCCCGTTCCAACCGCTCCCTCACCGCCCCCTCCACCTTTGGCGGCACCGCCCCCCGCCTTTCGGAGTTCCGTCAGCTTGGCGAGTTCTTCCTTGGAGAGACCCTTCTTGGCAGCCTTAAATTCTTCTTGAGGCAGTTCGAGCATCTTCTTCAACTTCTCTTCATCCACTTGAGCGGAGAGGGTGAAGGACAGGGAACACAACGCAACGAGTGCGAATATTATTTTTTTCATAGGTTTTATGGTTTTTAATTTTTTCTCCACTTCCGTAAAGGAGGGTGGGCATCTTGCCCGCCTTGTCCATCCTCGCGGGCGAGACGCCCGCGCTCCTTTATTTTCCGCTCTTCATCATTCGAAATTCCTTGTTCGTTATTCGATATTCGTTTTCGAGGGCACCCACAAGGGGCACCCCTACAATCCGCAATTCTTCTGCCTCGCCCCTTTTCTCTTTTCTCTTATCACTTTTCTCTTCCGTCCCTACTCTTCCCACTTGATCGTCATCATGGAGTGCGGAGCGAGCGTGATCTTTTGTCCGCTGGCCAAGGCAGGCATCGGCTCGTCGTCAATTTTCACCTGAATCTCGCCCGTCTCATATTCGTTATTGGCGATGGGCGTGGCAGCCGTCATCTTCCACGCCTGCGTATTTTTGGCGGAGCCAGGGAACTTCAACTCCACTTCCTGCGGGGTGGCGAGGTCGAAGTTGAAAAGAATCAGACCGCGCTTGGTTCCGTCCTTGAAGGCGTAGCTGTGCAGAACGGGGAAGGTCAAGTCTTCAGGTCCCCCTCCACCTTTTGCCGCCTTTTTGCCGCCGTGAATGATCGTGCCCGTATAGGTAGGCTCACCAGAGGAATGCTTCGTTTCTACCAAGTCCCCTCTGAGCACTTTGTTGGTCAGGATCAACGCCAATCCCGTCGGGCGATAGCGCTTCTGATCGGGACGCAGACTCAAAGCGGATCCCCAGATCGGGATATTCTTGGGTCCTGGAGGCATCGGGCTGTAGTATTGCTGGAAAAGCTGGAAAAAGTTTTGCGTCCGTATTCCTCCATGCTTCAGACACCCAAGCATCGTATTGAGCACATTGATGCCAGCAGAGATCGATACATTGGTCTTCACGCGGGGTTCCACAGGAGCATCGCCCCCCGTCACATGCATGTTGATCTCATACATCGAATACTCCACTCCATATTTTTTGCTCACCGCTATCTGTTTTTGAAACGGCTTGCCCAGATAGCCATCCATCGAATACGCGAAGGCAAACTTCAGAAGCTTTTCGTCATTGTTCAAGACTTCCAATTGAGCCTTATCAAGACCGTGAACTTGATACATGCCTGTAGCGTAGCGGTCGGAATATTGCACGCCGTCCTCGCCCTTGGTGTAACCTAAAATGGCATCGGCCATCGGGCTCGTATAATTTTGTCCCGCTGAATGGCAAAGAACATTTGGTTTGTAGTAGGGCGACTTTTTCACGCGCATGAAAAGATCGCGCCAGTAGTCGGGGCCATTGAAGCCGCCGCCGAGGAAACGCCCCATCGCATTCCACGCCTCGTTGCCGATCTCGACATGGATTTTGCGAAGGCTCTCAGTCCAAGGTTGTGGATGTCCCATTTCGTGGCGCATTTTTCCACCTTTAGTCGTTTCGGGGCCACCGAGATATTCCATGAAAAGATCTATTTCTTCGAGGTTGAGATTGCCAGGCAAACACCACCACGGCTCCATGCTCAGATGTTCGCAAAGAAGAAGCACATCGTGGAGGGAATAAGGATCCTTGGTCTGCTTGCCTTTAGGTCCGATCGGGAAGAAAACGCTGTTCTCGTAACGGTATTTCTTCAAAGCGGGGCTGAGAAAGTTTTCCATCGTATCGCCGCCCATGTTGACCCGACGAAACGAATTGACCCCCATTTCCTTCAATCCATCTACCACCTGATCACAAAATGGGGATGGATTTTTGTCCCCTTCTTTCCAGATCTGCACATCGTCCAAAAGGATCGCTCCACCCACTGGGATGACGGTAAACTTGATCCCGGGCTTTTCGTTGGAATTTTTAGCTTCTTCGACCTTGTCTGCTTTAAAGGTTAACTCGTATTTCTTCCAGTCGGAGGTGAGTGAGATATCCTGTTCCCCAGTCATCTTCTTATCACCGATTTTTACCTTTGCACCGTTATCTTTCGCCTTCATCCAACAGTGGAAATGCCAGGTGCCGTTATTGTTCATGAAGTGTTGGTAAGGCATCGTGAAAACCATCGTGCCACCCTTCATGTCCTTAGCGTCCTTCTTCTTTCCCTCCTCATCATCGCCTTCACCATCGGGCTTCGCCTCGGGCGGTTTCGGGTCAATACATGCAGAAGCATAGCCAAACCCGCCCGTCCTCGTCTCGGGATGGACATAACAGTTGCCTTGGGCGTTGAACGAGCTGGTTGATCCCATGAACCCGTCTTTGACCCGTTCGAGATTTTCGGCAATCATCCCTGCCACCTGATCCTTGTCCGAGGTAAAGACGGGCTTGTCAGCAGGCATCGCGAGAGGTTTATCAAAGATGAACCAAGACCCTTTTTTGGGTTTACCACCTTCAGTGAATTCCTTGGATTCGATCTCTTGGATTCGACCGCTCGTCCAACGGGCGGGGCCTGAAATAATCGTGAATTTACCTCCCTTGAGCAATCCATACCACGGCACGGGCTTCCCCGTATTATTGTTGGTGACCGTGTTCATCGAACTGTGCAAGCCGGTTTGGTCATACATCATCCCTGTATGAACTTGGCGATAGAGGGAACCCTCAAAATTTTCCTCCGTCACCATCTTGAGTTGGGGTCCGCTGAAGTAAGCTTGGCTATTCACATTGATGCCGAAGGGCACACAATCTTTGACGACCACCGTATCGGTGATCTCAACGGTGGTGGCTGCACTGGCGTCCTGTTTTACAAATGCAACTGTTCCAGATAAATTATTGAGACGACCAAAGAAGCACTGTGTTTAGATAATTTATTTTTCATAAATGATAGTGGTTTTGAGCTGCAAAACTGCTTGGATGTTCTGTGAACGACTGTTCGCTGTTTGCCCAGCAACGGCTGGACAATAAACAGGACGATGCAGTGAAGCTGACCCAATTCATTAACTTCATTGAATCGTCACGCCCAAGCTTTGACAATTGCCATAATTATAATTTCTCCGTAACCTGTTACGAAATGATCAGTCCCGTAACGCTGCGTGACATTGCTTCTGCTGCTGGTGTGACTAAAGCCACTGCATCCCGCGCCTTGCGCGGCACGCCGGACTCGTCAGAAGCGATGCGCAAAAAAATCCAAGCACTCGCCAAAAAAATGGGCTACCGCCCAGACCCGGCACTCCATTTCCTCTCTGCGCTCCGATGGAAAAAAAAGCGTGCGGCTCTAGGCGTCTCCGTAGCTTTTCTTCACCTATCCAAAAGCTATTGGGGCAACTGGCTGAAAATAACACTCCCCGACCTTAGAGAGCAGGCCGAACTGCTCGGCTACCATCTCAACGAAATATACCTAGATGAAATACCGCTAGACCACACCCTGCGCGATATCCTTGACGCACGAGGCATCACCGCGCTCATACTTGGGCCAGACACGGCATCGTCCCCTTTAGCGCAAATACCTTGGCAAGATTTCGCCGTTGCGACATTCGATCTTGGGTGCAATATCCCCCCTGTGCCCAAAGTGGGAATAGACAACTACAACCACCTCGCATTGGCCGTCCAAAAAACTATCGAACACGGATACCGCCGCATCTGCATAGCCACGGCTGTCGCATCACCAGATGTCCTCAAAGCAGCACGCTGTCCGCAATACGCGATTCTGCTGGCTCAGCCCGTTTTTCGCCGACACATCAAGTCTATTTTCCTTTTTGACGGGACAGGTCTGCACCCGCAGCAGCAAAAAAAGTTTCTCGACTGGATCAGAAGCCACAAACCTGATGCCCTGATTTCTTTCTCATTCACCATTCCGTGGTGCAAAGAGGCAGGGCTCAACATTCCTCAAAAAATTGCTTTTATCGCTATTAACAAGTCAGACGCTGGCATTGCTGGCATTTATCAGCCACATTTCCTGCTCGTCCAACAGATTTTTTGGCAACTGGGTCAACAGATACAAAACCATCGTTCCTCTGGCAAGATGCCCGATACTATAACCCTGCTGCGCGGGCTATGGGCAGGTGGCGCATCGCTGCCGCCCAAAAACACAGGCATCTTCTCGCCCGTGTCAAAAACCCAATTTTAACCTGGTGCCCTATGCTGTCATAACCCACCCTTCTTGGTGCTGGAAAAAGTTAGAGTAGAAGCGATGTCTCGCCGCTCTTTTCTTCATTCTGCAATCTCAAATCTAAAATCTCAGACATCCTGAAGTCTTTGGGTAAGAAAGTGGGGGATAAGGAAAGTGGATGAGATCGAAAGGCGATGAGATGGATTGAGAGTGTGGTGCAGGCATCCCTGCCTGCCTCTTCATATTTCAGCGGCGAGAAGTAGTTACGAAAGAGGCGGGCTGGAAGCCCGCCCTCCGTTTTAGGAGCTTCGCTCCCGTCAGAATAGCTCATCTCTTTTCCACGGAGGTCATGATGTCTGAATCTGCAATTCTTCTTCACGCTTTGCGTCTTACTTTTCTCTTACACCTTTTCTCTTTTTTCTTTCTGGTGTAGTGCTGTCGGAACATGAAATTTTTACGCGTATTCCTATTGATGTGGTGTTCGGCAGCCTCGCTCCAAGCACTTTCTGAGCCTCTTCCATTGCCGACAGATTCTTCCCCGCTTTCTTCAGGCGGATTGCTCACGCTCTGGGTGCGCAGTGAAAAGACGCTGGCGGATCCAGTGATGGTCAAATTGGTGTTGAAAGAAAAAACAGGGGGGAAGACGCGTTACCAGCAACTGCATTACACTCGTGCGAATCAAACGGATTGGAGCCGACTCTCCGCATGGATTCCTGCCGCGCAAGATGGGGCGGAACGAACCCTCATTTTAGAGAGTCCAGATGGAGCGGGGATCTTGCGCGAACGACTTCGCATGGTCAAAGCACCTCCACAAAAAGCTTCTTTTTCTCCTGGATTTCTCCGCGTGCGTGGTGCTGATTTACTCAACGAGCAGGGCACTTTTCTCTTCCGTGGAGTGAATGTGACCGCTTATTCTGACGAAGAGAAAGAGAGTGTGCCCGATGTATTGGGGATGGTGACTGAGGAAGACTATCGCCAGATTGCTGCGTTCGGTTTTAACTCCGTGCGCTTGGCCTGCTGGCATCGGGCGTTGGCTGGCGCAGACGGCATCGAATGGCTCAGGCTGCAGGTCTCTCTGGCGAGACAATACGGGCTCTACTTGATTCTCGATATGCACGCCCCGCCGAGCGGTTACCAAAGCAATAAATACAGAGGCCCTTTTTGGCATCCAGAAAAGGGAGAGCCATTTCGTGCCCAGCTATTGGCGTTCTGGCAACAAGTAGCTCGCGAATTCCGAGACGAACCCGTGATAGCTGCCTACGATTTACTCAATGAACCTAAGCCCAAAAAAGATTCACAGTGGCATGAATATGTGCGGCTGCTCATTCGTGCGATTCGTGATGAGGGTGATGCTCATGCGATCGTGGTCGAGACGAGCATGCTCGATGAGGCGCAGTGGGTGAAATTTGAGGATGACTCGATCATTTACGATACCCACTGGTATGAGCCGTGGTCTTTTGTAGCACAGAGCGAGAAAAAGCCTTGGGGCGACTACGGTAAGCATCATCGCTTGTGGGGAGAAGAAGTAATCTTGAATCGTGACTATTTGGCGAAGCGCCTAGCACTCTATCAGAAATGGTGTGCCGAACATCGAGTGCCCATGCAGGTGGGAGAATACGGGGTCAATCATTATACCCAGTCAGAAAGCATCGGCGGATTACATTGGCTTTCCGATATGGTGTCGTTATTTGAGGAGTTTCGGATATCGCGGTTTTATTGGAGTTGGTTTCCTTTTGATATGGGGATTTGCGAAGGTTGGTGGCGGCGTGACCCAGGCGTAGTCCACTCAGAGGTGGCTGCCATCGCCGCCAGACCGCTTCCCGATTCCCCGAAAAAAACAAACGCGAAGCGGGATGAAATCGAATAACGAAATCGAATTTCGAAATGAAGAGCGCGGAGACGCGGATGAAAGAGTTCACCAATGGGGCACGGAGGAAGATTTTTTCAACTCCTCAACTTCAACTTTTACAACACGCATTGCGTCCTCCCTTCGTTATTCAATATTCAAAAAAATTCCATCCGTGAGAGGAAAAAAAGATTTAACCACCGGTGCAGATTTCTGCGTGCTTGTCAGCCCTGCCCTGTTGGGATAAAAAAGCCAAGGTATGGTATTTATAAACAGACAAGGCTCGCGCCAGTGCGCGGAGCCATCGCCGTTTGTCCAGTTGCATCGGCGAATCAAAGAGACGGTTTACCCTTGGCTTGGTCGTCACAAAAAAGGCGAGGCCGAATATCTCTCTCTCGCGGCAAGGACTCCGGCTTTCCTGAAAAATTTTATCGGTTCGTCCAAACCCGATAAAATATTTCTTTTTGCCAGCCAAGGCTACCTTATGGAGTTGGAATGTCTCTACGCCAAGGCTCTTGAAGAGATGGGATACCGCCCGTTGGCTCTTATACAATACAAACCGCACATTGCCAAATCGCTCCGCCTTTTCGGCGTCACACCTGTCTGCTACGAGGATTTTTCCTCCTTTTCCACGCCCTGCGTTAAAAAGAAATTCACCGCCGAAGCTACGGCTTTGCTGGAAAGCGAGCCACCTCGATCCGTTCTGAGCCTGACGCGGCACGGCATACAGGTCGGCCAAGCGGCGGCTGCATCGCACCTCAGAAAAACGCGTGGAAACCGCTGCAACCTCTCCGATGCCGACGAGCGGCTTGCGTTCGCCGATTCACTGGCACATTCGCTGTGGGCCGCAGATGTTTCCGCCAACATCCTAGAATCGCTTCGCCCTGACCTGCTCCTTTTTAATGACAGGGTCTATACACCGTCCGCACACTTATTTGAACTTGGCGTCCTGCGCGGCACGCCCGTAGTCACGCGCAACGCGGCGCATGTAAGCGGCTCAGAAATTGTCAAACGATTCACCACTCAAAAATCTCTCTCCACACACCCACACTCACTTTCGAAAAAGTCGTGGGAATGGGCATTAGGCGAGATGCCATGGACGCCAGACAAATGGGAGTCTGTCCGCTCCGAACTGGAGGCTGCCTATGTGTCTGGCGACTGGTTCAGCGAAGTCGGCACGCAGTTCAATAAACGCATTTACAACAGGGCTGACCTCGGCGAGAAGTTGCAAATCCCGACTGGCAAAAAAGTGGCTGTCCTTTTCGCACACATGTTCTGGGACGGAACTTTCTGCTACGGGAAAGATATTTTCCAAGACTACTGCGACTGGTTCACAGAAGTGCTCAAAGTTGCCGCGAAGAACGATCGCGTTCACTGGCTCATCAAAATACACCCCGCCAACGCCGTCAAAGCCAGCCGCGATGGGTTCAAGGGCGAATTTTCGGAATGGGCTGCAATTCGCGAAACCCTCGGCTCGCTGCCCGCGCATATCCAAGTCATCCCCACGGAAAGCGACATTTGCACATACAGCCTATTGAACACCATTGACTATTGCTTGACCGTGCGCGGCACTATCGGCATCGAATGTGCTGCTTTCGGCATCACCACGCTCACGGCTGGGACAGGCAGATACGACCGCCTTGGGTTCACGCACGACTTCGCCTCTCCGCCTGAATACCTCGCAGCCCTAGCGAAACTTGAAACCATCCCTCCCATGGCCGCGCAGCAGGTCGAGCTTGCACGGCGGTTCGCCTACGCCCTGTTCTGCCTGCGTCCGCTGCCGATGGACTGCATGGAATGGACGGTAGCGCACGACGAAAAAGCGACGCAATCGCTGCATTGGAAAACGCAGACGCGAGAGCAGTTTGAGGCGTCGGACTCCGTGCGAAAAATAAGGTCTTTCATCGCGTCTGGATATGAGGACTGGCTGGACAAAGGTAGGAGTTTATAATTTTATGTGCGGCATAGTCGGGTTCACAGGTGTGGAAGGTGCTGAGGGACTGCTGGCCATGAACCGCGTGCAATCGCACCGTGGCCCAGACGACCGTGGTTCTTTCTCCTGCCTAAAAAACCGAGTTCACCTAGCCATGAGGCGTCTGAGCATCATAGACCCCAAAGGCGGCGCACAGCCCATGCCGAACCGCGACGCCTCACTCTGGATCGTTCACAACGGCGAAATTTTCAACGCCCCAGCACTTCGCGAATATCTCCAAGCGAAAGGCGTGGTTTTTAAGACAGACCATTCCGACACCGAAGTGCTCTTGCACCTCTACGAGCGCGAGGGCGAAAACATCCTGCGCAGGATCAACGGCATGTTCTCCTTCGTCATATACGATAAAAAGAAACGCATCCTCTTTGGTGCCCGCGACCCATTCGGCATCAAGCCGCTTTTCTACACGAAAAAACCAGGGCGTTTCGCCTTCGCCTCAGAGTTAAAATCGCTCCGCGAACTGGAATGGGTCTCCTCAGATATAGACCCGCAGGCCGCGTGGGATTATTTCACCTGCCAAACTATCCCGTCCCCACTAACCTCATTTCACGACATCAAAAAAATCCCGGCTGGAACCTGCTTCACGCTGGATTTGAACAAAGATACGCTGCGCCTCGAAACTTACTGGAACCCGGCACGCATCATCGGCTCTGAACCAACCAGCCACCCACACAAGGAAGAAATACGAGAGAGGTTCAAGGACGCTGTCTTGCGCTGGACGCTCAGCGATGTCCCCGTTGCCTGCTCGCTCTCAGGCGGCATAGACTCCGCTGCTGTGGTAGGGGCATTAGCGTCGGAAAGCTCCGCACAAATTAAAACATTTTCGCTCGGCTTCGAAAACTGTCCCGATCTGGACGAGCGCGACCTCGCCCGGCAGGTGTCCGAAAAATGGAAAACCGAACATCACGAAATCGTCATACGCGCTGATGACCTGCTCGGCGAACTCAATAAAATGCTATGGCACTTGGACGAGCCTTACGGCGGCGGCCTGCCCTCGTGGTTCGTCTTTAAACAGATGGCCACCGAAGTGAAAGTGTGCATGACAGGCACGGGGGGCGATGAGCTTTTTGGCAACTACGGCAAGTGGCGTGCATTCTCGGGATTCGGCCAGTATAAACGAGCTGCAAAACGCTATTTCAAGAGGGGCGGGAGCGTCATGGACTTGATTTTCTCGCGGCACGGCGTGCTTCATTATCCGTATTTTACAGACGGAGAAAAAAGGCGTTCCCTCTTCCTTCATGAAACCAGTTCCGGCACCAGGAGTTCAGCGGGCCTGATAGAGAGTTACTGGCGAGAGCCGGCATACAGCAACAGACCGCGAGACCGCGTCATGCTGGCCGATATGCGGCTCCAGTTGCCGGAAGAGTTCTTGATGATGACCGACCGCTTTTCGATGGCTCACTCTATTGAGGCACGCGTCCCGTTTTTGGATCGCGAGTTCGCCACATTCATCATGTCACTGAAAGCCGACCGCAGAACGAAGTCGGGCACGCCACTGAAAAAAGTTTTCATTGATGCCATCTCCGATCTCCTGCCACCAGCTCTGCTTTCCGCCCCCAAAAAAGGATTTATACTGCCCTTCGACCGCTGGCTAAAAGGGAGGCTGCGTCCGCTCGTGGAAACATTTCTGAGCGAAAATTACCTCAAACAACAGGGGCTTTTCCGCCACGACCTCTTCAACACCGTGGCACTCCCTTACTATGATGGGATAGAAAAAGAAAATTGGCCTCTCTGGACGCTGCTCATGTTCCAGCTCTGGTATGAGCGCAACATAATGCAAAGGCGAATAAGCTGCTGATCCCGCAGTGCGTGTGCCAGCACGCAGCCCGTTAGTCTATGGCGCGGCGCGTAATTTCGCCGTAAGAATCTATGCGGCGATCCCTGAAAAATGGCCAGTGCGTCCGCGTCTCGTCAATCTTCGAAAGGTCAGCATCCACAACAAGCACGCACTCGTTCTCATGGTCGGCCTTGGCCAACATCTGCCCAGAAGGGTCGGACACGAAGCTTTGACCCCAAAACACTATCCCGTCACCGCCACCCGCCCCCTTTTCGTGTCCGACGCGATTCACTGACGCAACATAGCACCCGTTGGCGATGGCGTGCGACCGTTGTATCGTCTCCCATGCAGCGTGCTGCATGGCGTGGTGTTCCTTTTCAGCGGGATGCCACCCGATGGCGGTGGGATAAAAAAGAACCTGTGCCCCTTGGAGTGCCGTAAGCCTAGCCGCCTCAGGATACCACTGATCCCAGCAGATCAACACCCCTATCGTGGCAAAACGCGTGCGCCAGACGCGGTAGCCCAAATCGCCTGGCGCAAAATAAAATTTTTCGTAAAAAAGCGGGTCGTCGGGGATGTGCATTTTCCGGTAGCTGCCCAGATATGTCCCGTCTGCATCCACCACGATGGCCGTGTTGTGGTAAAGACCGTCCATCCTTTTCTCGAAAAGCGACGCCACGATGACCACCCCCAGTTCAGCGGCCAAAGCACAAAAAGCGCGCGTGCTTTTCCCGCTTGGAATCTGCTCGGCTAAAGCGAAAAACGAATGATCTTCTGACTGGCAAAAATATGGCGTCAAAAAAAGCTCCTGCGTGCAAAGCACATTCGCCCCTTTGCTGGCGGCATCGCGAAGCAGTGCTATTTGCCTCTCTAGGTTGTCTGACGGATTTTCAGTGGCGCATGTTTGCACCAGCCCAAGCCTAACGCTTTTCCGAGAATCGCTCATGCACAAAAGATAAAACGGGTTTGCGAAAAATAACAAGTTTCAAAGACCCGCCATGCTGGGACCGCTGGCGTCTCGCCGGCATCTTCTTAAAAGCTCATTAGAATAATGATTCGGGCAAAAAAGCATTTTGAGAGAGACAACCGGGAAAAGGTTGCTAGATTTCAATCGCATGGACTCCAGCATTCAGGTGCTCGAATTTGAAAAGCCTTTGGCGGAATTGGAACGGATGATCGCGCATCTCCGCTCCCACAACAACCAGCATGATTTGAAGGTGGAAAAAGAAATCTCCAACCTAGAATCAAAAATTGGCAAGCTTCGCTCCGACATCTATTCCAACCTCAACCCGTGGCAGCGCGTCCAGATAGCACGCCACCCGAAACGCCCTTACACGCTGGACTATGTCGGGCTGTGCTTCGAAGAATTTAACGAAATACACGGCGACCGCCTTTTCTCTGACGACCAAGCACTCATTGGTGGCACAGCCCGTTTCCAAGGCGAAGCCGTTATGGTTATCGGGCATCAGAAAGGGCGCGATACCAAAGAGCGCACAAAAAGGAATTTCGGCATGGCCAACCCCGAAGGCTACCGAAAAGCACTGCGCCTGATGAAAATGGCCGACAAATTCGGCCTGCCCGTCTTCACTTTCGTGGACACGCCAGGTGCCTTCCCAGGGATCGGTGCTGAGGAACGCCACATATCCGAGGCCATCGCAGTCAACCTGCGCGAAATGTTCGCTGTAAAAGTGCCGATGCTCTGCACGATCATCGGAGAGGGCGGAAGCGGCGGCGCACTCGGTATAGCCGTCACGGATCGCGTCCTGATTATGGAAAACGCGTACTATTCCGTCATTTCGCCAGAAGGATGCGCGGCCATCTTGTGGAAAGACCGCTCACACTCGGCCAAAGCTGCTGAAGCTTTAAAAATCACTGCGCCAGACTTGCTGAAACACGGGCTGGTTGATGAGGTGATCCCGGAACCTGTCGGCGGCGCACACTACAAACCTGAAGTCGCTGCGCAAAACCTCAAGGTCGTCTTAGCAAAACATCTCGGCGAACTTAAAAAATTGCCGCTGGAACGCCTCATCGAATTGCGTTTTGAAAAGTTCCGCAAGATGGGTTCATTCTTGGAAAAACGCTGACACGCATCGTCCCTCAATCTAAATGGGAGAGCGGACATTCCTGTCCGCATTTTTTCCCGTGCAACGGCACAAAGTCCACCACGGAAGACACAGGCAGGATTGCCTGTGCTACACTCTATTTTCAGACCAGCTTTACGCGGCCACGGCCTTTTCGGATTTCGCCGATCTGCGTGCCTTTAGTGATAGATATTGCCTGTTTGACATCGCTAGGTGCCACGACTATCGCGTAGCCGATACCCATGTTGAAAACTTGATATGCCTCGTCGTCTGGCAGGTTTGCAGCCTGCTGCAAACACGCGAACAGGGGCGGCATTTTCCACGATCCTTTGCGGATTACGGCGTCAGCAGTTTTGGGCAGCACGCGCGGAAAATTATCAAGGAGGCCGCCGCCTGTTATATGCGCCATGCCTTTCACTTTCACTTTTTTCATCAACGCCTGCACCGGGGCGAGATACGACATGTGCGGCTTCAGAAGTGCCTCTCCGATCGTCCCAGCAACACCTTTGACTCGGCTTGACGGCTTGAGCTTCATGGTTTCAAAAACTATTTTTCTGGCGAGCGAATAGCCGTTGGTGTGAAGCCCGTTGGAAGGGAGCCCGATAATTGCATCGCCGATGCGGATGTTGCGCCCGTCCACGATTTTGTTCTCGTCCACTACGCCAACGATTGTTCCAGCCAAGTCGTACTCGCCCGCCCCGTAAAAGCCGGGCATCTGCGCCGTCTCCCCGCCTATCAGTGCGCAGTTAGACTTTTGGCAGGCCGTGGCAAATCCTTTCATGATCTGGTTGAACACAGTTGGTTCCAGCTTGCCCGTCCCTATATAATCCAGAAAAAATAGCGGCTCTGCCCCAAGCGTGAGGATGTCGTTGACGCAATGGTTGACTAAATCCATCCCGACGGTGTCGTGTTTGCCCATGGCAAAGGCGATTTTTAGTTTGGTGCCCACGCCATCTACGCTGGCTACGAGCACGGGTTTTTTCATCCCTTTAAAAGATGCCCTAAACAGACCGCCAAACCCGCCCATGCGCCCCAACACCTCCGGGCGATGCGTTTTTTTGAGTTTTGCGCCCAGCGTAGATTTCACGCGGTTGCCCAAATCCACATCTACACCCGCCTGCGCGTAAGCCTTTTTTTTCATAATTTTTGTCCTGTTAGAGTTTTTCAATTTCAGCCATTACGGTGTCGGAAAAAAGCTGGTAAGCATCTTCTTTTTCCATCCCTTTCGGCACTTCAAATGGAGGCATGATCTTGCCTATCGTTACTGTTATTGGGTGGAATTTCAGCGAACCGCCAGAAGGCAGTGCCTCGTATGTGCCCCGTATGCGCACTGGCAGCACGGGCGCATGAGATTTTGCCATCAACAGGCCCACGCCTTTTTCGCCCCTTTGAAGCTGACCGCCCAAACTCCGCGTCCCCTCAGGGAAAATCAAAACTGGTGCCCCAGCTTTGAGCACTCGCAAGACAGTGCGCATGCTGGCTATGTCTGGGCGGTCGCGATCAATGGGGATGGCGTTCATCATCGGCAAAAGCCATCGCAAGAAAAAATGCACGAACAGCGTGTGCCTCGCGACATAGTAGATGGGGTATGGGAACGATGACCCGATGCAAGTGGGATCCAAATAACTGACATGGTTGGCGCAGATTAGATACCCGCTCTTTGGCGGAACATTTTCCAACCCGAAAACGCGCCGACCAAAAAAAAGGCGGAAAAAAATGGTGTTCAGCCCCTTAGCATACGGGTAAGCCCAAGCGGCCTTATCCGTGTTCTGGAGATAAAAATCGTAGTCAAAAACCTGCTTGGGTTGTTCTTTCATGGCCTCGCGACCCTCTCATGAGGCGGGCGGAACATTCAAGCCCTGTCCCGCAAGATGTTTCAAAATCAGCGCAACTACATCCGCTACTCCAAGCGACGACGAATCAATCACCGTGGCATCCGAAGCGACCGCGAGCGGGGAAACAGCTCTTGTCTTGTCTTGGTCGTCGCGTTTGGCTATGGCGTCCTTTTCCCCCTGCAAATTACGGCGGCTGGCACGCACTTCAGGATTGGCGTCCAAATAAAATTTGTGCGGTGTCCCCGCAAAAACCACTGTGCCGATATCCCGCCCCTCCATGACGAGCGGAGACAAATCCAAAAGCGAGCGTTGTAGTGCTACTAGGCGTGCGCGAACGCTAGGCACCGATGCCACGGAAGCCACATTTGCTGCCACCTCTGGCAAACGGAGCGACTCAGGACTGACTGACTCAATGCCAAAACGCAGTGCCGTCGCCTTGCCTGAGATTTCACAAACCAGAGGGCATCCCTCCAAAAACGCCTCAATGTTTTTCGGCTGGGAGCGATCCACGGAGGACTGCAAAAGTTTCCATGTCACAGCTCGGTACATCGCCCCTGTATCCACATAAACGAAACCGTGGAGTGCCTTGGCAAGCTCGCGTGCCACTGTGCTTTTGCCCGATGCGGAAGGGCCATCAATTGCAATAACTGGGTTATTCATGACTGTTAGGCGTTGATTATTTGAGTGAGCTGTTTCTCGAATCCAGGATACGATGTCGTGATGCAGTCCGTGTTGAGGATGCGTGTCTCGCCCTCGCTGAAAAGCCCGAGTATGGCGAACGCCATCGCTATGCGGTGATCACCGAAACTCTCCACGGTAGCACCCGTCAGGGGGTTCCCACCCTGTATAATCATGCCGTCTTCGGTCTCCTCTACGGGGACGCCAAACGCCCGCAGGTTTTGCGTGATGGCAGCGATGCGATCCGTCTCTTTCACGCGCAGTTCCTTGGCGTCTTTGATAATTGTCTCACCTTCTGCAAGAGCGGCGAGGACGGAAATGATAGGTATTTCGTCTATGACATTCGGTATGATTTTGCCTTCTACCACGACGCTATGCAGGCCGCGCCCGTGTATTTCGAGGTTGCCGTGGGGCTCGGTGTCGTTGCCAGTCTCGACATACTCCCTGATCTGCGCCCCCATTTTCATAAGTATGCTGAGAAGCCCCGTGCGAGTGGAGTTCAGCCCCACGCCCTCGACCGAAAGCATTGAGCCAGGAAAAGCAGCCGCAGCCGCAAGCCAGAAAGCCGCCGATGAAAAATCGCCTGGCACTCTGAAATCGCGCCCTTGCGGGATGCTGCCACCGTGGACGACTGAGGTGAGTTCTTCTGTTCTGAGCGGCACGAAAAAATGCTTCATCATCCGTTCCGTGTGGTCGCGGGACTGCGTGGGTTCTATAACCGTGGTGGAGCCATCGGCGAAAAGCCCCGCAAAAAGCAGGCACGATTTGACCTGAGCACTCGCCACAGGGAGCTTGTAGGTGATGCCTTGCAGTCGCGCCCCACTCACACGCAGCGGCGCGCACCCGTTTTTCATTTCGCTTTCTATGTATGCGCCCATCTGAGTCAGCGGTGCCATGACCCGTTTCATCGGGCGCGAGTTGAGCGAATGGTCGCCAGAGAGCCGTGCTGCAAAGGGTTGTGCCGCGAGTATGCCCGCTAACAGCCGCATGGATGTGCCAGAGTTACCGCAGTCTATGGTTTCCATCACCTGCTGGCACTCGCCAGCCACGCCGGTGATTTCCATGGCATCATCATCTAAAACCTCCACGCGAGCACCGAGTGCCTGCATGGCGCGGAGCGAACACATGCAATCGTCGCTTTTCAAAAAACCTGTGACTCTGCTTTTGCCTTCCGCTAGGCCAGCCAACATCACGGCACGGTGCGAGATGCTTTTGTCGCCCGGCACCGTTATCCGAACATTCAATTTTTTAATTCTTTTGACGCGTATTTCAGACATATAACTTTTGCTTTTTGTAGATAAGAAATGGGCTTTGCCAATCCAATAATTAACCGCTGTAACATGCGGCGACAATTATTTCCATTTTCACAAAACCCGGAGCAGTGCCTCCGGGAACAATCCAGCGGCAAGCACTCCAGCGGCGGCAAGGCCGAGCACCCAGCGCAATGGGGTATCCAGCCCAATGGTGTCTGCGTCCTCTTTCTCGACAACAAAAACCTGCTTGAGTATTTGCAGGTAGTAGTAGAGCGACACGCAACTCGTTGCCAGAGCTAACCCAGCCAGCCAAAAGCGGCATAGTGAAGAACCGTCCATTTTAAGTATTGCTGCGAACAGGTAGAATTTACCGAAGAAACCTGCCAGCGGCGGTATCCCTGCCAACGAAAGGATGAAAGCAGCCATACAGATCGCAAGAAATGGCGAGCGGCGCATGAGCCCAGCAAAAGCGTCCAATTTGTCCGAGCCACAACTCTTTTCCACTGCGGCCACAGCACCGAATGCCCCCACGGTAGCCAGCGCATAAGTGACCGCATAATATAGCAACGCATTTGAGCCAAGCTTCGGGGCGGCCAACACGCCGATGAGCATATACCCAGCATGTGCTACGGCGGAGTATGCCAAAAGCCGTTTCACACTCTTCTGCTTCAACGCAGCCACATTTCCCCAAATCATGGAAAAAACGGAGAGCAGCACAGCGAGAGACATCCACGAAGGCGCATCCCATAGACCGTTGCGCGTTAAAAAAGTTCCGGGGAAACCAACTGTCAGTAGTTTCACAAACAATGCAAAACCTGCCACTTTCGATGCTGATGCCACGAAAGCTGCCACGGAGACAGGTGCTCCTTCGTAGGCGTCCGGTGCCCATAGATGGAAAGGTGCCGCAGCGATTTTGAAAGCGAACCCAGCCATGACCATGACGGTAGCCGTCAGCAGCAACGGAGAGGCTGGCATGTGCGAGAGACTGCGCCCGACAACACGAACATCCAGCGATCCGGTAAGCCCGTAAACTAGGCTCAGGCCGAACAGTAAGAACGCGGCTGCCACACCGCCGAATAGAAAATATTTCATCGCAGCTTCGGCGGAGCGGACATCTTTTTTGTCAAACCCCGCCAAAATATAGAGTGCTATACTCGCTAGTTCCAAAGCCACGAAAGCCATCAGTAAGTTTTCGGTGCTCAACATCACAAACATGCCAATCGCACTCAAAATAAGAAGGATGTAAAACTCGCCTATGTGGTGCGTCCTCACAGTCCCAGCCGCTATCAGGCCAGTGAAAGAGAGTAGCACCAAAATCACGCCCTTGAGATGGATACCCACATCGGTGGAGACTATCATCCCATCGGGCAACATGCACGGCGGCGTCACGCGCACGAGCGACCACCCCGCGCCAGCACAGGCCAGAAGCAGGAGACCCGACGCTATCTGGTGGCGCAACTGTTCAGCACGCCCTTTTCTAGCAAGCCAACCGTCCGCAAACGCGATCACGCCAGCGAAAAGAACGAGTAAAGTTTCCGCTGAAAATGCCCTCAATAAATCCCCGTAGTTCATGATCCGGCTCCTTTCAAAATGACTTGGACGAGCGGCGTGTTCATGGCAGGTGCTATCAGGTCGAGCAAAAGACTCGGCCTCAGCCCCACGCACAGGGACGCGGCCAGCAACAAAACGGCTCCAGTCTTTTCAGGCCACGAAATCGCATCTATCTTGCTCATATCGCTGTGCGAATTTTCGCTGGAGTTGTCGCCATACCCGAAAAATGCGAGTTGCATCACGCGCAGGGTGTATGCCGCAGCAAGCAGTATCCCAAGCCCAGCCATCACGGCCATCCACGGTATCCCGCGCCACGCCCCGACTACTATCATCAGCTCGGCTACAAAACCGCTGAAACCAGGCAACCCCATTGAGGCAAGCCCTGCCAAAACAAAAACCACAGTTACAAACGGCATGCTTCTGTAAAGCTGCATAGGCCCCAGTTCAGAAAGCTCTCTCGTGTGTGTCCTATCGTAAACCATGCGCCCCACCACGGCGAAGAGCAGCCCAGCTATCACGCCGTGCGAGAACATCTGCATCACGGCACCTTGCAGGCCAACTGCGTTGAGCGTCATAAGCCCTAGGATAACAAACCCCATATGACTCACGCTGGAATAACCGATTACAAACTTGAAATCCGTCTGCGCAAGCGCGACAAGTGCCCCGTAAATAATTCCAACCACGCCTAGCCCAGCGAAGAAAAGACTCCACTCTTCTAGGCCAATAGGAAAAAGTGGCATGGCCACGCGCAGGCACCCGTAAGCACCGAGTTTCATCACAACACCAGCCAGCAACATGGATGCCGCAGTCGGGGCAGCCACATGGCCGGTCGGCGCCCATGTGTGAAATGGCCACATGCCAGCCAGAATAGCGAACCCCACAAAAACTAGCGGGAACGCCCAATACTGGAACTGCGGAGGGAACGGGTAGCTGGCCAACTCAAGCAGATCGAAAGTGTGACCGCCCGCCACGGCATACGCAGCAAGGATGCCAGCCAGCGAGAGAGCGCTGCCTATGAAAGAATAGAGAGCAAGCTTCATCGCCCCGTACTCGCGGCGCGTAGAGCCCCATACCGCTATCAAAAAATATTTGGGGATGATTGCTATCTCGTAAAACACCATGAACAGGAACAGGTCAACGCTGAAAAATACGCCGTAAACGCCGCCGATGAGCGTCAAGTAAAGCGCGAAAAATTCTTTTGGGCGGTGCGCCACATTCCATGAAAACAGCACCCCAGCCACCGACGCTAGAGCCGTGAGAAGAACGAGCGTGATGCTTATGCCATCAGCCGCCAGATGCCACGAAATCCCAAGGCTCGGTATCCAAGGCGATTTGGCAAGCGTCACCCAAGGCGCCTGTGCGCTGACTGACATGTATTCGCTTGCCCCCGCAAAAGCCGCCGCCAGCGTGGCCACCGCTACAGAGAGTGCCGCCCATTTCGCAGCACGCCCCGGCAAGAGCAGAACCAATACTGCGCCCAAAAATGAAAAATAAAGTGTCCAGAGTATCATATCCATAACCTCGACAACCATTCCGCCATGCGAGTCGAACACGGATTCACCAAGCCGACTAGCATTTGCGGGCAAAGCCCAATTACAAACATGAGTGCTGCGAGCGGCAGCATCGTCACGCGTTCAAACAGCGAAAGGTCCGGCCACTTCTCCCATTTTTCGGGAAGCGGACCGTGGAAAACTTTTTCCATGCAGGTCAGCAAAAATAGAGCCGTCACGAGCAGGCCGACAGTCGCACCTACTGCTGCCCACGGCACCAAAGCGAAGACCCCTTTGAAAATCAGAAACTCGCCTATGAACCCGTTGAGACCTGGCAGGCCAAGCGACGAAAACGCGCTTATCCCAAACAACCCACAAAAAATAGGTGCCGCTTTGCGCAGACCGCCAAAATCTTCCAGCCCGCGCAGTCCCCCACCCCTAGTTTCTATCCACCCCACAAAACAAAAAAGTGCTGCCGCTGAAATGCCGTGGCTGAACATCTGCACCACGACACCGTTGAGCGTGGCGGCTATCTCGGTCGCCGCCCCCGCAACTTCGTGCGTTGATGCCGCCGCTGCAAAAATACCAAGTAAACAGTAGCCAAGATGGTTGATGGAAGAATAGGCCAGCATCCGCTTCAAATCCTTTTGGAAAAGTGCAGCAAAGGCGGAGAAAATTATCCCAGCCAAAGCAAGTGCCAGCAAAACCTCCAGCCATTCGCGGATCACTCCGGGGAAAATCGGCAGGAGCAGCCGCAAGAAACCGTAAACGCCCATCTTGGAAAGTGCTCCTGTCAGCAGGATGGTCACGCTCGTTGGTGCTTCAGCGTAAGCCGCAGGTAGCCATGAATGGAACGGAAACAGAGGGACTTTCACAGCCACCCCTAGCAAAACTCCGAAGAACACTAGCGTGACCCACATGTTTGAGTCGGCTGGGGTGAGACCTAAGTTTGCGTAAAGCGCCCCCTCTATAACTCCTGTGCGCCCGAGTTCAGCCAGCTTCACGAAATCAAATGTCCCAACTGAAATGTAAAGTGCCAAAAACGACAGCAGCATCGCCGCGCTCCCCAGCATCGTGTAAATGAAAAACGGAGTAGCGGCTGCGATACGCCCTTGCCCGCCCCATATCCTGATCAGAAAAAATGCAGGTATCAGGCTCATCTCCCAAAACAGGAACCACGGGAAAAAATTGAGAGCCGTAAAAACGCCATATAGATTCCCCTGCAAAAAAAGAATCAGCGCGTAAAAAACGCCGTCTGTTTTCTTCTCCTGCCACGATGCCAATATCGCGAACGGCACAAGAATAGTCGTGAGTATCACGAGCGGCAGGCTGAAACCATCCAACCCGAGGCAGTACTCAACGGCGAGAGATGGTATCCAATCGTGCCTTTCAACAAACTGCATTCCCGCTCGCGCAGCATCGAAATGACCAACCAGAAAAAGCGTAACCAATGCTGGAAGCAGTGAAAAAACGAGCGCGGCTTTTTTGGCCGCATCTCCGTCTTTGCGGTAAAAACAGGCGAGCCCCAGTGCCATCACCCAAGGGACAAAAATCAGTAGGCTGAGCCAAGGTGTCTGAGTCATAGTTTCACCCCCATCTCAAGTGCCAGCAGAAGGAGCGCGAAAGCTGCCCCTATCACACACAAATACCGCTGCGCTTTTCCGTTTTGAAAAAGTGAAAGTTTGCCAGACGAAGCTTTAAGCACTTTGCAGCCGCCATCGAACGAGCCATTGACAACTCGTTCATCAGTCTCGCTGTTTAACAGTGCAAGGCAGGCCGTAAAAAAAGCCGCTCCCCTCATCATCCCGCCCCACACGAACCGTTCCATCCAGTCCGAAACAGACGCGAACGCCCCGCACCAGCGCACCCATGTCGCTGCGTAGAACTCGTCCACGAAAAACTTGTTTTTCAGGCAGTTGTAAATTTTCGGGTGCATCGTTTCAAGGATGTCTGGAGCGTCTGCACCGCCGACTGGGCGAGAGATATACAGTTTCCACCCAAGCCCTATCCCCGCAGCCACCATAGCTATCGAACCACCAGTGAGCGGCCAAGCGTGCAAAAATTCCTCCCACCCAAAACGAACCCTTTGCGCAGTCAAATAGGATTGGCACCAAGGCCAGAACGATGTTCCAGCAAACCCCAACAGCACGGCAAAGACCGCCAGAATAACCAGCGGCACTGTCATCGTAGCCGGGCTTTCGTGCGGGGCATGGCACGAGTCGCCGCGATAATTTCCAAAGAAAACATAGCCCATCATGCGTGTCATGTAGAACGCCGTCAGAAACGCCCCGCACAACCCGAAGATAAACGGCAGCATCGAAGGCGTCCATGTGAGAGCCGCGTGTAAAATAGCTTCCTTGCTCCAAAACCCCGAAAAGAAGAATGGGACTCCTGAAAGAGCCATCATACCAACGGCGTATGTGGCGAAAGTTATTTTCATGCTCCCCGCAATACCGCCCATCCTGCGGATGTCCTGCTCATGGTGGCAACCGTGAATGACGGAGCCAGACCCGAGAAAAAGGAGTGCTTTGAAAAAAGCGTGCGTCAAAAGGTGAAAAATCGCAGCGGGGTAGCCGCCCACGCCGATGGCCATCATCATGTAGCCGAGCTGCGAGACGGTCGAGTATGCCAAGATGCGTTTGATGTCGGTCTGCGCAACTGCGATAAGCGCGGCGAACAGCGCAGTGAACGAACCGACCATGGCCACAATATAAAGTGTCGGCGAGCTACCGCTAAAAAGAATCATGTCAGCACCCATCAGCGGGAGCATTCTGCCCACCAAAAAAACGCCAGCCGCCACCATGGTTGCAGCGTGTATGAGCGCACTAACGGGCGTGGGGCCTTCCATGGCATCAGGCAACCAAACATGGAGCGGAAACTGGCCAGACTTGCCAATCGCCCCGCAGAAAATGAGGAGCGCGATTCCTGTGACGGCCAGAGTCCCGCCAGAAATCGCAGGCGTTACCAGCCCGATCAACGCCTTTGTTTCTAGACAACCAAACCCGCCATCGTAAAAAAGAAGCGTCCCTGTTTCGCTGTACAACCAAACCATCCCGATGAGCAAGCCCAAGTCACCGATGCGCGTGGTCATGAACGCCTTTTTCGCCGCAGCCGCTGCACTCGGCTTGTGGAACCAGAACCCGATCAAGAGATAGGATGCAAGCCCGACCAGCTCCCAGCATATAAACAGAAGAAGCAGGCTGTTAGAAATTATCAGCCCGAGCATCGCCCCAGCGAACAGCGTGAGGAAACCGAAAAACCTCGTGAAATTCTCATCCTCAGCCATATAGCCAGTGCTGAAAACGAAAATACATGTCCCCACAAAAGTCACCATGGCCAGCATCAACGCACTAAGCGGGTCGAGCACCCAGCCCACGCGGACGGTTTCGTGGCCGATGTCGAACCACGGGACATTGTACGACTGCCGCCATGCCTCCGAGTACGGCAAGGGTATCATTGTTGCGTAAAAAGCTAGGCACGAAAAAAGAAACGCCAGCACCATTGAGCCTATGGCAAGCGATGCCGCCATGCGTCGGTAGCCACGCGGCGTAAGAGCCAGAACACCCGCCGCCAGCATGGGTATTGCAGGGATAATCCAAAGGAGTTTTACCACCAGCAGCGTCTCCCAAGTTTTCGAAATCATTTCCATGTTATCCTTTCATCCCGTCCACGCGGTCAATACTGGTGGTGCGGACATGCCTGAAAATAAGGATGACTAGCGCAAGTCCAACCGCGATTTCTGCCGCTGCCACTGCGATTGAAAATATAGCAAACATCACGCCCGCCGACTGCCCCGCCCACGCGCCGTAACGCCAAAAAGCTATAAAATTAACATTTGCTGCGTTCAGCATCAGCTCAACTCCAATGAGCATGAGAATGGTGTTGTGCCGCGCCAAGACACCAGCTAGGCCGATGCAAAAAAGCAGCGACGACAGGATCAGACATGCGTGAAGCGGTTGGATCATGGTTTTTTCTCCCCGTTTTCTGGCGCAGCCAAAATGACCGCTCCCATCAGGGCAGCCGTCAGCAGAAGCCCTACTATTTCAAGCGGCGCAGCGTAAGTGGTCATGAGTTCCATGCCGATCTGTTTAACAGTTATCACCCGCTGTCCGACATGCGATGTCAGTGGCGTGCCCAAAACTGCCCCCACAAGCATCCCAGCCACGAGACCTGCAACAAGTATTCCCGTCACGCGCCCGTGCCAAGGGACATGCACGCCCGGAGAAAACGGGGCAGGGCGCGTCAGCAAAATTGCGAACAGCACCACTATTGAAACAGCGCCCACATAGACTAGCACCTGCGTGAAACCAACGAACTCTGCACCCAAATGCAGGTAGAGCATGGCCAACCCAACCATGGCCACGGCCAGAGAAAGGGCGCAGTGGATCAGGTTTGAAAAAGAGACGGCAGCAGCCGCTCCCAAGAGGATTATCATGCTTATAATTATGAATGAAATGCTCATTATTCAGCAAACCGGTATGTCCGGCGGGCAAAGGTTTTTTTCGTCCCAAGCTGGCGGGCGAGAAAAGTATAAGGCACAGCCAAAGCTAAGAAAGCGATGCCCCATCGGGCGGGCAGTGCCATAGCAAAACTCCACGCCGCCGAATAATGCCAGAAAACGGTCACGCCAAGATTTATGAATGATAGCGGTATCAGACATTTCCACGCCAAGGCCATAAGCTGATCCGCACGAAGACGCGGCAGCGTGGCACGCACCCAGATAAAGAAACATGCTAGGGTGAGGAGCTTGGCAAAAAACCAGCAGTATGATGGCACCCACCCGAGGAAAGGCACAGGCGCGTGCCAGCCGCCCAAAAAGAGTGTCACGGCAAGCCCGCTTATGGCCAACATCCCAATGTACTCAGCCATGAAAAATAGTGCGTATTTAAAGCCCGAATATTCCGTGAGATGCCCCGCGATAAGCTCCGATTCTGCCTCAGGCAAATCGAACGGCGAACGGTTCGACTCCGCGAACGCGCCTATCATAAAGATGATGAATCCGACAAAACCCCACGGCGTTAGCACATTCCATTTCGGCAACACACCCAACATGAATCCCCCTTGCGAATCCACGATTGAGACTAGCGAAAGTGAGCCGACCAACAGAACTGCGGAGAAAGATGCCAATAACAGCGGCAGCTCGTAGCTGATCATCTGCGCAATAGCACGCATCGCACCTAGCAACGAATATTTGTTGCGGCTTGCCCAGCCCGCAAGAAAAACGGCGAGTTCCGTGCATGCTCCAGCAGCAAAAAAGAAAAGGAGCGCGGAGTCCAGTTCGATGGGGGCCATGTTGCGCCCGTAAGGTATCACGGCCAGAGTGAGGAGCGACATCATTACCAAAATCACGGGTGCTATGAAATGGAGAAACGCATCGGCACGGAACGGAACAATGTCTTCTTTGGTCAGCATCTTCAGACCATCGGCCACGGGCTGCAAAATTCCAAACGGCCCGACGCGGTTTGGTCCAGGTCTATTCTGGATGCGGCCCAGCCCTTTTCTTTCCATCAGCGTGAGCAGCGCAAACAGCCCACCAAACACCGATATCAGTGCTGCTATTGAAATGAACGCCCCGACTACGCCTTGCAAAAATTCAGGGAAAACCGAAACAATGAAAGCTTTGCCAACGACGGGTGCTTGGTCCGGGTTACGCAACATTTCTGAGAGCGTTTCTACAGCCCGTCTCACCCATTCTGAAAAGAGTTCGTTCATGGTCTATTGAGGTTCCTGCGCCTGTGCGGCACTTTTCTTCTGTGCGGCAGCCTGCGCCTTGGCCGCAGCCGCTTTTTTTTCCTCTTCGAGCCTAGCGTCCGTCTCGCCCGCATCGGCGGGGCTTACGCTGCGATAATATGCGTTAGACTTTGAAAGTGCTGCCTTGCCAAAAAGCAGTTTTTCAAAACGCGCACTCTCAGCCACCTCGAACACTTTATCCATTTTTATCGAGTCAAACGGGCAAACCTCAACGCATATCCCGCAGCTCATGCAAACAGAAATATCTAAGTCAAAAACAGCGGGGTGCTTGAGCGGTTTCCCTTTTTCGTCGCGCTGCTGCACTATATATATGCACTGCGGCGGACAATTTTTCTCGCATATCTTGCAGGCCACGCAGCGCAGCCCGCGCACGGCATCTTCCCCATCGTAAACAAGGAACGGGAAGCTGCGAAATCTCTCAGGCATTTCTACTTTTTGCTCTGGGTAGAATACTGTGACGAAGCGGCGGCGGTCGTAGAAACTCCCTAAAAAGTTCCGCGCCGTTACAACGAGTCCACGAATGATTCCTGTGCCTAGCATATCAGCGATCCACCTCCCCGAGGACGATATCTATACTGCCCAAAATAGCCACTGCATCTGCAACTGTCAGCCCAAGACACATCTCTTCTAGCACGGTGAGGTTTATGAAACTGGGTGGACGAATGCGGTAGCGGTAGGGCGAAGGTGAACCGTCCGCTATCAGGTAGAACCCGAGTTCGCCTTTCGGTGATTCTATGCGCCCGTAAACTTCGCCCGCCTTCGGCCTTATCGAACGCGTCTTGGCCTTCGCGTCCATGATTGGACCCGCAGGTATTTCGCGCACAGCCTGCCGCAGAATGCCAATGGATTCGCGCATCTCCAAAATCCTGACCATGTAGCGGTCGAAACAGTCCCCATGCTCGCCAATTGGAACGCGGAACGGAAAACGCGAATATATGCCGTAAGCGTCCACCTTGCGCAGATCGTAGTTTACGCCGCTGGCACGCAGGCAAGGCCCAGTGATGCCCGCGTTAATTGCTAGGTCGGCTTTCAGCACGCCAACGCCCTGCGTGCGCTGGAGCAAAATTTCATTTCCCGTGAGCAAAGCCTCGAACTCGTCCAAAAACTTCGAGTAGGCGTCCAGCACACGCGAAACGCCTTGCAGCCAGCCTTCAGGCAAATCACAGCGGCAACCGCCAAACCTGAAATAGTTGACCATCATCCGCGCCCCCGTCAGAGACTCGAAAAGATCCAATATATTTTCCCGTTCGCGGAAAGCGTACATGAGCGGCGTCCCCATCGCCCCCAAATCCTGCGCCAGAAACCCGGCCAAACAAGTGTGGTTCACAAGGCGCGTCAGCTCGGCCAATATGACCCGGATATATTGTGCGCGTTCTGGTGCTTCGAGCCCAGCCAGCTTTTCACATGCCAATACGAAACCCCAGTTGCTCGTGGGTGAACAGAGATAGTCTAAACGGTCGGTGTAAGGAATGATGCCTAGATAAGAAACGCTCTCGCCAATTTTCTCGTGGTTGCGATGCAAGTAACCAAACACAGGCTTGAGGCTGACGATTTTTTCGCCTTCCAACACCACATCCATCCTGAAAACGCCGTGCGTGGAAGGGTGATGCGGACCGAAAGCGACCTCAAGCCGTTCCGTGCCAAGCCCGCCCCGTTCCCGTGCGTCAATCTCTTTCTGGCTTGAAAAACTGGTATCCATGTTGTTCAGGCGTTTTTTGAAAAGTGTTGTTGCGCTCGTTCCAGCACATCATCGTGCGCCGTAGGCTCGTACTCAAAATCGTCAGGGGCGACATAATCTTTACGCATCGGGTGGTCTTTGAAACCGTCCCACATTAGAATGCGGCGCAAGTCGGGATGCCCCTCAAACTTGATCCCGAAAAGGTCGAATATCTCGCGCTCCTGCAAGTCGGCACTGCGCCAAACTGGCGTGAGAGACGGTAGCACCACTGCGGTATCACGGTTTGCAGTCCTCAGTCGGATGATGAGCGGCCCGTGTTTTTTCTCCATCGAAAAAAGATGGTAAACCGCTTCAATATAGCCTTCCTTCGGCCAATCAACCCCTGTCACATTCGTGGCATGGTCGAGCCTGAGTGCTGCGTCATTCTTTAAAAAAGTGGCTATTTCACAGGCGAAAGCGGGGTCAAGCAAGAGCGACGGTGGCTGGCTAGGACAACCGTTGGGGAGCAGTTCTATCTTGGCCGATGGAAAAGCCGCCTGCAAACGGGCGAGAATGTTTTCTGGAGTTTCCATGCCTCAGTCTTTCCTCGCAACTTGTGCCGGGCTCCATAGCGCGGCGTTTTTGCTCGGCTCTAGGTCGTGTTCTCCGAACGACGGAATGGGGTATTCGCCGGGCTGCGCAGCGTCGAAATACTTGGCGCGGTTTTCCCCAGTCAATTTCTGAGCGCGGATTTTTTTCTGCAACTCCATCAGCCCGTGCAAAAGGGCTTCTGGGCGCGGCGGGCAACCTGGGATGTAAATGTCCACCGGGATAAAACGATCCACGCCTTTGAGCACATTATAGCCTTGCTTGAACGGCCCGCCAGAGATAGCGCAGGCACCCATAGCTATCACATATTTAGGGTCTGGCATCTGGTTGAAAAGGCGAACTACTTGCGGTGCCATTTTTTTCGTGACTGTCCCAGAAACGATCATCAGGTCGGCTTGCCTCGGCGAAGGGCGGAACACTTCGGAGCCGAATCGCGAAAGGTCAAACCGCGCCATCGAGGCCGCAATCATTTCAATTGCACAGCAGGCAAGGCCAAACTGCAAAGGCCAGACGGAATTACTGCGACCCCAGTTGTAAAGTGCCTCAATACTGGTCACAAGGACACCCTGCTTTTTCAAGTCTTCAATCAGGCTATCACTAAGAACGCTCATCTGTTTAATCCCACTCCAAGTAACCTTTGCTCCACGCCCATACTAGGCCTTCGACCAACAACAGGACGAAAACCAACATGGCCAAAACTGCGCCAACAGACAAATTTAAAAACGCAGTTGCAAAAGGGAGGAGAAAGATGGTTTCCACATCGAAAATCAGAAATACGATGGCATAAAGGTAGTAGTGGGCTTTGAACTGGATACGGGCATCGCCCTCTGAAACTAGTCCGCACTCGTAGGTGGCATTCTTGGATTCGCCCGGCTTCAAAGGAGCAAAAAAATAAAACCAGAGGCGTGCCAAAATGAGTGGCACCAAAGGAAAAACAGCCGCTACCACGGCAAAAACGACCAATGAAAGATACGGCTGGCTGTTCACAATTTTTTCAATTTATCGGAAGACCCATCCCCCCTTTTTTTTAAAGAGCAAGAAAGCGTCCGATACCCTCAGATAAAAAGAGAGTTTGAAAAGCGGGTCAAGCAAAAACCCAACAACTATCACACTGGGACCGCTGGCGTCACGCTGGCGGTCCCAGCACTCCGTATATCAGCATGATGCCGTATTTCCAGAATGTTGACGCTAATGATTCGGGCTTCTTACGCGAGTATTTGGGATGGACTCGACACCATCGCCTATGCCAGTAAAAAATCATACTTAGAGACCACCCCGTTTCCCAATAAATACATCAGTTTGGAAATATGTCTAAAAAGCCAACCCTAGCAAAAATAAGCGACTACATTTTTCTTGCTCTGTTCGCGCATGACATGCTATACTATTAACGGTTCACTTCGCCGCAATAACGACTTTTCAGTCATTGAAACGGTGGAGTGAAACGAAAAAAATGAAAACAACTCAGAGAAACAAAAAACGGTTGGCGAGTGCCACCCATTTTTCTCGGAATCAACAAGACACGAGAATCTCTGCCAAGCACAAAGCTAAACCCAATTTGGCTGAATAATACTGTTGGGCAGAAAAATAATACACATGCCAAAATCACCCAAAGCACTTTCTCTCTTCTCGGGGGCTGGCGGAATGGACATCGGAATAAAAAATTGCGGTTTTCATGTCCCTGCCTGCGTTGAGATGGATCGCTTCGCCTGCGAGACCCTTCGATGGAATAATGAGATAAAAAATAAATCGTCAAAAATAATCGAAGCGGACATCAGAGGCATCAATCCCACCACTTTAGCCGACGACCTTAATATCAAAAAGGGAGATTTATCCCTACTTTTTGGGGGGCCGCCTTGCCAGTCGTTCTCTCTGGCGGGCAAACAACTTGGGCTATCTGATGCAAGAGGCCCTCTACTATTTGAGATTATTCGCTTTGCACGCCTTCTGGAACCGACAGTTATTTTACTAGAACAAGTAAAAGGACTTCTTTCTGCAAAGGATGAAGCAGGCAAAAAGGGAGGGGTATTTGAGAGTTTTCTGAGTCAATTAGAAGATGCAGGCTACGTTCCAAAATGGCGAGTAATACTAGCAGCCGACTTTGGCGTTCCACAACTTAGAGAGCGACTTTTCGTTGTAGCGACCCATGGACATAATGGCTTTGTATTTCCAGAACGGACGCACTCGCCACTTGAAGAGTGCAACGGTCTCTTCTCTTCTCAGCCGTATGCTGGAGTTGGCGAGGCAATCAACGGATTAGGTAAGCCAGACAAGAAAATAAAAGGCCAGACGATTTACAGCCGAGCCGATAGTCATGTCGATGTTACTCCAGAAAGAGACAAGGAGCGAATTTCTCAAGTTCCAGAGGGATCATATTTGGCGGCTCAAACACACATTGGAGAAGAACTAAGAAGAGGGCTTACGCCAAAGGATACAACAAAATATCTCAGAGTGCACCGTAAACGTCCTGCCAACACATTGCGTTGCGGTGAGATTTTTTATCATCCTACGGAAGATCGTTATCTTACTCCACGCGAGTATATGCGCATTCACGGATACCCTGACGAGTATGAGCTAAAAGGACCGATTCGCTCTAGGACTGGAACAGTGCGAAATTTGGATCAGCACAGACAGATTGCAAATTCTGTTCCTCCACCGCTAGCTCAAGTGCTTGGGCAAACAATCAAGAAATATCTAAATGAGTAAAATTTTTGAATTATTTGGCTATCCATTAGAAACATGGAATGAGGAGGCAAAGGCGAATTCAAAAAGAGCCATGTGTCCGTTTATGGGAGCACAGTGTGACGGGGGTGGAAATAGATACCTTTCAGGCATTAATTTAGAGCAGCGTAAAGACTTACAAAAATACTTTCCGGGTTTGAAACTGGTTCAAGCCGGAATCTGTTCCTTACGTCCAAAGCCGGGTCTCTTTCAGGTTCGCAACGAAATTTGTCTGAGTTTGAGGAAAAAGTAATCCATGTTTGAGATGCCGCAAGTTTTGTAGAGGACTCT